>JAFTPN010000016.1 GCA_017463245.1 Clostridia bacterium
AAGGTGTATGCTTTCCGCCAAAGGCTTCCCCTTGAGGGGAAGCTGTCGCCTTAAGGCGACTGATGAGGTGGAACGCCGCTTCCCCCGCGTCGCGGCGCATCCGTCATGCGCCGTGACCCCTTCTCTCCTCCACCCCGCCCCACTCCCCCAAAAGGGGAGTCCAGAGGGTCGAAGACCCTTTGGTCAGGGGAGTCCAGAGGGGGCAGAATGCCCCCTCTGGTCGGCGTAGCCGAAACAAGGGAAGCCTGAAACCGTAGGTTTCAGCCCCCGTCACTTCGCCCTAGGCTGATAGATCTCGTCGATGATGCCGTAGTTCAGGGCTTCTTCGGCGTCCATGAAGTAGTCGCGCTCCACGTCGGCCTTGACCTTGTCGATGGGCTGGCCGGTCATTTCGGCCATCATCTTGGTCATTTTGGTTTTGGTTTTCAAAAGCCACTCGGCGCGGATGGCCACATCGGTGGCCTGGCCTTGGGCGCCGCCCAGGGGCTGGTGGATCATCACCTCGGCGTTGGGGAGCGCCAGGCGCTTGCCCTTTTCACCAGCCATGAGCAGGAACGCGCCCATGGAAGCCGCCATGCCCACGCACACGGTGCGCACCTGGGGCTTGATGTACTGCATGGTGTCGTAGATCGCCATGCCCGCCGTCACCGAGCCGCCGGGGCTGTTGATATACAGGCTGATGTCCGCATCCGGGTCTTCCATTTCCAGGAAGAGCAGCTGCGCCACCACCAGGTTGGCCATGTTGTCCTCGATCTCGCCGGAGAGGAACACGATGCGATCCTTCAGCAGGCGGGAGTAGATGTCATAGGAGCGTTCACCACGGTTGGTCTGCTCCACGACCATGGGTACAAGCGTCATTGCGTCATACCTCCTTCTTGCGCATGATGCACAGGCCGTCCTTCTATTCTATGCAAGGCTTGCCCATGCTATGCTTGGAAAATCTGAAACGCGAGAGGCAGCACAAACGGTCAAACCGCATGAGGCCACCTCTCGCGCAAGCTTTGCTTATTCAGTTGAATGCCTTACTCGGCGGCTTCCTCAGCCTTGGGCTCGGCCTTCTTCTTCTTGGGGGCAGCCTTCTTCTTGGGAGCGGGCTTCTCCTCGGCGACCTCTTCCTTCTTCTCCACAGCCTTGCCCTCGGCCTTCAGCAGGTCAACGACCTTCTGCACGGCGGCGGAATCAGCCAGGTAGGAGCGCTGCTCGTCGGTCAGGCTCTTCTCGAAGGCCTCGACCTCCTGACCCATGCGCTTGGCCTGCTCCTCGATCTGCACCTTGATCTCATCCTCGGTGGGCTCGATGGCCTCAGCCTTGCGGATGGCTTCCAGGGTCAGCTCGATGCGGACGCGCTTTTCAGCCTCGCCATGATAAGCGCCTTCCAGCTGCTCCATGGTCTGGCCGGTGTACTTCAGGTAGTCTTCCATGCGCAGACCCTGGTAGGCCATACGCATTTCCATTTCGCGCATCATGTAGTGCAGCTGCTCGTGGATCATGGCGTGGGGCACGTCGATGGTGGCATTCTCGACAGCCTTTTCCACCAGAGCATTCTCGAAGGTCACGTCGTTGTTCTTCTCGGCGCGCTCCTCCAGCTCCTTCACGATGCTGGCCTTGTACTCTTCGAAGGTGTCGAAGTCGCTCACGTCAGCGGCGAAATCGTCATCCAGCTCAGGCATCTCGGTCTTCTGGATGCTGTTCACCTTCACATGGAACACAGCAGCCTTGCCAGCCAGCTCCTCGGAGTGATACTGCTCGGGGAAGGTCACGTCCAGATCCTTCTCCTCGCCGATGGCCATGCCCACCATCTGCTCCTCGAAGCCGGGGATGAACTGGTGAGAGCCAATCTTGAGGGTCTGACCCTGGGCGGTGCCGCCCTGGAAAGCCACGCCGTCAACGCTGCCGGCATAGTCCAGGTTCACGGTGTCGCCTTCTTCCACGGCGCGGTCTTCCACGTCGATGGTGCGGGCGGCCTTCTGGCGATCCTGCTCAATGCGGGCGTTGATGTCGTCCTCGGTCACGGTCTGCTTGGTGATCTCCACTTCCAGGCCCTTGTACTGGCCCAGCTCCACATCGGGACGGACGAACACTTCGCAAGTGAACTTCAGATCCTGGCCAGCGCCGATCTCGTCCACATTCACTTCGGGACGATCCACGGGCTTCAGGTCGTACTCAGCGATGGCAGCATCATAGGCCTCGGGGAAGACCAGCTCCAGCGCGTCGTCGTAGAAAATGGCCTCGCCGTACATACGCTCGATCAGGCTGCGGGGCGCCTTGCCCTTGCGGAAGCCAGGAACGTTGATGCGGTTGCGGTTCTTCAGATAAGCCTTCTGCATGGCTTCGTCAAACTGCTCGGCAGGGATAACGAAGGTCAGCTTGGCCTTGTTGCTGGAAAGTTTCTCATAGGTGTGGCTCATTGGATTGATTCCCTCCTGCGATCTCATGGGGCTGTGCGCGCTTGTGCGCACACCACGGGTTATTGTAACACACTTTGCCGCGGGATGCAATATTCCCGCGGGGTGAATTCACCATATTTTCTTGAAAAAACCTTCCTTTGGGGCTTATTCGGCCTCGTCCATGCCCATCATGCGGTGCAGCAGCTCCTGATAGGCCTGCTCCACATTGCCCAGGTCGCGGCGGAAGCGGTCGATGTCCAGGGGCTCGTGGGTGCGGGAGTCCCAGAACCGCGCCGTGTCGGGCGAGATTTCGTCCGCCACCAGGATACGCCCCTCATAGCGGCCGAACTCCAGCTTGAAGTCGATCACCTCGATGTTGATCTCCTTCATATATTCGGTGAGGATGTCGTTCACCTTCAGCGCGGTTTGGACAATCTGGCGGATCTCCTCTTCCGTGGCCAGCTTCAGCGCCTGGATATGGGTACCGTTGACCAGCGGATTGTCCAGGTAATCGTCCTTCAGGCAGAATTCCACCACCGTGGGTTCCATTTTTTCACCCACAGGGAAGCCGCAGCGCTTGGCCAGGCTGCCGGCGGCACGGTTGCGCACCTTCACCGCCACGGGGATGATCTCCACCCTTTTCACCAGGCTGTGCCGGTTGTCCACCTGCTCCAGGTAGTGGTTTTCAATGCCGTTCTTCGTCAGCAGCTGAAAGAACTGGCGGCTCACCGCGTTGTTGACCTCGCCCTTGCCCAGGATGCGGCCGCGCTTCAAGCCATGGAAGGCCATGGCCTCGTCCTTGAAATACACGATGGCCTTGCCGGGATCCTCCGTTGCGTAAACGCGCTTGCCCTTGCCCTCTGTCAGCAGCTTACCCATTTCCACCATGCCGGTACGCTCCTATCAACAATAGATAGATGAGATTATAGCAGATTTCCCCCTGCGACTCAATACCACTTTCGCGAAATAACGCAGATTTTGTTAGTTTGTCACGAAGGACATATCTTTGCTATACAGCACCATCAGCGCCCCATCCGCAAAGGAGAATTCTGCCCAGGGCGCCACGATCTCATTGCTCACGCCCAGGGGATAGCGGTTGGTCAGGGTGGCATCGTCCAGCTCCCATTCCGTGCCGTTCAGGGTCAGCCCCGTCACCTCCGGCGAGTAGCTGAGCAGCGAGAACTTGTACCCCTCCATCCTCGGCAGGGTATACTTTCCCGGCAGCAGCACGGAAACCAGGTTCTGCCCATCGCACATCCAGGCGTCCTCGCCCCGCAGCGCGCAGTCGTACAGGCACTGCAGGTTGCTGATGGTGTGA
Organism: Clostridia bacterium; assembly: GCA_017463245.1. Lineage (GTDB taxonomy): Bacteria > Bacillota > Clostridia > Christensenellales > Aristaeellaceae > UBA11524. Next base: position 3,706 of record JAFTPN010000016.1, read on the forward strand.
TCCAGCCGTCCGCCCAGGCATCCGGCGATGCGGAAGCTGGTATACCCGCGCCTGCGGCCTTCCTCCAGGCACACCACCATGTCGGTGTCGTCCTTGTGGACGGGCAGGGTGATGCACGCGCAGCCCTGCACATGATCGGCAGGCATGGAGTCAAAATCGCCGATCACCAGATCCGGCTTCAGGCCATGCTTCACCGCCGCATCATAGCCCCCGTCGGCGCAGATCAGCAGATCCCCCTTTTCCGGCTGCAAGTATGCCTGATGCTCCCCCGCATACAGCGGCGCGATAATGATACACTTTCCCACAATGCGTCCCTTCCCTCATGGAAATAAAAAGGAGGCAAGCAATCAGCCTGCCTCCTGATGTTTTGCTTGATTAGGCTTCGGGAGCTTCCTCAGCGGCGACTTCCTCAACGGGAGCTTCGTCGGAGGCAACCAGCTCGAACTCCACCTCAGCGGGGATCTCTTCGAAGGCTTCCTCTTCCAGCACCTGACGGATGCTCAGGGAGATGCGCTTCTTCTCGGGATCCACAGACAGCACCTTCACGCGTACGATCTCACCGACCTTCACAGCGTCCTCCACCTTGGCGACGCGGTTCAGGGCGCACTGAGAAATGTGCACCAGGCCGTCCAGGCCGGGCTCCAGCTCCACAAAGGCGCCGAACTCGGTGATGCGCACAGCCTTGCCCTCAACGATGGAGCCCTCGGGATACTTCTCGGTGGCGTTGTCCCAGGGACGGGGCTGCAGCTGCTTGTAGCCCAGCTGGATGCGCTCGCGCTCCTTGTCCAGGCTCAGGATCTTCACGTCAATCTCCTGGTTGGGCTTCACGACCTCGGAGGGATGCTTGATGCGGCCCCAGCTCAGGTCGGTGATGTGGATCAGGCCATCCACGCCGCCAACATCAACGAAGGCGCCGAAGTCGGTCAGGCGGCGAACGATGCCGTGGATCACGATGCCCTCTTCCAGGTTCTCCCAGGCAGCAGCCTTCTTGGCAGCGGACTCTTCGGCCATCACAGCCTTGCGGGAAGCAACGATGCGCTTCTTCTGCTTGTCCACTTCGATGATCTTCAGCTTCATGTCCTTGCCCACGAAGTCAGCGATCTTCTCAACATAGCGCTGAGACAGCTGGCTGGCGGGAACGAAAGCGCGCACGCCGTCAACGTCGGCGATCAGGCCGCCCTTCACGGCTTCCTTGCCCACAGCTTCAACATACTCGCCGGCCTCGTACTTGGCCATCAGAGCTTCCCAAGCCTTGCGGTTCACGATGTTACGCTGGCTCAGCAGGACGTTGCCCTCGCCGTCGTTCACCTTAACGACCTCAACCTCGATCTCGTCGCCCAGCTGGACGTCCTGCTGGGTCAGATCGCTGCGCTTGATCAGACCATCGGCCTTGTAGCCAATGTTGACGCACACTTCGTCCTCAGTCACCTGAACGACGGTGCCGGTCACGGTCTGGCCGGGGCGGATCTTCACCAGGGTAGCTTCGATTTCGGCCATGAAGTCTTTGTTCTCAATGTCAGTCATGCGGGTTACAACCTCCTTAAGTGAGCCGTCGGGCGTGGACGCACCGGCGGTAATTCCAATTTTATCGGAATAAATATTTGCAAAGGCAGGCGGGATCTCCGCCGCGCACTCTACCAAAATGGTTCGCGGGCATCTGCTTTTGCAGGCCGCATAGAGCTTTTGTGTGTTGGCGCTGTTCCGGCCGCCGATGACGATCATCGCGTCCATGCGCTGGGCCAGCTCCTTGGCCTCGCGCTGCCGGGTCTCCGTGGCTGAGCAGATGGTGCTGTGCGCCGAAAGCTCCTGCACCTTTTCTTTCAGCACTTCCACAATGGCCTCCCACCGCTCCGGGGGGAAGGTGGTCTGCGCCACGGCCAGCGCCTTGGGCAGATCGGGCAGCTGAGAAGCCTCCTCCGGCGTGGCCACCACATAGACCTCGCCCTTGGACCACCCCGCCGTGCCCCGCACCTCGGGATGCTCCTTTTCGCCCACCAGGATCACCGGACAGTCTGCCGCAGTACCCTCGGCCACAATGCGGTGCAGCTTGTCCACAAAGGGACAGGTCAGGTCAAGCACCTCGCAGCCCGCCTGATGCAGGCTATCGATCACATCCGGCGAAACGCCATGGCTGCGGATCAGCACCTGTCTTCCGGCTGCTTCCTCAGCAGAAGCCACCGGCGGCACGTTGCGGCTGCGGAGCATCTCCACCACCTGGGGATTGTGGATCAATTCCCCCAGTGTGCAGGAGGGTTTACCTGCATCAGCCACGGCAGAGGCAGCCTCCACCGCCCGCCGAACACCCATGCAAAATCCTGCGTGAGCAGCCACTTCAATGGGCATAGGCAAACGTCCTTTCAAAATGCTCTGATTTTACTATGTTCTCCGCAAATCCTTCGATTCCTGCAAGGTTTGAAAAAAATGTCCAAAAACTTTGCACAGGGGCTTATTTTCCTTCCGCGGCCTTCAGCATTTCGGCATAAGTGGCCGTGATGCGCTGCAAAAGCTCGGCGCAGGTATCCTTGTTAATGCCCTTTTCCCGCAGGTCGTCCAGCGGGATCGCCTCACCCACATAGCAGTGGCTGCGGCGGAAGGGACGCACCTTCTGGGGGATCAGCATGGGGATCAGCGGCACACCGGCACGCAGGGCGATCATCGCCACGCCGGTCTCCAGTTCCTCCATCACGCCCTTGTGGTGGCGGGTGCCCTCCGGAAACACGCCCAGAATGTGACCCTCCCGCAGCACCTTCATGCAGGCGCGCATGGCCTCCATGTCGGTATTGTGGCGGTTCACCAGCACCACGTGCAGGTTATCCATGATCTTCTTCAGCTTGCCGCCAGCGCCGATCTCCTGCTTAGCCAGCAGGCTGATCTGCCGCTTTTTGATCGGCACCGCCATCACCACCGGGTCGATCCAGCACTGATGGTTGCCAATCACGATGAAGGGCTCCTCCCCCTGCAGCTTTTCGGCGCCATGATACTTCACCGGCAGCACGGTGTGGAAGGCCGCATCGCCCAGGCCGCGCAGGAAGGCGTAGAGCCAGGATTTCTTCCGCTGGGGCTTCTGTGCTTCACTCATGCCGTTTTCTCCTTCACGATGGCGAGAATGTACTCCACCACCTGCTCAAAATTCATTTCTGTGCTGTCCACGATCACCGCGTCCTCCGTGGGGCGCAGGGGATCCACCTCCCGGTTCATGTCCTGGTCGTCCCGCTTTTTCAGGTCGGCCAGCACCTGCTCGTAGGTGTCGGGTGCGCCCTTCTGCTGCATCTCCAGCCAGCGGCGGCGGGCACGTTCCTCGGCAGAGGCCGTCAAGTAAATCTTCACCGTGGCATTGGGCAGCACCCGCAGGCAAATGTCCCGGCCATCCACCAGCATAGGGGTCTGGGCAGCCAGCTTCTGCTGCAAGGCCACCATGCCCTGGCGCACGCCCAGATATTTGCTGATGGAGGAAGCCGCCATGCTCACCTCCGGCGTGCGGATCAGCCCGGTCACGTCCTCGCCGTTCACAAAAGTATGCTGGCCGTCCGCCTCATGGGCAACGGAAATATCCAGCTCGCGGCTCAAGGCCACCGCAGCGTTTTCGTCCGACACATCCACCCCGCGGCGCAGCGCCGTGAGGCCAATGGCACGGTACATGGCGCCCGTGTCCAGGTGCAAAATGCCCAGCCGCCTGGCGACTTCCGCCGCAATGCTGGACTTGCCGGCGCCCACAGGGCCGTCCATGGCAATATTCAAGGGCATATTTCTGCCTCCTTATTATCCTCTGTTTGCAATCGTGCGGTGACCCATGCCGATGCACACCTCATTGAGGTGCACCAGACCAATGGCGAAGAACACCGCCACCGCCACATGCTCGCCGCAGCGCGCCACGCCGATCTTTCCGCCCACGTTCAGCCCCAGAGCCTTGGTGCTGACCTGGCTCAGCGCCTCGCGGGCAGCACCAGCCACCACGCCCTCCTCGTGGGAGGTATCGCCGATGATGCTCTCACGCTTGGCAGCCACCACAGCGCGTTCCACCATCTTCATCACCGAGGTCACGAACTCCCCGCCGTAATCCACCGCCGCAGCCTGGATGCCGCTCCTGGCCAGCTCAGCCTTCATCTCGGCCTCGTCCTCGCGGGTAGCGGTCATGGCCAGCATCACAGCAGCGCGAGCCACGTCCCGGCTGTCGCCTGTCAATTTCAGCATAAAAAGTGTACTCCTTGCATTCAGCACTTATCCTATTATACATGAGTTTGCCTGTTCCTGCAAGCGCTAATGTATCACCGCCCCGCACACCGCCGCCCCCACCACATACGACGCCAGCGACACCGCCAGCACCCAGGGCAGCTTGCGGATGTTCGTCGCTCCCAGGTACACCGTCATGGTATAGAAGATGGTCTCCGAGGCGCTCACCAGCACCGAGGCGATCCTCCCCGCCCGGCTGTCCACGCCGCATTGCGCAAATACCTGCTGCAATGCCGCCATGCTGCCCGAGCCGCTCAGCGGCCGCAAAAGCAGGATGGGCGTCACCTCTTCCGGCAGGTTCATCAGCCGCATCAGCGGTGCCAGCAGGCTGGTCAGCACCCGGTTCAGCCCGGAGGCGCCCATCACCGCCAGCAGCATGGTCATGGCGCACAGGGCTGGCAGCAGCCGGAGCGCCGCATCCATGCCCTGCTTCCCTCCCTGAACGAACGCCCCATACACATCCACGCCCTTCATCATGCCCCGCAAAACGATCAGCGCCACCACCACCAGCACCATGCCCTCACCCACGCTTCATGCCTCCCCGGTTGATCATCCCCATCAGCGCCAACCCGCACAGCGTTGCCGCACCGGAGACTGCCATCCCCGGCAGCCACACATCCGCCGGATTGGCCGCCCCCGCCGCGCTGCGCAGCGTCATCACCGTGGTGGGCAGCAGCTGCAGGCCAGCGTTGTTCAGCACCAGCAGCATGGCCAGCGCCCGCAGGCCAGCCTCGCCCTGCTTTTCCAGCAGCTGCGCCGCCCGGATCCCCGCCGGGGTGGCCGCATTGCCCAAGCCCAGCACATTGGCAGCCATGTTCATGCCCATGGCCGCCCAGCAATCCCGATCCTTCAGCCCGCCAAACAGTGGAGCCAGCACCCGTGCCAGCAGCCTGCCCAGACGTTCCACATCGCCGGTTCGGGTCAAAATCTCCATCACCCCGCTCCACAGCACCATGGAGCCAGCCAGCGTCAGCACCAGCTCCACAGCGCCCTGCCCGCTTTGCAGCATTTGCCCTGCTGCAGCGGCGCTCTGGTCTGTCAGCATTGCTATTGTACAGCTTGTCACAATCAGCCAGCACCACACTTTGTTCACTTAATCTTCACCTCGGAATTTCGTTATAATTATAAAACAGCTCTTGACAAGTTCCGACAATCCTAATAAAATATGAATTGAACTGAAAGCATTCCCATTATTGTTTACTCAAGGAGGACTTGATCTTCATGAAATCCACAGGTGTTGTGCGCCAACTCGATACCCTGGGCCGTGTCGTGCTGCCCATCGAATTGAGAAGAACCATGGATATCGGTGTCAAGGATATGCTTGAGATCTTTGTCGATGGCGACGAGATCATCCTCAAAAAGTATCATCCCAGCTGCGTCTTTTGCAGCGATGCCCGCGATGTTGTCCCCTACAAGGGCAAGCTCGTGTGCAAAAAGTGCCTTGATGAGCTGAAGGCCGCCAAGGATTGATCCCGTTATTCTCCTGACCCCCTTTCTTTCAAAAAAGGGACGGGCATTTGCTCGTCCCTTTTTTCGTTCACCGTATCCTATTCACCCATCCCCGCGCCCATGCCTTTGTGCACAATTCAACCTTGTGTTTTCACGCTGTTCGCGCTATAATACTTCCCATCGAGGTGATATTTGTGAAGGACGAAATGCTTGACCTGTTCGATGCCAAGGGCAACCCCACCGGCATCACCATCCGCCGGGGCGAGGAAGCGCCCCAGGGCATGTACTGGCCTGTGGTGGATGTGTGGATCGTCAACAGCCGGGGCGAGTTCCTCATCCAGCAGCGCGATCCTGCCAAGCCCAACTGGCCTTCCTACTGGTGCGAAAGCGCTGGCGGCGCGGTGGTTTCCGGCGAGGAACCCGATACCGCCGCCCTCCGCGAAACCCAGGAGGAGATCGGCTTCACCCCCGATTTCGAGCACGGCGGCAAGGTCTTTGAGTTTCTTGGTGCCAAGGGGCTGCACCACGTGTACCTCTTCTGCCAGGATGTTGACCTCTCCACCCTGAAGCTTCAGCCTGGCGAGGTCTGCGCCGTGCAGTACGCCACCCCCGCCGATATCCGCCGCATGGTGCGGGAAGGCACCTTCGTCCCCATCGGCTATCTCACCCAGCTTTTGCAAACGCTCCCCATCCTTATTTCCATGTACAGAAAGGCTGATTGACTCATGATGAAAACTTATCGCGAGGATGTGCGCATCCTCACCAAGGACTGCGACCTCACCGGGCAATGGAAGCCCAGCGCCATTCTGGAAGTGATGCAGGAAATGGCCGGCATCCACGGCACGCTGATCGGCGTTGGCCGCAACGCGCTTCTGCAAAAGGGCGTTGTGTGGGTGCTGACCCGCGTGGAGGTGGTGATGGATCGCTATCCCAAGATCGGCGAGACCGTCTCCATCGAGACCTTCCCCATGCCCGTGCGCCGCTGGTTCTTCCCCCGTTATTTTATCTTCCGCAACGAGCAGGGCGAGGAGATCGGCCGTGCAGGCAGCCTGTGGGTGCTGCTGGACGTGAACACCCGCAAGATGGCCAAGCCGGACATCTGCGCCGCTCTCATGCCCGATAACAGCGACCTCCTGGCGCCCCTTGGCCTGCCCGCCACCGTGGCCGAGGTCTCCGGCACGCTGGAAACCGGCACCCATATCCCCGTCTATACCGACCTGGACATCAACGGCCACGTCAACAATACCAAATACATGGACTGGTGCTGCAATGCCCTGGGCATCGACACCATGAAGACCCATTGCCTCTCCCGCTTCGATGTCAACTATAACCTGGAGATCCTCCCCGGCCAGGAGATCCGCAGCGAGCTCCGCCGCCTGGCCAACGAGTTCTCCTTCTCCGGCTTCAACGCCGACACCCGCCACTTCGACGTGGGGGGAACGCTAAAAGAACGCGAGTGAAAGATGCGAGAGGCGGCTTTTTCTGAGAAAAAGCCCGACCTCACAATTCGGCATTGTCGTTCATGCAGCTAAAGCTGCCTGAACTCTGTGCCTCATTGGAAGGGTAGGCTGCTGCTTCTGCCACTGGCAGCGCAGCCTACCCTTCCTCGCGCTCTCCCGAAAAAGCGGCGACTTTCTCCTACAATACGCATATAATTTGCAGCGCCCTTCCGGCACTTGGAAGGGCGCTGTTTTTGTTTACTTCAAGGTGTAGGTGTATTCGTCGTAGATGATATTCTTGTTATTCCAGTTTTGCAGCCGGATGGTCACCTTGTCCTCGGGCATGTATTCAGCCGGAATGGTGCCATGGAAGAGCTGCGGTTCGCCGCCGCCCACAAACACGTCATAGCCATAGGCCATGTCCACTTTGCAGAGCGCCTTGCCCTCGTCGTCCACCAGCACATAATCCGGGCCGGTCATCCAGTAGGCATCGTTTTCCTGCTTGGACATATCCACCAGAATGCTCACCGCGGCCTCCTCTTCAGTGTAGGGTGTAAAGGCCACGTATTCAATGGCACCACGGTAGCCCACAATGTCGTGAGCATCCTCATTCACGCTGCGGCGGGTCTCCTCGCTGACGTAGAAGGCCAGGTCGGCCATCACATTCACCACCTGCGAGGAATCGTGGGTGGGCATCCACCCGTTTTCCGCGCTGAACTCCCACGGCACAAACCCGATCGACACCATGTCCAGCCGCTCCGGGTAGCCATAGTCCTCGTCCACCTCATAGCCATATTGCAGGATCATCCGCAGTGTGCCGTCCTCCATGTGATCGTAGTAGGCATATTCCAAGCCCGTGAACTGATCCTTGCTCTGGTTGGAGAGTGTCTGCACGATCTGCTCGTTCATAAACAGACTCAGTACATAGTCGTACCCATGCGTCTGGGCGTATTCCTTCACCGAAAGCGTCTTGTCGTAGTCGGGATTGTTCATCACGCTCAGTGTGCCTTCGGCGGCAATGTCGTTCACATAGGGAACCACCAGCGTCTTGTCCTTCACAGCCTTGGCGGTTATGGCCAGATACAGTCTTTCCCCATCGCTCAGCGCTTCCTCAATGGTTACCCGCAGCATTTCGTCGGCCTGGCTTGCCTGGGGAGGCATTTCAGTCAGCAGCACGCCGTTCTCCGGCGTCATGCCCCGATCCTCCAGAAAGCTCACGATCCCCCATTGTCCCGCCGCCACGGCGGTTACCGTCAGCAGCATGATGGCCGCCGCCAGCACCAGACCCATACTGATCTTTTTCTTCACAGGCTTTTCCTCCTCGCATTCAAGCGACCTCAGCGTTTGACGAATGCCCTGCACAAAGGCTTCATCTGCCTTGCCGATGCTGTTTCTGAATTGCTCAGCCGTTTTCATTCCTCAAACGCCTCCTCGTCCAACAGTTGCTTCAGCGCCTTGCGCCCCCTGGCCAGGCGGGATTTCACCGTTCCCTGGGGAATGCGCAGCATGGCCGCTGTTTCCGCAATGTCATAGCCCTCAACGTAGTGCAAAAGGATCGGTACCCGGTAGCGCTCTTCCAGTTGGAGCAGCGCTTCCTTCAGTTTGCCGTCCTCATCCCGGTGAACGGCCGGGATATCCTCCTCCGGCATCGTCCGCGCCATGCGCCGCTGCATCCGGTGGCATTCGTTCAGCAGAATGCGGATCACCCAGGTCTGCACATAGCGTTCATCCCGCAGGCGGTGCCGCTTTTCCCAGGCACGGCGCAGGGCTTCCTGCACGGCGTCCTCCTGGTCTGCCCGCTGGCGCAATTGGGTGGCCGCCACGCGGTAAAGCGTGTCCGCCATGCCCACCACGGCGCGGGTAAAGGCCTCGTTCTCCACGTTGACAGCTCCTTTGCTCTTGACTGCAGTCACCTGTTAGACCCTCATGAATGCTTTCAGGTTCCCTTTCTGCAAAAATATTTTTTCTCCTGCCATCATAAGCTCTCACCACCAGGCAATGGGCAGCGCCGCTACTTTTGTCGCAAAAGCACTACCTTTGCCGATGGCGGACTATCCCCGCCCTGCGCCGCATACAATGTTGAAAGGATGGTGGCAGACCCATGTCACAACCCACACCCCTCAAGCCCAAGCCCCGCCGCGCCCTCATCTGGCAGGAGGCGCCCCCGCCTCCCAGGCGGCGCATCCTCACCCCCTGGCTTCTGCGGCAAACAGCGCTGTGCTGCGCCCTGGCGCTTTTGACCGTCTGCTATGCAGGCCCCCTGCAGCAGGACGCCACCACCGTGCTGGCCGTGAAGCGGGAGCTGCCCGTGTACTGCGTGGAGCGGGAGGACAGCGTGATCACCGTGTCCTTCGACGCCTCCTGGGGCGGCGACCAGACCCTGCGCATCCTCGACCTGCTGGACGAATACAACGCCAAGGCCACCTTCTTCCTGGTGGGCATCTGGGTGGACAAATACCCGGAGCTGGTGAAGGAGATCGCCGCTCGCGGCCACGAGATCGGCAACCACTCCGACTCCCACCCCGAGATGAGCAAGCTCTCCAAGGAGCAGATCATCCAGGAGCTGGACGGCTGCAGCGATAAGATCGAAGCTCTCACCGGCCAGCGCCCCACCTCCTTCCGCCCGCCCTATGGCGACTATGACAACGAGGTGGTCACCGTGTCCCGCAGCGAGGGCTATGAGGTGGTGCAATGGAGCATCGACTCCCTGGACTGGAAGAACAAGGGCGTGGACGACCTGATCCGCCGGGCCACCAACAACGTGCAAAAGGGCGATATCATCCTCTTCCACAACGATTCCAAGTACATTCTTGACGCCCTGCCCACCATCCTGAAAACCTATCAGCAGCAGGGATTCACCATGATCCCCGCCCGAGAGATCCTCCTGGAAGGCGCAACCACCATCGACGTGCAGGGCAAGCAGCGCCCGGTGGCCAGCGCCGAATAACGACAAAAGGAAAGGTGATCCACATGGAAGAAACGGGAAACTCCTTGCATCTCAGCGGCATTCTCACCGAAGCCCCGGTCTACGGCCACGAGGTCTTTGGTGAAAAGTTCTACTACGCAACGCTCTCCGTGCCCCGGCTCTCCGGCGCGGAGGATCTTCTGCCCATCACCCTCAGCGAGCGGCTGATGGACGGCCAGCCCATGGAGATCGGCACCCCTCTGGCCATGGAAGGCCAGCTCCGCAGCTATAACAAGGTGGTGGAAGGCGCAGGCCGGCTGCTGATCACCGGCTTCGTGCAGCGCCTCCTCCCCACCGATACGGGCGAAAACCCCAATCAGGTCGCCCTCACCGGCGCGCTGTGCAAGCCGCCCAGCTATCGCACCACGCCCTTCGGCCGTGAGATCGCCGACCTGATGCTGGCGGTGAACCGCGCCTACGGCAAAAGCGACTACATCCCCTGCATCACCTGGGGACGCACCGCCCGCTTCGCCTCCCACCTGAAGGTGGGCGATAAAGTGCAGCTGCTGGGGCGCTTCCAGTCCCGCGCCTATCAAAAGCAGCTGGCCGACGGCAGCGTCATCAGCAAAATGGCCTACGAGGTCTCCGTGGGTCGCCTGAGCCTCGCCCACGATGCACCCCAGACCGCCTATCTCTACCACGATGGCCGCCTGGAGGAACGTGTCACCCCGGAGGGCATGCATATTCTCACCAACCCGCAATGACACCATAAAAGGCAACGGCGTTTTTCAGCCGTTGCCTTCTTTGCTTACCTTGCCGGAATCTCCATCACCTTGTCGCACCGCACGGTCACGCGGGTCTCGCCGCCCAGGGTGCAGGTCAGCAGCGTCAGCGGATAGTCCGTTCCCTGCAGCGCCTCGATCTGGTCAGGCTGCAGGATCTCCGTTTCCGCCACCTCATAGCAGAATACATTCCCCGCCATGTCCACAAAGCGCACCGTTGCGCCCGGACGCAGCTTTTTCAGGTTGCCGAAGTGGGACACGTAGTTGTGGGCGATTATGATCAGGTCGCCCGTGTAGGCCGAGCCGCTGAAGCGGCAGGGCGCTTTTTTCAGCCGGGGATAGCTCCACTCGCTCATCACCGGCAGCACCAGCCCCAGTTCCGGGATCTCCACCGTGCCGATGTACATTTCCCCGTCCATCTCCACCGTGGGCATTTCCATGTCCGGAAAGCGGATGTAGTCCGGCGCAACGGTGGCCAGCGGCAGCACCGCCTGGGTGGCCTGGGGTGCTTCCGTTGCTTCCGCCACGGCTTCCGCCGTCGCCTCGGGCGTGGCCGCAGGTACAGGCGTGGCGGTGCTGCGCTGCTCGGCACGCTGCACCCGCAGCTGCTCCACCACCATGGCCGAGGTCTCCCCAGCCTGCATTTCCGTGCGCATGTTGTACACCGTCAGTCCCAGGGCTGCCAGCATCAGCACCAGTCCCAGCGCCATCAGCACCGTTCCCTTACGCTTCTTCATGCTCGATGCTCTCCCTCCGGCGCATTGCCCAGCCAATGATGAACAGCACCGCGCCCAGGATGTCCAGCACCGGCACCGGCCACCAGGTCAGCCCGGTTTGGGGAATATCCGGCGGCGGAGCAGGCTTTTTGATCAGCGTGTTGGTGATCACCAGCGCGCCCTCCTGCCAGGCGTATTCCACCTGGTAGCCCTCCGGCACCTGCTCCCTGGCCGTCCACTCATGGATGCTCTCCAGCCCGGTCACTATTTGACTCCAGTTGTTGGCGGCGTTCAGCTCCAGCTCCATGTGCTTTTCGCCGTTGCGCATAAGATCGACCTTGATGCTCTCCGGCCGCTGCTTGGTGTAGCCCTCGTCCTTCCACAGCTTCACCATGCGGATGTCGCACTTCACCGGCTCCCGCTCATGCTTCACATCGGCCTGAACGTCGCGGCTCCAGCCGCCATCTTCCTTGCCCGGCAGGGACATCACAAAGGGCGCAAAATCATACGTCCAGCCGCCCAACTCCGCCTTTTTGCCCACCACGAGGTACATGCCGTCCTCCAGGCCATCCAGCTTCGCCAGACCGCTTTCGTTGGTTGTCACGTTTGTCCCGCCGGAAGTCGCCTGGCCTGCCAGCAATTCAGCCAGTGCTGCCCAGTCCCCGGCGCTTTCCAGCTTATTCACATCGTAATCGCCCGCATCATAGCCCGGCAGCAGGGCAAAGCTTGCCCCGTTCACCAGCGCGGCCACGCGGTAAACGCTGAACTCCGCCCCCGCCAGGCCATTCCCTTCCACCATCAGGCTCAGGGTGATGCTCCCCTGCCCGGCACAGGCCACGCAGGGCAGGAGCAGTAGGCACAGCAGCACGCACAGCAGTCGTTTGCACCTGTCCATCACGGTTTACCGCTCCTTTCGTTTCTTGCTTTTCCTGGTATTCCTGCCGCTGGTGGAGATCATCAGCATAATGAGCAACAATAGCAGTAGCGGCGCTGCCACCACCGGAGCCACCAGCAGCGGCTCGATCTGCACCGCATCGGCCACCACACGGATGACCTTCTCCTCCTCCGGCGTTTCAATGCGGTGCCCCCGCACCAGCAGCCGGTGGGAGTTGATGCCATAGGGCGTGCAGGTGACCAGCGTGCACAGATCCTGCCCTTCAATGATCTCCAATCCAGACAGGTCATATGGTTCAACGATCAGAATCTGATCCACCTGATAGGTCAGCGTCTGATCCAATATTTTCAATGCAAAGGTGTCGCCGATCACCACCTTGTCCAGGTTGGAGAACAGCGTAGCCGAGGGCAGTCCCCGGTGGCCGGAAAGCGCGCTGTGGGTGCTTTCGCCGCCCACAGGCAGGGACGAACCCTCAATGTGTCCCACGGCGACCTGCAGCACCGCCTCGGACGTGGTGTGGTAAACCGGGAGCGAAACGCCGATGGAGGGTATCTCAATATACCCCATGATGCCCAGCCCTGTGGCATCCAGCAGAGAATTATACAGCGCCAGCTGCTCCTCGTTCAGGTAATATCGGTTTGTGCGGTGGCGCAGCTCCTCGTTATAAGCGAAGGCGTCCTGCCACATCTGGTCGTACCGATCGTTATCAATGGTCGCCACCGTTTGCGTATAGCTGGCGATGGCGCGGGACTGGTGGAAGGAATTCCAATAGTCCGCGAAGGTGGGATAGACCATCAAGGCCACGCCCACAAGCAGAGCCAGCACCAGCAGCCAATTTGTCCAACGTTTCTTCATGGGCGCTCCTTTCGCGTTTTAGGCTCCCTCCCCGAGGGAGCTGTCAGCGCTTGCGCTGACTGAGGGAGTTTCCCCCGCCGGGAGGAAAGCGCACTCCCCTCCCGGCGGGCCTTTGTTCAGTTAACCGATCACATCAATGAGCAGCTTAGTTTTCCTCGCCCACGCGGCGCTTGGTGACCAGCAGCACCACGGCCAGCAGAACCAGCACACCGCCCACCACGTAGAAGATGGTGGTGCCGATGCCGCCGGTGGAGGGGAGCTCAGTGCCGCTCTTGTTTTCAACCTTTGTTTCAACGGTGGAATAAGACAGGGTATCGCTTCCTTCTGCCTTTGTCGCACCAGTAATCGTAACAGTTACAGCGCCCGCCAGCTTATTGTAGCCAGCAGGAGCAGCCGTCTCGAACAGGTAGTAGGTATCCGCATCCAAGCCTTCAATGTCGAATGTACCAGTCAAATCCGTGGTGATTTCAGTTACATGACTTACAGTACAATCTTCTTTTGCGCACACTTCATACTTGTTTTCGCCCAAATCGTGGAACTTCATGACCTTTTCGCCAGCGGTATCGGTACACAGCTTGAACGTAGCGTTCGCCAACGGAACTTCCTGCGTTTTAGTCTGCAGCTCTTCACCTTCAACAGTTGTTGTAGTAGTGACATTGGTATACTTGACAACCTTCATATCCCAAGTATAGGTGATAGTTTCGTCCTTAGGAGTCCACGAAGGCTTGCTTTCGTCACCATACTTTAGAATGACTTCGTTCGGGTTGCCAGTAAGGCCAACCTGAGCTTTTTCGTTCAGAGTAGCAGAGTAAGTAACGACAATTTCCGTACCAGCCGCGAGGGTAGAAATATATTCATTTTTGAATTCAACCGCAAAAGTGTAAGCCTGTGCGTTTTCACCCTCACCACCTGTTACATTTTCACTTACGGTATAATTACTTGCGTCAACAACCGTTTCGCCAATCTTTACAATAACATCCGAGTTAAAATTCAAGCCTTCGGACATCTTATCGTACAGAACGTAGTTTTCTGCACCTGCCTTCACCGTAATGGTCGCCTGATAGTTCACGGTCTGATTAACATCCGCATCATTGGTTTCGCCCCAACTGGAATCGGAATCTTCCTGCACTTCCTTAGTAATGGTAGGAACTTCGTTCTTTTCTTCCATCACAACATTAGGATTGGTGGTATCCAAAGAACAAAGAGCACCCAGAGTAGTATCAAGCAAATAGTAACCCAAATTCAAACTGGAAAGCGTCACGGTTTCGCTGCTCGCCGTGGCAGTAGCAGCCACCGTCTTACCGGACAACTGTGTCTTAGCCAATGCAGCAAAGTCAGCAACATCCGCTCCATCAACCCAAGTCACATAACCCTGCGGATCAATTTTGACATAATCAGTCTGTGTAGCCAACCAATCTGCCCACGCAGAGTTTGCTTTGTAAGAGTAAACGCCACTTTGAGCATCATAGCTTTCCAGATACAAAATCTGGTATGCATTATAGGTTTGTCCAGAAATGGCATCGTTGATGGTAATGGAACCGCCGGTCAAAGTCCCCTCCGCCACCGCCACATTCATCACGGCCAGCAGCATCATAGCCGCCAGCAGCAGGGCAACCAGTTTCTTCATCGTAGTCATGGTTGTTTTCCTTTCTCTTTTGTCGTTTAGTTTCATTGCGTTTCAGGAAAGCCGATTATTCCTCTGCCCTCCTTTTCCGCTTATTCCCTCTATACAGCAGCGTCAGCGCCACGCCAGCCAGCAAGGCTCCTCCGCCCGTATACCATTGTGTGCCTCCCCCGCCCGTCTCCGGGAGGGTGTAGGTGGCGCGAAGTTGGTTGACCAGATACAGGTCAGCCTTCCACCAGCCATTGATAGTAACCCACAGCCCATCTGCATTCAACTCCGTCAGTTCCGAGCCATAGGAATACTTCACATCATAACTGCTTAGTTTCGATGTTCCGCTGCCATCCTTCACAGCCACCTCTTTGATGTGGTATTTCCCCTGATCTGCAACATCATTCAGCGTGATTGTCCAGTTATTTCCGCTGTTCAATGTGTATGTATCAATCAGTGTGGCTATCTCTTCATCGTTTGCAGATTTCGTTACTCGATAAAGCTCAAAGTCGATGCTATACCCCGTCGGTGCAGCCATCGTCTGTCCCTCCGGGTCAAGCCATGCCTTTGTTATTTTTATCGAATTCTCGATCCACATATTGTGAATGGTGATTTGCTCACTACCGTTCACAACCGTTGACGTATACGATGTGACCCAGTCGCTGTTCGGCTCCTTCACATAGTATGTGTAGGTGTAGTTATCATCCTCCAGTAGCAGATTGGTGAAGGTCTTGCTTCCTCCGCTGGTGCTAAACGTACCAACCACGGTGTCCGTTCCATCCACCTTGAAGCCCTGCGCCCAGAAGCGATCCTGCTCCGTTGTACAGCCACTCCAGCTGGATTGGCCCTCAAAATTGCCTCTAACCGCCCAAGTCACCGTACCGCTGTTGTTAACAGTACCAACGTTTATTGTGTAATCGACCTTCTGGCCGTCCGGCACAGGAGCACCGCCGCTGATAGACTGGCTTCCGCCATCCCAACTATAGGTAATCGAGCCATATTCCACCGCAGCGTTGTTAGCATCGCCTTCAAAGCCCGGATACCAGTTGCCATTGAAGTTCCACGTAGGATACCACGTAACCACAGACCCTTTTGCGAACCTTTTCGTCACTTTGTTCTTGACATTTCCTTCATACGAGATAACAAAGTCAATATCTACGTATTCAGCAGGTTCACCAACATTGGTCTTCGGCGTCGCTACCTGGTGCAGCTCAAAGCTGACATCGCCAGAGCCTCGTCTGATCCACTCCTTTTTCACAGTCAACGAGCCTGTCACAGACTGCTTCGCCTTATTCACCACCGTCGCCGCTGCCGCTGTTCCCAGCGTCACATTCTGTGCAGCGCCAGCAGTAAAGGGTGTTTCGGTGGATCCACTCAGCAGCACAATGGTGTCACCATCCAGGTACGCCACCTCTTCCACCGTGTAGTTCCCCGGCAGCAGGTCGCGCAAGGTGATGCTCCCCTTGGTGAACTTCAACCAGTTTTCCGCATCCTGGGTGTGGATGTAATCCGCAGTCACGCCATACTTCGTGGGATCAATCGCCACTCCGTTTGCATCCTTCACCCTCAAGTACACCGTATACGGAGGATTCTCACCTTCCGCCAGGCCTTCCCATTGCTTGGTCACAGTCAGACTGGTGCGGGCGGTGTTGGTCACGGTGATGCTGCCAGTGTGGGCGGTTTCCGTCAGCGTAGCGCCTGTACTGTCGCTGACTTTCCATTCCGAAGCTGTGTCGCTTGTCAGCTGCGTGACCGTCGTGCCGCCATCTGTGCTGTAGCCGACCTCGTTCACCGTGTAGCTTCCCAGCGGAAGCTTATCCAGCGTGACATTGCTTGTTCCGGTGATCATCAGGCAGCCATCAGCAGAGACAGCACTTGCATCCACATATTTCAGCAGCGCTTCTTTGCCCAGCACAGCACCATCCTTGCTTACCTGCAAGTACACGACTGTGTTGCTGTGTTCCGTCCAGGGTGTCTGGCCATCCGCTTCCATCCAGGTCTTGCCGATGGTCAGCCGCGTGGCCTTGTTGGTGATCGTAATGTCACCCTGCGCCACGCCATTGCCGGTGTAGCTCGTCACAAAGCCTTCAACAGCGGCTTCCTGCACCTGGTAGGTGTAGGTCTCACCGGTGGCACTCACTCTGGGCAGGTCAGAGAGGGTCATGCTCCACCCGTTGTCTGCATTCAGCGTGTAGCTTGTTTCAGCATCCGGATACTGCGTCGCGTTCTCCCCTGCCACCTGCCACAGCGTAAAGCTCACGCTGCCCGGCAGGTTTTCGGTCATGGCAGTGCCATCGGCATTCTGCCATACCTTGGCAACCGTCACGCCGGTGACATTTTTCGTGTTGGTGATGATAATGGGCGCATCCGCCGTATTGCCTGCCGCGCCGTCGTTGTTATCGTAGGTCACGGTGTAGTTGGCTGCGTCGTCTGCATCCTCCTCCACATAGTAGAAGTAGTAGTATTTGGTACCGTCCACCGTGGCACTCTTCTCCAGCTTGGTGAAGGAGCCTGTGGTGGTCGTGCCATCCAGGGTGATATACTGCGCGTTGTCCGCATTGAAGTCGGTATCCGCAATCTTCTCGCCCAGCGTTTCCCCGCCGTTCTCGTCAGTTGCTGTCACCGCTTGCTCATATCTGCGCAGATACACCTTCACGCTGGTGGTATCGCCGTTCCACACCTTTTTCACATGGATCTGGGCGGAATCCTCCATCAGCTTGTTGGCGATGACCGCAGTCTCATCGCCATAGGTGATATTCGTTTCAAAATCGCCTGTGGTGACCTCCTCCACGGAGTATTCGTACTCGACCTGCACCTCGCCATTTTTGATCACCTGACATGGCAGCTCAACAAAGTTCTTCGTCCACTCATTCTCAGCATTGATGATGAAAGTATCGTACTTGTCATACACATACAGCGTGGGAGCATCCGTAGAACCCTTCACCTTGCGGTACAGCTGAATCTGCACATCCTGCCATTGCTCCTCAGGCAAAGCATTTCCTTCTGCGTCCTGCCAGGCCTTCGTCACGCTCAGGGCGGTCGTGGTGATCGAGCTTTGGTCATAGGTATTGTTCAGCGTGTAGTTGTACCCCGCATCGCTGCCACCGCCGCCCACGCTGCTTTCCCAGCCAGGAACAGCACCTTCCTCAATGAAGTACACATAGTGGACGGTATTGCCCTCGGCATCCTTGCCCAGCAAGTCCAGGTCATCCACGCTGGCCGACCAGCTGTCACCCGTCAGCGTCAGCACACGGGAGAAGCTGCTGTCCTGCTGCTTGCCCTCCAGCGCGGCTATGGTGGCGGGGGTGTAGATGATAGAGGTAGTTACCTCTTCTGTACTTTCGTTACCATCGGGTGGAGTTTTTGTATAGGAGATATAGTCCTCCTCAAGAAGATTGGAATAGTCATAAATCAACACACTCGTATCGCTGTTTATTTCTCCCAACGTATAGTATACATAGCAACTTGAATCATTTTGGTATTGCCAATATACAATATCTCCAGCGTTGATTTTCAACTCCCACAGGTTCTTTCCATCATGTGGTTTTATGCTGATTTTTACCGAATAACCCTGCTTAACTTTTGTTTCTGTAAGATATTCTTCAACACTGTCTTTGCTCATAGTCGTATATATTTTTACTGTATACTCCGTTTCAGAACTACTATCTCCATCCCCTTCCGTCCCCTGCTCCTTCAATTTCTCCCATTGTTCTTCCGTCAGCGCATAGCGGTACAGGTACACGCTCACAGATTCCGGCTTCTCACCTTCACCGCTCCACGTCTTGGTGACGTTCACGCTGGTGGCCTGCTTTTCGTTGGTGATGGTCAGTTTCTCGCCACCCTTGGATAGCTCGTGATAACTGCTGTCATTCACGAAACCATCGGGACCGATAT
This sequence comes from Clostridia bacterium, assembly GCA_017463245.1. GTDB lineage: Bacteria > Bacillota > Clostridia > Christensenellales > Aristaeellaceae > UBA11524. Next base: position 22,483 of record JAFTPN010000016.1, read on the forward strand.
AGTTCGGATTCTCATTCCCGCTGGCAAAGTAGAAATAGATCTCCTCGGGATCATCCGGCAGCTTGTAGCCAAAGGGCGCCTTCGTCTCCACAATGTAGTACGCCGTATCATTCTGGAGTTTGTACTTCTCCTGCTCAATACGGAACTTACCATCCGTTGTGGTAAAGAGCGTATCCGTTGCAACGAACGCATTTGCGGTGTTATCCCATACATACAGCGTAAACTCCGCCCCATCCAGCAGGATGCTGGCGTTGTTTTCGTCCACCTTCTCAATGGACATGGCCACGTTCATGGTGACCACGCTGCTGGAGGCCGTCCACACATCGTTGCTGCTGGTGCTGTGGCTGCCTTCTTGTGCATTGTTATACCACAGAACATTCTTGAAAATATCCTGCAAGGACAACTCAGTAGGAATACTCAGGCTATTACAGGAACAGTATTTTGCCACCAGGTTCTTGCGGTCGATTTCCACCTCATATGCATATTCCAACACATATGCTTCATTATCCGGCACCGTTAATGTTAATGTGTGCGTTGTATTCGCCCACTGCGGCTCATTGGTGTTGCTCACCTGCTCAGAATAGGACATTGACCACAGGCTCTTGGCAAGCTCCAGGCCTTTCACCAGACTGCCGTCCTCGTTGGTCAGCAACGCCCCATCAGCATCTCGTTGCGCTCTGTAAAGCTTCACAGAGCTTGAATTCAGCGTTGCTGTGATAAGCATATGCACAGTTTTCCAACAATTTGTGCATTGATAAGAATATGCTGTGTTATGCGTCAACACATCCACCACGGTAATCGTATCACCGCTGGCATTCAGATCTGCCGCCAGCTTGTTGATATCCACCGTGTATTCCAGCACATGTTCCTTCACCTCGCCGGTGTCGGACTCGTCCGCGCGCTGGTAATCAATGTACTCGCCCGTTTTGCCAAACTCTGCCCCATCCTCAACAGTCAGGGCAGGCACCTGCAAGGTAACAGTCTGGCTCTGGTCGTCACCGCCATAGGCAGAACTGTTTTCATTGGGCTTTTTCACCGTCACGCCCACCGTGTTGGTGAATGTGCCGATGGCAATATTCTGAACCTCTTCTTCCGATACATAGCCGTTCACGATATCATCCGGCAGCTTGTAGACGAAATGCAGCCGCATCGTGTTGCCTTTCGATGCCCATGTGCCGGTCGTCGTCGGTGCAAGCGTAACGGAAACAGTCCCATCACTCACAGCAGACGGGGTTATCTGAACGTTGTTATGGTCTCTGCCAGCAGGCGTGCCACCGGAGTAGTCGAAATCGGCGTCGCCCCAAGTGCCCGCCTTTAGCTGCACCAGCTCCAGCGCAACGGTCTCATCACCCACGGTGATAGACGGCACCTTGTCCGTCACAACGATCTGCTCATAATCGTCGTCAACGTACACTTCGACCACCCAGGTGATCGTGTTATTCGTCGCCGTTACGGTTTTGGAACTGTTTGACGTATTCCCGCCCTCGTCTTTCTTAACAACGCGCTCGCTCCACGTATAGGTCGACCATGCCTCTTTTTCATCAACCTTGATTTTGTTGCTGCTCGAGGCGGAGGTCGAGCTTATCTTTTGGGCGTTGAACATAGAGTTGTAGTTAAGCGTAATGGTGTTGCCGCCTTCCGTGGGTTTCAACGGAACATCATTCACATTGATCGTCCATGCATAATACTGTCCATTTGCAGTAGAATCAAATGGCATCAAAACGTCGCTGCCTACTGCCTTCACATTAAACGAATAGGATGTATTCCACCAGCTGGCACTTGTCACAGCACTATACAGCGCATTCATCTGCTCCTGCGTAAACCAGCGAACAGCAATTTCCTGTCCGTTTTCCCACATGCTCGCATCGCTCAGCGTGTCCTCGATCACCTGCCCCGCCGGAATGCCGCCCTCCGGCAGTTCAATGGTGGACGTCCAGTCGATCTCGATCGCGCTGAGATCCGTGGTGGTCGCCACGCTGTTGGTTTTCGTCACCGAGCCGCCAGCCGGAACAGTAACCGTCTGGCTCCCGGTAATCGTATTGTCGTTATAAATGAAGGTATAGGTGTTTACTTCTGTACCAGCCACCATGGACACTTCCGGATCGGTCGCATAGGTGATGGTATACTTGCTCGTGTTGGTTCCATTCTCATCCCCATCAAAGCGCAGGAAATAAACTTCACCCTGCTTCACCAGGGAAACATTCGCATTCGGACTGATAGCGAGATTGTTATTCAGATAGGATTGCAATGCATTATTATCCAGCAAAACACCATCGGTCGCACTTGCTTCCAGTTCTGCAAGCTTCTCTTCCGTCAGCCCCATGGCCTCCAGGAAGGCCTTGTCGGCCACCATGCCGCCGGCAATGTCCTTGTTGTTCTCATTAACGGTGATCGTCCAGTTGATCTTGCCCGTATTGCTATCGAACCAGCCCGACTTGCTTACCGTGTTGTTGGTAACGCTCATGGTGTGGGTAGAGCTGCCGGTAACGGATTCGTTCTTGTCATCCTTGGCGGTAGCCGTAACGGTGTTGCTCACATCGTTCACAGACACATTCATATCCAGTTCGTTTATTGGGTATTCCACCGTGATGGTATACTCGCCCCTGGCTTCACTCCCACTCAAGTCAACTGCTGGCAGATCAAGCGTAAAGCTTCCATTTTCGCCCACACTAAGTTTAGCATCTGTAATCGTTGTTTTAGAAAGTTCTGTCCAATTTGCATCCTGTTTTTTCAGCTCAACATTTGCTATTTTCGGATCGCCATTCAGCGTCAGCCCCTCAGGAATCGTGATCACATCCGAAATATTCACATCCGGGAAGCCCTTGGTGGTGGACACCGTAATGGTATAAGTCAGCTTGTTCGCCGAAAGAACAGCGCTGCCGGACTTATTCACCGACATGTCATAATTCTGGGTCACGCTGGGGTTTTCACCGTAAATCTTTTCAGGGGAAACCTCAATCGTTTCCTCCCCCACGGAAATGAAATAGTCGCCATCCTCTTGCCTGCTGTCGCTATTCATGGTCGCGCTGAAGGCGATGGTACCTCCAATGTCCTCTGTGCCGGTCAGCTTCTCCGACTCATAATAGATCTGCATGGCATAGGTTCCGTCTGTGTTTTGCACAAAACGGTACATCATGCCATTGCCATTTGTATCGGGCTGCCAGTTCTTCTCATTGCTTTCCTTAACCAGCTGAGAAGCATCAATACCAGTCAACGGCAGAACCAGAGGGTTATCTCTCGTGTATCCCTTTGCCACCGAGGGCGAAATGGCATAATTCGCAGAAAACTGCAAATTAAACACATCCGCAGAACTGTCATACGTCACATCGGCAACGACCTTCGACAGCGTGAAGGGCGTGGGCGTTTCTGTTTCTTCCTCCCCCGTCTCGGCCAGAGCAGCGCATGCCTCGGTGTGGGTATGCTCTTCCAGGGTGCAGATCAGGTTACCCTCCGCGTCATAGCAGCCGGTGTCGCTTTCGTCCAGAAGCATAATGCCGCCCTGCACGCTGCTGGTGGAGTGCGTATGCGCCGCCAGACCGCAAGCATGGCTGCAGTCCTCGGTGTGCGCGTGGTATTCCAGACCGCACACGATATTCCAGTTTTCGTCCAGACAGGTTTCATCGTGGATATGTTCTTCCATGCCACAGGAGTAGCTCACCGTGGCTTCCAGATCGCTCTGCGTGGCAGGCTGAAGCACAGAGTTGTCCAGCTGCACAGGGGCAGGTGTGGCCGTAGGCTCGGCGGAAGGCTCCACCGTCGGTTCCTCCGTCACTTCCACCGTGGCCGTAGGCTCAGCGGAAGGTTCCACCGTCGGTTCTTCCGTCACCTCCACCGTGGCCGTAGGCTCGGCAGAAGGCTCCGCAGTCGGTTCCTCCGTCACTTCCACCGTAGCGGTAGGCTCGGCAGAAGGCTCCACCGTCGGTTCCTCCGTCACCTCCACCGTGGCCGTGGGCTCAGCGGAAGGCTCCACCGTCGGTTCTTCCGTCACCTCCACCGTGGCCGTGGGCTCAGCGGAAGGCTCCACCGTCGGTTCCTCCGTCACTTCCACCGTGGCAGTAGGCTCAACAGAAGGCTCCACCGTCGGTTCCTCCGTCACCTCCACCGTGGCCGTGGGCTCAGCGGAAGGCTCCACCGTCGGTTCTTCCGTCACCTCCACCGTGGCCGTGGGCTCAGCGGAAGGCTCCACCGTCGGTTCTTCCGTCACCTCCACCGTGGCCATAGGCTCAGCGGAAGGTTCCGCCGTCGGTTTCTCCGTCACTTCCACCGTGGCGGTAGGCTCGGCAGAAGGCTCCGCAGTCGGCTCACTCGTGGGTTCTTCAGTCGAATCAGGATAGCACTCGTCTGTGTGGGTATGTTCTACCTGCGTGCAGAGCAGCACCGTTTCATAGCAGTCGGTGCCATGGGCATGACCCTCCGTGGTCACCGTTTCCACCGTGACACACGCCTCCGTGTGCTGATGCTCCATCAGTTCCGCATAGCCGCAGATCGCCCAGCGCTTGTTCTGCTTGTCCGTCACAAAGCAGCTGCTTTCATGCTTGTGCAGCTCATCATGGTCGCATACGCGCACCTTTTCCACCGTATAGCAATCCGCGCCATGGGTGTGTACACCCGCGCCAGCCTCCTGGCCGCAGGCAAGCACCTCCGTCACCGCATAGCAGGATGCCTCGTGCTGATGCGCACCCGCGCCGGTTTCCACGCCGCAGGCAATGCTGGTGGCATAGCAGTCCGCTCCATGGGCATGGCTGCCCTGGCCTTCTTCCATACCGCAGATAATGCTCTCGCTGGTGGTATAGCATTCATCGCCATGGGAATGACCAGCAGTTTCTTCCCTGGTGCAGCTCAGTTGGCTCCGGCTGGTGTAGCAGCTCTCCCCATGGGCGTGCCCGGAGGATTCCTCGCTGCCGCAATTCAGCTTCTGCGTATGGGTATAGCAAGCCTCACCATGGGCATGGCCGGCCGACTCCTGGGCGGAGCAGGTCAGCGCTCTGCTTGTGGTGTAGCAATTTCCATCATGTTCGTGGGTTTCGTCCGCACAGGTCAGGCTGGATCCTTCCGTATAACATCCGTCCCCGTGGGTATGGGCGCCCTCGCCCTCGGCTGTGCCGCAGCTCAGGGCAGTCTCGGTGATATAGCAGCTTTCGCCATGGCTGTGGGCGCCTTCGCCCTCGGTCTTGCCGCAGCTCAGCTCGCTGATGTTCTCATAGCAGCCTTCCCCATGGCTGTGGGCTTCCGCCTCAGCCTCCGTGCAGGTCAGGCTGCGCTGGGTCTGCTTGCATGCTTCTGTGTGCGCATGACCCGCATTCTCCTCCACCGTGCAGGTCAGCACAGTAGCATTGCATTCCTCGGTGTGAATGTGTCCCTCGTTTTCCTCCAGGCCGCAGGTCGGTTCCTCTGCGGTCACCTGGGTATAGCATTCAGCAATGTGCTGGTGACCCTCAGTTTCCTCCGTTTCGCAGACCAGCGTGCTGATCTCCTCATAGCAGCTGGCGCTGTGATTCCGCTTGATCTTCTCCTTCAGCGTGCAGATCAGGTTTCCTTCGGCATCCACGCACATCTCGTCATGCCGGTGGAAATACTCGGTGGACTGGCCGCAGCCCAGCTCATGCTCGTCGTTGTAGCATTCGCTGGTATGCTCATGGGGCTGGAAGGTGCACATCAGGCTGATGTGTTCAACCGTCGTTGCCTCCCGTTCCTCTTGGGTGCAGAGCAGGTTGGCGGTGTAGCACGCCTCCGTGTGCTGATGGGCTTCCACGCCGCATTGCGCATCACGCTCCATGGTGATGCCAGGCAGCATCAAAGCATAGGTCGTCGCCAACGCCACCACCACAGAAAGACCGGCCACGATCCTGTTTCGCACTTTTCGCTTTTTCGCCTGTCTGATATACTGTTCTGCCCGTCTGCGGGTTGCAGTTCTCACAGCAATCAGCACCTCCTCTGTATTCCCAGCGCCGCAGCGCATTACAATTAGTAGAAATTCTTATTCGATCCAGCCGAAGCGCTCAAAGGGCCACACCCGCAAAAGCACCCGACCCACGATCTGCTCTTCGCTCACGCAGCCCACCGCCGTGTTGCGGCTGTCGGCCGAGGTGGCGCGGTGGTCACCCATCACAAACAGCCTGCCGTCCGGCACCTGGTAGGGCAATTCAATGTTCACTTCGCCAAAGGCCTTTTCTTCCAGGTAGGGCTCCTCGATCAGCTGATCATTCACATACACATTGCCGTCAGCATCCAGGTTCACCCATTCGCCAGGGAAAGCAATGACCCGCTTCACCAATATCTTGTTGTTGTAATACAGGCAGATCACGTCCCCGCGCTGAAACTCGCTGCGCTTCAGCGTCACCACGATGTCTCCATCGTCCATGCAGGGCGTCATGGAGGAACCGTAGATCTGCAAAACGGGCATAAACAGCATGGCCACCAAAATGGCCACCGCCGCTACGCAGACCAGCGTGAACACGGTGCTGCGCAGCACACGGCCATAGTTTCGGCGATACTTTTCCCGCTTCAATTCCTTTTCCAGCTGCTCCACCGAGGGCAGTACAACCGGCTTTCCCTTTTTCATATTCCTTTGCTCCTCTTCCAGAAGGAACGGCGGCCCTTGTTTGTTACAGGCACCGTATCCACATGCTGCTCAGCCTGCTGGCGGATCAGTTCCGCATCCGCATTGGCCTGGTGCAACATTCTGTCACACTCCTGCCGGGTGGAATCCAGCAGCTGGCTGGCTTGCTCCTCTGCCTCCTGCATCAGCCGCTCCGCCTTCATCCGCGCATCACGGACGATCTCCAGCGCCCGGTTTTCCAGGGCGGACGTCATGCGCTCCACGCACTCATCGGCATCGCTCACCATCTGTTCGGCATGGGTCTGTGCCTCGTCCACCAGCTTTTCAGCCTTGGCCTCCTGCTCCAGGCAGACGCGGTAGATGTTCTCTGTGTACAGATCCACCGCCCGCTGCGCCGCGCCGATCAGGTCGTTGATCTCCACCGCAGCGCTGGCCATGCTCCCCGCCTCACGGATCGTCATTTCGCGGGTTTGCACGGCTTCTTCGGCTTGCGTCAGCCTCTCCTGCAGGGCAACATTCTCCTTGCCCTGGGCAATCAAAAGCTCCAGCAGCTCGCTGCGGTGAAGCTTGCGCAATTCTCTGTCCGTCATGGCCTTTTTCCTTTCGCGATGCCCTGCGCACCGCCATTCTGCGTACTTCAACAGCCTCCAAAAGGGTAGATTATCCCCTTGGAGTATAACTATTTTACAACAAATTTTGTCACTTTTCAATATTTTTATTACTTTTTTATTAAGAAATACAAAATTTATACTCACTTTCCCAAAAATAAGCAGCCTGATCACTCAGACTGCTCATTTAAATATTCTCCCGCGCCCGTATAAACTGTATTGGGCTGCAGCCGGATGCCGCAGCTGTCGAACAGCTCCTCCACCGTCACGCAGAGGAAGCCGCGCTCCTCCAGCTTTTCCAGCGACATGGCCAGGTATTGGTAGCAGGTCGGCCGCAGGTCGTGCATCAGGATCACCGCGCCATCCTGGGCGCCCACGCCCACGTTGCCAGCGATCATCCTGTGGGCGCTTTCGTTGAACTCCCGGTTCCCGTTTCCGTCGCCGGAGCTGGTCGTCCAATGGATCAGCGGCAGGCCGATCTCCGCGCGGATGAAGGGATCCGCATAGCCGCCCGGGGCGCGCATCATGGTGGGAATAGTGCCGGTCACCTCCACCATTTCATCGCAGAACTGCTGCCATTCCTCCGGAATGCGCGCCGCAATGCCCTTGCCCTCGGTGATGTGGTCATAGCTGTGGTAGGCCAGCGGGAATCCCGCGTCGTGCTCATAGGCCATCACGTAGTGGCCTTGCTTCATCATTTTGCCCACCAGGAAGAAGGTGGCATCCGCCCCATAGGCACGCAGCGTATCCACCACGTTGATGGAATACAGGTGCGCGGGTCCATCGTCAAAGGTCAGCGCCGCCAGCTTGTAGCAGCTGTTGTCCGTCTGATGCTGGGCTTCCGCCGTCATGTGCTGGCGGATATCCGAATACAGGATGCGCACGTGCATCAGCGTGGTTCTGCCCGGATAGAGCGCATCCGCCTTGTAGTGCAGCCGCAGGGAGCCAGCCGTCAGCGTAAAGGGAACCGCCTCCAGCGCCTCCCTGCTGCACAGGGCATCCAGCGCCGCCCCGTCGCATTCCAGCTGCGGGAAATAGGTGCTCAGCTGCGTCCGAACAGCCTCGGCCATCACATCCCAGCCCGCGCTCTCCGGCGCAAACAGGTCACTCATGGTCACCTGCCCGCCCGTGGCCAGATCGTAGACCCTGGCGTCCAGCTCCACATGGATCTGCTCATACTCATGCTTCACCGCGCCGGTGGACAGAAAGCTCATCCAGCTCTGCCCGGTGCGGCTGACGCCCGCCCCCGCCCGCAGGTAGCTCTTGTCCTTCTTCACGGCACCTGTCGGCAAATGCTGTCGCCCGCGCTCCACCACCTGGTCGATCACCTGGCGCATCTCCGCATTGACCTGCTCATTGGCCGTCACAGGATAGGTGCGCTGGATGTACACATCCTTGCGCACATTCTCCCTGGGCTGAGTTTCCTGCGTAAACTTAAACAGCTCCGGCAAGGGCTGCTTTTCGGCCACCGCACAAGAGAACATCAGCAGCACCGCAAGAATCGCCGCCAGCAGCTTCTTCATCCAATAATCGCTCCTCATCCATATTCTTACACGAGTATAGCACACCCGAAAAAACACGTCAAGAAAAGCAGCCCGATCACTCAGGCTGCTTCCTTGTGCCATGTTGGCTCCCCTAAGAAGGGTTTCGAAAGGGTCGAAGACCCTTCGCAGGGTGCAGGGGCAGCGCCCCTGCCGGAGTCCAGAGGCAGAGCCTCTGGTTACTTGGAATACTTCGGACGAGCGGTGTAGGTGGTGTGGAGCAGCTCGTGAGCCTTGTGGCTGTTGGGCTTTTCCAGATACTCGTCGTAGAGCTTCTTGATGGAGGGGTTCTCGTGGCTCTTGCGCAGGGCCTTGCCAGCATCTTCACGATACAGGGCAGCGGCACGCAGAGCCTTGGGATCGCACTCCATGCGCTTGGCAGCGGAAACGATGGGCTGGCCGCCGCCGGTCACGCAGCCGCCAGGGCAGCCCATGACCTCGATGAAGTGATAGGTCTTCTCGCCAGCCTTGATGGCGTCCAGCAGCTTGGCAGCATTCGCGGTGCCATGAGCCACGGCCACGTTCAGGGTCACGTCGCCAACCTTCACAGAGGCTTCCTTCACGCCTTCCACGCCACGCACAGCATCGAAGTCCACCTTCTCCAGGGTCTCGCCGGTCACCAGCTCGTAAGCGGTGCGGAGCGCAGCCTCCATCACGCCGCCAGTAGCGCCAAAGATGACGCCAGCGCCGGTGGATTCGCCCAGCATATCGTCGAAGTCCTCGTCAGGCAGGTTCACAAAGTCGATGCCGGCTTCCTTGATCATCTTGGCCAGCTCGCGGGTGGTGATGACGCAATCCACGTCAGCCAGGCCGTTCACGCTCAGCTCAGGACGGGCAGCCTCGTACTTCTTGGCGGTGCAGGGCATCACAGACACAACGGCGATGTCCTTGGGATCAATGCCAGCCTTCTCGGCATAGTAGCTCTTGATCATGGCGCCTTCCATCTCGTGGGGAGACTTGCAGGAAGACAGGTTCGGGATGAACTCGGGATAGTAGTGCTCGCAGAACTTGATCCAGCCGGGAGAGCAGGAGGTGATCATGGGCAGCACGCCACCGTTGTTCAGGCGGCCGATCAGCTCGGTGCCTTCCTCCATGATGGTCAAGTCAGCAGCCCAGTCGGTATCGAACACCTTGTCGAAGCCCAGGCGGCGCAGGGCTGCGGCCATCTTGCCGGTGACCAGGGAGCCGATCTCCATGCCGAATTCCTCGCCCAGGGCGGCGCGGACGGCGGGAGCGGGCTGCACCACAACGTGCTTCTTGGGGTCAGCCAGCAGATCCCACACCTGCTGGGTGCCATCCTTCTCATACAGGGCGCCAACGGGGCAGGCCGCGATGCACTGGCCGCAGTTGATGCAGCTCATCTCCGCCAGCTTCATGTTCCAGGGAGACTCGATGGAGGTCATGAAGCCACGGTTCACGGGGCCGATCACTCCCACAGCCTGGGTGTGATTGCAGGCAGCCACGCAGCGGCGGCACAGCACGCACTTGTTGTTGTCGCGCACGATGGAGGGAGACAGATCGTCGATCTCGTGCTTGGTCATCGCGCCGGCGAAGCGGTCGCCGTCTTCCACGCCCAGCTCGTTGCACAGGGTCTGCAGCTCGCACTTCTGGTTGCGGGGGCAGGTCAGGCAGCGCTTGTCGTGGTTGGACAGCAGCAGCTCCAGGTTGGTCTTGCGAGCCTTGCGGATCGCGGGGGTGTTGGTCTTCACGACCATGTTGGGGGTCACGGGCAGCACGCAGGCAGCCTGCAGGGCGCGGGCGCCGGTGTCCACCACGCACAGACGGCAAGCGCCGATCTGGTTGATGTCCTTCAAATAGCACAGGGTGGGGATGTTGATGCCAGCCTTCTTCGCGGCTTCCAGAACCGTCGTGCCAGCGGGAACTTCAACACTCACGCCGTCAATCGTCAGTTGAATCAGCTGTTCCATTGTTTTGTCCTCCTTTGCACGATTTAGTTCTTGATGATCGCGCCGAAGCGGCACTTCTCGATGCAAGCGCCGCACTTGAGGCACTTGGTGGTGTCGATCACGTGCTGCTCACGCACAGTGCCGGAAATGGCGCCGGCGGGGCAGACCTTGGAGCACAGGGTGCAGCCGCGGCACTTGTCGGTGATGACATAGTTCAGCAGCTTCTGGCAGTGGTGGGCGGGGCAGCGCTTCTCCTTGATGTGCGCCTCGTACTCCTCGCGGAAGTACTTCAGGGTGGACAGCACGGGGTTGGGAGCGGTCTGGCCCAGGCCGCACAGAGCGGTGGCCTTGATGTTCTCAGCCAGGGCTTCCAGCTTCTCGATGTCGCCTTCCTCGCCCTTGCCCTCGGTGATGCGCTCCAGGATCTCCAGCATGCGGCGGGTGCCGACGCGGCAGGGGGTGCACTTGCCGCAGCTCTCGTCCACGGTGAAGTCCAGGAAGAAGCGGGCGATGTCAACCATGCAGTTGTCTTCGTCCATAACGATCATGCCGCCGGAGCCCATCATGGAGCCGATGGAGGTCAGGGAGTCATAGTCGATGGCGATGTCCAGGTGCTCGGCAGGGATGCAGCCGCCGGAGGGGCCGCCAGTCTGCACAGCCTTGAACTTCTTGCCGTTGGGGATGCCGCCGCCGATGTCGTAGATCACGGTGCGCAGGGTGGTACCCATGGGGATCTCCACCAGGCCGGTGTTGTTGATCTTGCCGCCCAGGGCGAACACCTTGGTGCCGCTGTTGCCGGGGGTGCCGATGCTCTTGAACCAGTCAGCGCCCTTGTTGATGATCAGCGGAATGTTGGCATAGGTCTCCACGTTGTTGATGTTGGAGGGCTTGTCGAACAGGCCGCGCACAGCGGGGAACGGAGGCTTGGGGGTGGGCTCGCCGCGCATGCCCTCGATGGAGTGCATCAGAGCGGTTTCCTCGCCGCACACGAAGGCGCCAGCGCCCAGACGGATGTGCATGTCGAAGTCGAAGCCGCTGCCGAAGATGTTCTTGCCCAGCAGGCCGTATTCGCGAGCCTGGTCGATGGCGGTCTGCAGACGGCCAACGGCGATGGGATACTCAGCACGGACGTACACATAGCCTTCGGTAGCGCCGATGGCGTAGCCGCCGATGGCCATGGCCTCGATCACAGAGTGGGGATCGCCTTCCAGAATGGAACGATCCATGAACGCGCCGGGGTCGCCCTCGTCAGCGTTGCAGATGATGTACTTCTGGTCAGCCTTGCTGGCGGCGGCAAACTGCCACTTCTTGCCAGTGGGGAAGCCAGCGCCGCCACGGCCGCGCAGGCCGGAATCCAGCACGACCTTGATGACCTCTTCGGGGGTCATTTCGGTCAGCACCTTGCCCAGAGCCTTGTAGCCGTCGAAGGCGATGTACTCGTCGATGTTCTCGGGGTCGATCACGCCGCAGTTACGCAGCGCCAGACGCTCCTGCTGCTTGTAGAAGCCCACTTCGTCCAGGGACTTCTGGATGGTGCTCTCCTTGGTGGCATGGTCAACATACACCAGGTGCTGCACCTTGCGGCCCTTCAGCAGATGCTCGGAGACGATCTCATCCACGTCTTCGACCTTCACGCGGCTGTAGAAGGTGCCTTCGGGGTACACGATAACCACGGGGCCGGCCTCACACAGGCCGAAGCAGCCGGTGCGGACGACCTGGACTTCCTTCTCCAGGCCCTTTTCCTTCAGCTGCTGTTCAAAACGCTCGATCAGCTGCGCGGAACCGGACGAAGAACAGCCCGTACCGCCGCAGACCAGCACGTGTGCGCGATAAAGATTCATGGGTACTCCTCCTCATGTGTCGTAGAGATTACTCAGCAGCGCCGATGGTGTACTCTTCCACAGGACGGCCGTTCACGATGTGCTCCGCCACGATGCGGGCAACCATCTCGGGCTTGACCTTCACGTAGGTCACCTTTTCCTGACCAGGCAGGATCACGTCAACCATGGGCTCCAGGCGGCACATGCCGATGCAGCCGGTCTGGGACACGTTCACGTGCTCCAGGTTGCGCTTCTTGATCTCTTCAACAAACTGCAGCATCACAGGGCGGGCGCCAGCGGCGATACCGCAGGTAGCCATGCCGACCACAACGCGGGCAGCGTCGTGATTATCCTTGCGCATGGCAATGTTCTCCAGCGTCTTGGCGCGGATAGCTTCCAGATCAGCCAGGGACTTCATAGCTCAAACACCTCCAAAGATTGGGTTGATGGTTTCTTCCAGTGCTTCTTTCATCCAGGCGGTCACGGCAGGCTCGTTCAGGGGAACGCCAGCCAGCACAGCCCGGACTTCCCGCGTGTCGAAGCTCCCCTCGCCCGTGGGCGACTTTCCTTCAAAGAGGAAGTCAGGCCTGTCGGGATTCACGAGGATCAGGCTCAGGATCGTTCCGGCCAGATCCCCCATGGGAAGGCTGTCGATGTTGCGGGTATCGTAGGTAACGGTGAGGGTGGTACCCTTGCCGACTTCGCTTTGGATGGTCAGGTCGCCGCCTGCGCGCTGGGCGTTTTCCATCATCATGGGAATGCCCAGACCCACCTTGCGGGTGGTGCGGGTGGTGGCAAAGGGGCTTGTCACTCGGGCAAGCAGCTCGGGCGTCATGCCGCAGCCATCGTCGATCATTTCAAAGGTCAGCCAGCCGTTTTCGTCCACCGTCATGCGGATGGTCACCAGGCTGGCGCCAGCCTTGATGCTGTTCTGTGCCAGATCCAGCAAATGCAGCGAAAGGTCGCGCATCAGGGTTCACCTACCTCAGCGTTTCAGCGATCAGGCGCGGTACTTCTCCACGATGCCGGGGATATCCTCGGGCACCAAACGGCCGTACACTTCGTCGTTGATCATCATAACAGGGGCCAGGCCGCAAGCGCCCAGGCAGCGGGTGGCGTTCAGGGTGAACTTGCCATCGGCAGTGGTCTTGCCAACGGGCACGTCCAGCACCTCGCTCAGCTTGTCCAGCACCTTCTGGCTGCCCTTAACGTAGCAAGCGGTACCCAGACAAACGCCCACAACGTATTCGCCCTTGGGTTCCAGGGAGAACTGAGCATAGAACGTGGCAACGCCATACACCTCAGACAGGGTGGTGCCCAGGCCATCAGCGATGATCTGCTGCACGTCCATGGGAACGTAGCCGAAAATGTTCTGAGCTTCCTGCAGCACGGGCATCAGCGCACCGGGGGTACCCTTGTGCTTGGCAATGACCTCGTCCAGCTGCACGTACTTTTCCTTCATTTCAGGCATGGTACATGAAACCTCCTTACAATGGTTGCAACTCCAATGCGCAGAGAGATTCCGCGCATATTGTAGATATTTTAACATAAATCGGCGCAAAAAGAAAGCACCATTATCTGCAAAGATAAACGTTTTTTTCGTCATTTCGACAAAACCGTAGTTTTGCACAGGAAACGGCCTTGCAAGCTGTGAAAAATCCAGATTTTAGTTATTCTTGTCTAACCGTCTCAACGTGCATTTTTCAGCGTGTCGAACAGCCCGCCCAGGGAAAATCTTTCCACCGGGAAGTCAAACTCCGCCTCCATGATGTTCCCCAGCTGATGGGCGTCGGAGGAATACAGCACCATGCGATCCTTCACGATGGAGGGATGGATGTCCATGTGCCGCGCCACCTCCACCACGGGGTAGGCCGGTTTCTCCGGCATCAGCCCCAGGTTTACCAAGAGGCCGTTGCTCCCCCGGTTGATGTGCGCCGGTATGGCCACGCCGCCCCGCTTGCGGATGATCTCGGTGCATTCCGTCAAGTCCAGGTCGGTGGCGCCGATGAGCATGCGCATCTCCTCGCCCATGATCTCGTCATCCGTGTTCATGATGTACTGGTTGCCGAAGAACTTGGGGCGGTTGGGCATCTTGGGCAGATGGGAGGAAAACACCTCCCCCGCCTCCAGCGCATCCTCCACCGTGGGGAAATACCCCAGCAGATGCACTTCCTCGCGGGTGGTGACCTCCATGCCCGGCAGCAAAATCAGGTGGTAGTAGTCCGCCGCTTCCTTTACATAAGGAAGATTCCGCGCCGTGTTGTGATCCGTCACCGCAATGGCGTCCAGCCCCTTGATGTGCGCCATGCCGCAGATGTTGGCGGGCGTCATGTCGTCATCCGCGCAGGGGGACAGGCAGGAGTGAATGTGCAGATCCACAAACATGGGATCATGCCCCCCTGGGAGAACCGGGCAGCCCCTTTTCCGCCATCAGCGCACACAGCTCATAGGCGGTCTTGTGGCTGGCCAGCACGGTGATGCCCTCTTCCTTCGCCTTCTCCAGCGAAGCCTCTTCCATTTCAATGCCTTCCGGCACGATCACCGCCGCCATCTCCATCAGCGAGGCCACGGCGATCACATTCATGTGGGTCTGCACGGTGATCCACGCCATGCCTGCCTGGCCATGGGCCATCACCCAGCTGAGCAGATCGCAGGTATACCCGCAGGAGATCTCCGCGCTCTTGTCCGTGTCCGGCGTCAGATCCTGCGCACCGGTCAACTCGATCAGTTCCTGAATCGTCATTGGTAATCATCCTTTCCTTCCATTATGTTACAGGGCAGAGCATGCAGCGTTCCACCTCATCCGGCCTTCGGCCACCTTGTCCAGGTCGCAATCGTAGATTGCTCCCCGCTTTGGCTAAAAATATGCCACTGGCATATTTTCTTAACGCGTCGCGCCCTCAAGGGGAAGGTATATTGCATGGCCACGCACAAGGCTTCCCCTTGAGGGGAAGCTGTCGCCCTTGGGCGACTGATGAGGTGGAAAGCTGCACCCAAGCCCTGCTTGCATTTATTCTCTCGTCGTCTGCGCCAGGTTCACCATCTGCTGCGCCATGATTTTCAGCTGTTCCTTCAGCTTGTGGATGCAGTCCATGTCGGTGGCGAAGCCCTGCACGATGTCCTCGGCAAAGGTGCGGCAGGTGGGGCTGCCGCAGGAGCCGCAGTCGTAGCCAGGGAGGCGCTTGAAGATGTCCTCGATCCGCTCCATCTTGCGCATGGCCTCCACAATGTCGTCGTCCAGCTTCATGGCGGAGTTGGGCATAATGTCCTTCTGGTTGTACAGGGGATACTTGGTCAGCATGCTCACGTCCACCTGATGCTCCGGGTGCAGGTCGCTGTCCCTGTCCACCAGGCGGCGGATCATGTTGCGCGCCACATAGTTGTTTTCAAAGTTCAGAGGGCCGCCCACGCAGCCGCCGGTGCAGGCGGAACCCTCAAAGAAGGTCAGGTCGTGGAGCTTGTTGTTCTCGATCTCCTCCAGCACGCGGATCACGTTCTCAATGCCGTCCACCGCCATGGAGTTCTCCGGGCACACCGCATTGGCCTCGCCGCCGCTGTTGGCCCAGCCCACGCCCCAGGAGGTGGCCTGCACCAGGCTGTCGTCTGTATCGTGACCCTTGGTGTGGCTGGAAAGCAGGCCATAGATCTCCAGCACGCTGATGGCGCCGTCCACCGCGCTCTGCTCGTGACCGATGGGATTGCGGATGGCCGTCACCTTAGCCGGGCAGGGCGTGATGAAGAAGCAGCCGATCTCGCTCTCCGGCACGTCATGCTTGCGGGCGAATTCACGCTTGGCAATCAGCGCCGCCACCTCCATGGGCTGACGGATGTCCACAATGTGGTCGATCAAGTCCGGGAAGCGCACCTGGATCAGGCGCACAATGGCCGGGCAGGCGGCGGAGATCAGCGGTTTGGGCAGGTCGGGCTGGCGCAGCTTTTCGCGGATGGCGCGGGTCACCACATCGGCGCCGCGAGCCACCTCGAACACCTCGTCAAAGCCCATGTGCTTCAGCCCGGTCAATACCTGGGCAATGCTCCGCAGGTTCTTGAACTGGCCATACAGCGAGGGCGCAGGCAGCGCGATCTTGTACTTGAACTGGCTGATGGAAGAAAGCGGATCGGTCACGGCGATCTTGGCGTGATACTCACACACCCGGATGCACTCGCCGCAGTCGATGCACCTTTCATCAATGATATGCGCCCTGCCGCCGCGGACGCGGATGGCCTCGGTGGGGCAGCGCTTGAGGCAATTGGTGCAGGCCTTGCATTTGTCCTTTTCCAGCCGCACCGAATGAAATCTACGTTTCTCTTCCATTGGTATTGCTCCTGTATCAGCCCTTCAGCGCGAAGGACATCATAATGGTGGTACCCACGCCCACCTGGCTTTGAATGTCAAAATCCGTGGCATTGCGCCTCATGTTGGGCAGACCCATGCCAGCGCCAAAGCCCAGGGTGCGGGCTTCCTCGTTGGCGGTGGAATAGCCCTCGGTCATGGCCTTGTCGATATCCGGGATGCCCGGGCCCACGTCCTGGGAGATCAGCGTCACCTTTTCAGGATCCACCTGCAGGGTCAGCGTGCCGCCCATGGAGTGGATCACCAGGTTCAATTCCACCTCATAGCTGGCCACGGAAACACGGCGCAGCACATTGGCGTCGATGCCCAGCTGCTTCAGCTTGCGCTTAATGGTGGTGGACGCCTCACCAGCGGTGGCATAAGCGCCCGATTCCACAGGGAAAACCTGCTCCATCAAAATCGCCATGTCAGCGTCTCCTTACTTTGTTTTTTCTTTGGTGCCCGGCAAGCCGCGCATATACAGTTCGCCGCAGGCCGTGTAGGTGGTCATTTTGGTGGAAAGCACCGCAATGCCCGCCTCCTCGGCCATTTCCAGGATCTCCTCACTGGGCTGCTTGCCCCGGGAGAACACGATGCAGGTAATGTCCAGCATCTCGGCGGTGCGCACCACGTGGGTGTTGATCAGCCCCGTGATCAGCACCGTCTTGTCCTTCACAAAGGCCAGCACGTCGCTCATCAGGTCGGAGCCGCAGGCGGTGTCCACCGGGTTGTCCAGCATGTCCTCACCGTAGAGCACCTTGCCTTCCACAATGTTCATCACGTCACGAATCGTCAAGCGTATTCCTCCTCTATCTGCATCATGTGCATTCATTCCATCAGCGCCTGGCGCAGGGCGCAGCTCTCGTCATAGAGCGCCATGGCCTGCAATTTCATGGCTGCTGAAAGCGCCGTGGCGCTCTCTGCCCCCTGCAGGGCGGCATGTTTTTCTTTCCAGCCTGCGGCCAGTTGCATTTCCATGTCCACCAGCTCCGGGTAGGGCTTGGTGAACCTGTCCCCCGCCGTCTCCTGCCACAGCCGGATGGACTCATCCAGCGCCGCCACCACGCTCTGTGCCTCGCTGAGGGTACGTTCGCCGCCGTCCAGCAGCGCCGCGTTGTCCCGCAGCACATTGGCCGCCTGGTGCATCAGCGTCAGGCCGGTCTCCACCACGTCCAATTGCCCCACCATGCCGGTGAGCCGCAGGGTGATCTCCGGGCAGACCCAGCTGTGCAGGTAGGTCTCCACGTCCTGATTCACGCTGAGCCTCTCCCGCACCGCCGCGGCGTCGTCCTTCTCGCCATAGCAGGCGATGTACACCCGCCACTTTTCGCCATCCTGGTTCACATACCCCGGCGCGCCCCGCTGGGCATAGGTGTCGCGTTTTTCCTGCGCCGCCTCCGCCGTGGAGTAGATCCCCGTCTGAATGGCGTACCAGCATTCCTGGGGCAGCGTCACCTCGCGGGTCTCCACGGTTTCGTCATAGGCGGAGGCCACCGGTGTGGGCGTGGGCTGGGGCACGTGCTGCGCCTCCAGCGTATCCGCGCCCCGCAGGCGGATCATCGCCCCCAGGCCGATCAATAGCAAAATCCCCAGCGCCAGCGCCTTGCGCAAAAGAGCCTGTCCCCTGGCGCGCCTGTACATTTTCTTTTCCACACGTCCCATGCTCTTCCCCTGCCTTTCAGGCAAGGGTATGCGTGTGTATGCGTGTTCATGCCATTCTCATCTACTGTATATTATAAGGCATACCCCGCCCCAAGGCAAGCCCCATTTCCCCGCGCATTTATCCTTTGAAAGGTTGCACCCGATCCAAATTCAGCGTATAATAGGCAGGAATCAACATTTGTCAGGAGGATGGTTGTGAAAGTACTGTTTGACCTGTTTCGCGCCTTTTTCACCATTGGCGCGCTGACCTTCGGCGGCGGCTATGCCATGCTGCCCATGTTGGAGCGGGAGATCGTCACCAAGCGCAATTGGGCCACCAGCGAGGAGCTGCTGAACTACTTTGCCATCGGCCAGTGTACCCCCGGCATCATTGCCGTGAACACCGCCACCTTTGTGGGCTATAAGGTCAAGGGCGTCATCGGCGGCACCGTGGCCACCCTGGGCGTGGTGGCGCCCTCCATGGTGATCATCACCCTCATCGCCATGGTGCTGGAAAACTTTATGGACATCGTTTGGGTGCAGAACGCCTTTGCGGGCATCCGCGTAGCCGTGTGCGCGCTGATCACCGTCAGCGTGGTGAAGCTGTTCAAGTCCAACGTGAAGCAGCATTGGCACATCGCCCTGGCCATTATCGCCTTTGTGGTGGTGGCGCTGCTCAAGCTCTCCCCCGTGTATGTGGTGGTAGCCTGCGCGGTGCTGAGCTTCATTTTCGGAAAGAAGGTGCAAAAGGCATGAGCGAACTGCTGACGATGTGCATTGAGTTCTTCAAAACCGGCCTGTTCGCCGTGGGCGGCGGCCTGGCCACCCTGCCCTTCCTGACCCAGATGCAGGAGAACTACAACTGGTTCACCGCCGAAGAGCTGGGCAACATGATCGCCGTGGGCGAGTCCACCCCCGGCCCCATCGGCGTGAATATGGCCACCTATGTGGGCTTCTCCTCCTTCGGCATCCTGGGCGGCATCTGCGCCACGCTGAGCCTCGTGCTGCCGTCCCTGATCGTGATCCTGGTCATCGCCAAGGCCATGAACGCCTATCAGAATAATCCCCTGGTGCAGAATATGTTCTCCTTCATGCGTCCCGCCGTGGCCGGCCTCATCGCCGCCGCCGGCTTCTCCGTGATGAAGATCGCCCTCTTCCGCCAGGCGGATACCTTCCTTGCCTCCATCAACTGGATCGCCCTGATCCTCTACGCCATTCTGGTGGTGCTGATGTACTTAAAGCCCCTGAAAAAGCTGCACCCCATCGTGTTCATCGCCATCGGCGCTGTGGCCGGTATTCTGCTGAAGATGTAAGCTCCGAAAGGAAGTGTTCCTGTGCGCTACCATATCGACACCATTCCCGTGTGGGATTCCCTCAAGCTGGAGGGCGAGTGCCTGCTCTGCGCCCTCCACCGCAAGACCGAGCTGGGCGAGGCCGAGCGCTACCTGGGCGCCTCCGTCATGGAGCCGGATACCCGCATCCAGGTCAACGATAAGGGCTTCTGCCCCCATCACCACGCCATGCTCTTCAGCATGAGCAACCGCCTGGGCCACGCGCTGATGCTGGAATCCCACCTGGCCGAGACCCGCCGCCGCACCGAGAAGGCCTTCACCGCCCTGCAAAAGGCCGCCCACGCCTACTCCAGCGCCTCCATGCTGGAGCGCCTCAAGAAGGGTTCCGCCGCCAAGGCCGATATGGAGAAGATCGCCGAGGAACTCAGCACCATGGCCTCCAGCTGCATCATGTGCGACAGCATCACCGAGAACATGGATCGCTACCTGCACACCTTCTTCCATCTCTATCAGAACGATACCGAGTTCCGCAATAAGTTCAATGCCTCCAAGGGCGTGTGCCTGCCCCATATGGCCACCCTGATCCAGTGGGCGCCCCAGGAGCTGCCCGCCAAGGACGTGGCGGACTTCATCACCCGCCTCACCGATATGGAAACCGAAAACCTCAACCGCATGCAGGACGATATCTCCTGGTTCATCAAAAAGTTCGACTACCGCTACCTGGACGAACCCTGGTATAACAGCCAGGACGCCGTCGAGCGCACCGTCAACAAACTCCGCTCCTGGTGCGTAGGCCAGGAACCGAATCCGAAGGAGTGACGGACGAAGAGAGGGCGCTGCCCTCTCTTCACTCTCCCGCCAAAGGGTCTTCGACCCTCTGGACTCCCTTTCGGGGATAGCCAAGGCCGCGCACATAAGCGGGGGTCACGGCGCAAATACGGTTGCGCCGCGACGCGGGACAAGCAGCGTTCCACCTCATCAGTCGCTGCGGCGACAGCTTCCCCTCAAGGGGAAGCCAAGGTGTGGCCACGCAAAAGCCTTCCCCTTGAGGGGAAGGTGGCCGTTAGGCCGGATGAGGTGGAACGCTGCTTGATTTGCCCAGCTGCTTTCCTGCAAAAATGTAGGGGCGATCTGCGATCGCCCGCCACCGCACACTCACTTCATTATTCATCATTCATTATTCATTTTCGCACCAAAAGAGAGCAGCCTGCCACCGCAAGCTGCTCTCTTTTCATATTCACTCTTCGGGCACATACTTCTCCAGCAAAATCCCCGCTTCATCAAAAATTTCCAGCGAGAACGAATCCGGATACCCCTCCTGGTACACCACCCGCTTGATGCCCGCGTTGATGATCATCTTCGCGCACACGCTGCAGGGCTGGTGCGTGCAGTACAGCGTCGCACCATCAATGGACACGCCCAGCTTCGCCGCCTGAATGATGGCGTTCTGCTCCGCATGGATGGCGTAGCACAGTTCCGCCCGCGTGCCGGATTGAATGCCCAGCTTGCGGCGCATGCATTCCTTGCGCTCCCGGCAGGTTTTCAGGCCTGCGGGCGCACCGTTGTAGCCCGTGGTCATGATGCGCTTGTCCTTCACGATCACGCAGCCGATGCTCCTGCCTTCCACATAGCAGCTCGTCCAGCCTGCGATGACGTGCGCCATCTCCATAAACCGCTTATCCCATTTATCCATGCCTATCGCCGCCTTCAACGTTTTTTCTCATTATACATAGTCGCGGGCTGCTTGTCAATTTCCGGTTTGCCGCCGCATACGCTTCTGCGAATGGAGGCGATGCGCATGACCCTTGCCAAGCAAGCCCTGATCCTCACCCTGGGCAACGGATTGACCCGCGGCCTGGGGTTCATCCTGCGGCTTTTACTGGCGCGGTGGATGGGTGCCGAGGCGCTGGGCGTGATGGAGATGGCCAACTCCGTGGGCATGCTGGCGCTCACCCCGGTCACCGCAGGCATTCCCGCCGCCATGAGCCGCCTCACCGCCAAGCAGGCCGCCATCGACCGTCCCAACGTGCTGCGCGCCGGGCTGCGCCTGGTCACCCGCGCCGCCCTGTGGCTGATCCCCGCCCTGCTCCTGCTGGCGCCCTGCTTTGCCTGGCTGCTGGGGGACATGCGCACCCTGCCCGCCATTTTGCTCAATGCGCCGGACATTCTGCTTTTGGGGCTGTGCAGCGTGTATTGCGGCTATTGCTACGGGCTGGAAAACACCCTGCTTCCCGCCGCTGCCGAGTGTGCTGAGCAGGGCGTGCGCTTCCTGCTCACCATTGCGCTGGTGCTGAGCCTGCGCCACGCTGACACCAGCCTGTCCGCCGCCCTCCCCGGCATGGCCGAGGCCGTGGCCGCGCTGGTGGTGGTGATCATCTTCCGCCGCGCCATTCCCCTGCGCCGCCAGCTGACTGCCCCCAGCCAGGCGCTGCAAAAGCAGATCTTCCGCCTGGCTGCTCCCACCACGCTGTCCCGGCTGTTTCTCACCGGGATGCGCACGCTGGAGGCTGTGCTGCTGCCGGTGTGCCTGCGGCATTCCGGGCTGAGCGCCACCGCCGCCACCGCCCAGTTTGGCCTGATGACCGGCATGGCCATGCCCCTGATGCTCATCCCCGGTGTGGTCACCAGCGCCCTGTGCATGATCACCACC
>JAFTPN010000017.1 GCA_017463245.1 Clostridia bacterium
GCAGAACCACTCCTTCCGTCAGCCGCAAGCGGCTGCCACCTATCCGCAACCTCAATCGGCGCGAGCAAGCTCGCTTGTTTCGGTTGATTCGCTCAGCTCGCTTTTTGTCGCCACTGGCGACGCTCGCATCGCTCACCTCGGAGAGGGAGGCTCAACCCCTCAGTCCCTTCGGGACAGCTCCCCTACGAAGGGGAGCCTACTGACTGTTCCGCGTCGCGGCGCATCCGTTATGCGCCGTGACCCCTGCTTATGTGCGTACGCAGCGCCATCCCCGAAAGGGATTCTTAAGGGATGAAATCCCTTAAGCGGAGTCCAGAGGCAGAGCCTCTGGTGGGGTCGAGGGGCAAAGCCCCTCGTCACTCAATGACTTCTCTGCGGATGTCGGCGCCGAGGGAGCGGAGCTTGGCTTCGATCTGCTCGTAGCCGCGGTCGATGTATTCGGGCTCGTAGATCTCGGTGACGCCCTTGGCCATGAGGCCGGCGACCACCAGGGCTGCGCCTGCGCGCAGGTCGGTACAGGTGACGGGTGCGCCGTAGAGCTGGGGCACGCCCTCGATGATGGCCATGCTGTCCACAATGCGGACGCGGGCACCCATGCGGGCGATCTCGTTAAGGTGCTTGAGGCGCTGCTCGAAAATGGTTTCCTGGATCACGCTGGTGCCCCGGGCGGTGGTGAGCAGCGCGCTCATGGGCTGCTGCAGGTCGGTGGGGAAGCCCGGATAGACCTGGGTTTTGATATTCACGGCACGGTGCGCGCCCAGGGTGCGCACGCGGATGGCGTCGTCGCTGTCGGAGACCTTCACGCCCATTTCCAGCAGCTTGGCGGTGAGCGCCTCCATGTGCTGGGGGATGCAGCCGTGGATCACCACATCGCCGCGGGTGGCGGCAGCGGCGATCATCAGCGTGCCGGTCTCGATCTGGTCGGGGATCACGGCATAATTGGCGCCGTGGAGATACTGCTGGCCGCGGATGCGGATCACATCCGTGCCTGCGCCCTTGACCTTGGCACCCATACTGTTGAGGAAGTTGGCCAGGTCAACGATGTGGGGCTCCTTGGCGGCGTTGTAGATGATGGTGGTGCCCTTGGCCTTGGCGGCGGCCAGCATCACATTGATGGTGCCGCCCACGGTGACCAGGTCGAAGAAAACATCGCTGCCGGTCAGCTCCTTGGCCATGGCGGTGATCTTGCCGCCGTGGGTCTCGGTCTCAGCGCCCAGGGCGTTGAAGCCCTTCAGGTGCTGGTCGAAGGGGCGGGCACCGATGGCACAGCCGCCGGGGAAATAAACCTCCGCACGGCCGCAGCGCCCCAGCAGCGCACCCAGCAGATAGTAGCTGGCGCGCAGACGCTGGGAATCGTGATAGCCGATCTGGAAGCCCTCGGCAGGGCGGGGGTCGATGGTCATGAATTCGCCGGGAACATAGGTCACCTTGGCGCCCAGGGAGCGCAGAATATCCACCAGCGCGCGAACATCCTCGATATCGGGAAGATTCTCGATGGTGCAAGGCTCGTCGGAAAGCAGCACGGCAGGGATCACGGCTACTGCCGTGTTCTTGCCGCCGCTGACGCGAACCTCGCCTTCCAGGGGATTGCTGCCGGTTATCAGCATTCGTTCTTTCATGGGGATAGGCTCCGGCCAGAGCCGGATTCACCTCCTGCACCACATTTCTGATCTAAGAACAATTATACACGCTTCGCACCCATCGCGCAAGCGCGGAAAAACAGTATGCCACAGCATACACATAAACAGTATACCACGTTTCCGCTCTGTGCGCAATGCCGGGAGCTGATTTGCTGTATTGCAGCAGGATGCGAAGAAAAAAGCCTTGCAAAAAGTGGGGAATTGCGCTATACTTTTTCCGAAATCGGTTTAGTGAGAGCGAAAAAACAGGGAGGCACTTGACATGGCGGTAACGATCAAGGATGTATCGGCCAAATGCGGCCTGTCCATTTCCACGGTGAGCAAGGCCTTCAACAACTATAGCGACATTTCTGCCGAGACCCGGGAGCTGGTGCACCGCACGGCGCGGGAGATCGGCTACTATCCCAACGCCATTGCCCGCACGCTGAAGACCAACCGCTCCTATAACCTGGGCGTGCTGTATTCCGACGACGGGCAGAACGGATTGACCCACAGCTTTTTCGCCCAGGTGCTGGACGCCTTCAAAAGCGAGTGCGAAAAGCATGGATATGACTTGACCTTCATCAATCACAATGTGGGCTGGACGGGCATGACCTACCTGGAGCATTGCCGCTACCGCAATGTGGACGGCGTGTGCCTGGTGTGCGCGGATTTCTATTCCACCGAGGTGGCGGAGCTGGCCACCAGCGACATTCCCTGCGTGACCATCGACCACGCCTTCAACAACCGCAGCTGCGTGATGAGCGACAACCTGCAGGGCGTGCAGCAGCTGGTGCGCCACGCGGTGAGCAACGGCCACAGGAAAATCGCCTTTGTGCATGGGCAGCGCTCTTCGGTAACGGAGAACCGCATCACCGGTTACTATCGTGCGCTGAACGAGGCGGGCATCGATCCCCGGGCGGATTACCTGGTGGACGCCCTCTACGATAGCCCCACCGCAGGCTATACCGCCATGAATCAGCTGATGAAGCTGGCCGACCCGCCCACCTGCGTGCTGATGCCCGACGACCACAGCGCCTTGGGCGCCCTGGAGGCAGCGGGCGACCTGCACCTGCGGGTGCCGGAGGATGTGTCCATTGCGGGCTACGATGGTAACCGCCTGGGACAGATGCTGCATCCCCGCCTCACCACCGTGAAGCAGGACACCAAGCGCATGGGCGTGCAGGCGGCGCTGTACCTGATCGAGCGCATCGAAAACCCCCGCACCGCCGTGAGCGAGGTGGGCATGGTGCCCATCAAGCTGATCCCCGGCGAGAGCATGGGGAAAGTGAAAAAATGATACAAAAAGAAACCAAGGTGAACACCTTGGTTTCTTTTTGTGTCACTTACTTTCTCAGCACCATTACGCCGTTGGCGGGTAAGCTGATGTCCTGCACCGTTTCACCGGTGAGCAGGTCGGTGTAGGCTTCCGCCAGGGTGAAACGCTGCTCCTGGCCGGAGTAGTTTTGCAGGAACACCGCGCCGCCCCGCTCGGTGGGGATGACGCCCGCGGGCAGCTCGTCCGGCAGGGCGCGGGTCAGGTGCAGCTCGGCGGCGATGTCGCCATAGATGGCGTCCAGCCCGGCCTGCTCCAGCTTGGCGGAGAGGTAGTAGGCGGTGCCTTCGCCGTAGCGGTTCCTGGACAGGCAGGGCATGCCGGCGTAGAAGTCGGATTCAAACACGCCCAGGGTTTCAGCGCCGTGGTTTTCGGGAATTTCGCACAGCTCCCGGATGGCAAAGCGGCGGCCGTCGTTCATCACCAGGGCGTTCTGGTCATGGGGGTAGAGGGCGTCCAGCTCCGTGCCGCGGATGCCCAGCACATCAATGAGGCCGTGGGGCGTGCCGCCCAGGTAGGCCAGGTCGAATTCATCCACCCAGCCGGAGAAATAGGTCATCAGCAGGGTGCCGCCCTGGGCAACATAAGCGCGGAGCTTCTCCTGGATCCCATTCCGGAACATGAACAGCATGGGCGCCACCACCAGCTTGTAGCCGGTGAGGTCGGTGCAGGCGCGCATATCCCGCAGGTCGATGTTGCAGCCCTGCTGCCACAGGCTCCGGTAGTGCATGTTCACGCTGTCGTAGTAGCGCATGTTTTTGGCATGGCCGGTCTGGGCATAGTCGATGGCCCAGCGGTTCTGGGTATCGTAGATGATGCAGACCTCGGCCTTCTTTTTGGGCGCATCGTAGAGGGGTTCCAGGGTCTCCAGCGCCTGACCCACCTGCGCCACGTCGCGGAAGACGCGATGATTCTCGCTGCCATCGTGATCCACCACCGCGCCGTGGAACATTTCCGCGCCGCCGCGCCCTTTGCGCCATTGGAAATACATCACGCTCTGGCTGCCGTGGGCCAGCGCCTGCATGGAGGACAGCAGGTGCATGCCGGGGCGCTTGAGCTTGTTGATGGGCTTCCAGTTCACCTGGGAGGGGGTGGACTCCATCAGCAGGAAGGGCTGATCCTTGAAGGAGCGCATCAGGTCGTGGTTCATGGCGAATTCCGCAGCCCGCTGCACATCGTCGCCGCTGTGCCATTCGGGATAGCTGTCCCAGGACACCACGTCGATGGCCTCGGCCAGGTCGAAGTAGTCATAGTCCCAGAAGCGCTCCATCAGGTTGGCGGTGCACAGCAGCTCGGGGTTCACGGCCTTCACGGCGTCCCGCTCGTTCTCGATGAAGGTCTTGCACTGCCAGGTGGCAAAGCGCCGCCAGTCCACCCACATGGAGGTGTTGCTCACCTCGCCCATGGGGCTGGGGGCTTCCACCTGGCTCCAGTCCGTGTAGCGCTGGCTCCAGAAGGATGTCCACCAGCACTTGTTCAGGTTCTCCAGGCTGCCGTACTTGTTCTTCAGCCACTCACGCCACTTGTCCTGGCACAGGGGGCAGCGGCAGTCGCCGGAGTATTCGTTGCTCAGGTGCCACAAAATCACCGCGGGGTGGCTGGCATAGCGCTCCGCCAGGGCGGTGTTGATGGCACGCACCTTCTCCCGGTACACGGGGGAGGTGAGGCAATGGTTGTGCCGCTCGCCAAAGTGCATCCGCTGCAGGCGGTCATTGACGCGCAGCACCTCCTGGTACTTCTGCGCCATCCAGGCGGGGCGGGCGCCGGAGGGGGTAGCCAGAATAATGTGGATGCCGCCCTTCCACAGCCGGTCGATGACCTCGTCCAGCCAGGCAAAGGCGTATACGCCCTCCTGGGGTTCCAGCCGCGCCCAGGAGAAAATGCCGATGGACACGCAGTTCACATGGGCTTTGTGCATCAGTTCCACATCGCGGTCGAGAATATCGGGACGATCCAGCCATTGGTCGGGGTTGTAGTCGCCGCCGTGGAGAAAGTGGGGAAAACGAGGCGTGAAGCTCATAAGAAAAACTCCTTTTGCTTGGTATCTTTATTTCATCACAAACAAGGTGATTTGTAAAGAGTTTGTTTGGGACTTGACGGGACGGAACAGGTTTGGTAACATATCTATTCGTGTGAATTTTGATGAATGAAGGTGTTTGTTGCTATGCAGCAGGAGCGTTCAAGAATGCTGGGCGAAATGCCCATGAGCCGCCTGATCCCCCAAGTGTCTGTGCCGATCATGATCAGCATGCTGGTGCAGGCGCTGTATAATGTAGTCGATTCCATTTTTGTGGCCAAGTTCGACGCCAACGCCCTCACGGCGGTGTCGCTGGCCTTTCCCATTCAGCAGCTGATGATCGCCCTGTCCACCGGCCTGGGCGTGGGCATCAACAGCCTGATCTCCCGCAAGCTGGGCGAACGCAACCCGGAGGAAGCCCGGCAGGCCGCCAAGAATGGCCTGATGCTGGAGGCGGCGGGCTCGGTGCTGTTCATGATCGTGGGTCTGTTCTTCTCCCCGCTGCTGCTGCGCTTTTTCACCCCGGACGAAACGCTGCGGGAGCTGGGCACCACCTACCTGACCATCGTCTGCACGGTGAGCATGGGCTTGTTCTTGTCCATTACGCTGGAGCGTATGCTCCAGGCCACGGGCAACACGGTGTGCTCCATGGCGGTGCAGCTTTCCGGTGCGGTGGTGAACATCATTCTGGATCCCATCATGATCTTCGGCTGGTTTGGCCTGCCCGCCATGGGCATTGCGGGTGCGGCCTGGGCCACGGTGATCGGCCAGCTGTTCAGCATGCTGCTGGGCTTCTACCTGAACCAGAAGAAGAATGCTGAACTGAAGCTGAACCGCCATGGCTGGAAGCCCAAGTGGCGCATGATGAGCGGCATCCTCACGGTGGGTCTGCCCAGCACGGTGATGGCCTCCATCGGCTCGGTGCTGGTGGTGCTGATGAACCTGCTGCTCATCCAGTTTGGCAATGTGGCGGTGAGCGTGCTGGGTGTTTACTTCAAGCTGCAATCCTTTGTGTTCATGCCCGTGTTTGGCCTGAGCAACGGCATGGTGCCCATTGTGGGCTACAACTATGGCGCACGCAGCAGAAAGCGGGTGTATGGCGCGGTGAAGGTCGCCCTGATCTACGCCTTTGTGATCATGGTGGTGGGCATGCTGCTGTTCCTGCTGGTGCCTGAAACGCTGATGGGCTTCTTTGAGGCGGACGGCCCCAGCGAGCTGACCACCCATGGCGTTCCGGCCTTGCAGATCATCTCCATCAGCTTCCCCCTGGCGGCCATTGGCATCACCCTGGGCACGGTGTTCCAGGCGGTGGGCAAGGGCGGATATTCCCTGCTGATGAGCCTGTGCCGTCAGCTGGTGGTGCTGCTGCCGGTGGCCTGGATCCTGGCCAAGGTGGGCGGGCTGGTGGCCATTTGGTGGTCGTTCCCCATTGCGGAGGTGGTTTCGGTGACCCTGTGCCTGCTGTTGTACCGCAAGTGCGACAGGGAGCTGCTGCGTCCCCTGGACAAATAAAAAACAGTAAAAATGCCTTGCGACGGCGTGCGTTGCAGGGCATTTTGCTTTACAAGAACGGTTTTGAAAGGTATAATAGAACATCATGGTTTGCCATCGCCGGGAGCGCATTGCCCTGGACGAAGCGCGGCGGCCATGAGAAAATACATTGCGTAGGGCATCCTGCGGGAGCCTGAACGGAGGAATACATATGGCAAAGAAGCAATTGTACAATTTTGTTCTGCTGGCTCTTTTTGTGGCGCTGATCGTGCTGCTGGGCTTTACGCCCCTGGGACTGATCCCCCTGGGGTTCATTAACGTGACGATCCTGTGTGTGCCGGTCATTGTGGGCACGCTGTTCATGGGCTGGAAGAACGGCCTGATCCTTGGCCTGGCCTTTGGCCTGACCAGCTTCATCTCCGCGCTGATCAAGCCCTCGGCGCTGGTGTCCACGCTGATGGGCGCTTCCCCCCTGGCGGTGGCGGTGATGAGCATCCTTCCCCGTTTGTGCGTGCCGCTGGCGGCCTGGGGCGTATACAGCCTGCTGCGCAAAAAGCAGGAGCACCTGGCGGTGATCGCTGGCTCCATTGTGGGCAGCCTGACCAACACGGTGCTGTATCTTGGCCTGATGCTCCTGTTCTACATCCTCTGCGGCATTGATGCCTCGGGCGTGCTGAGCCTCATCGGCGGCACGGCGCTGCTGGCCGGCTCCTGCGAGGCGGCGGCTGCGGCCATTCTGGTCACGCCCATCCTCACGGCGCTCAAGCGCATCCGCAAATAATTCCGGAGGTTTGCATCCATGATCCTGACCTTGGATATCGGCAACACCAACATCAAAACCGCCCTGTTCGATGGCGAGGAGATGGCGCAGTACTGGCGGCTGTCCACCGACATCACCTGCACCTCGGACGAATACGGCGTCAAGCTGCTCACGCTGTTTGGCCACGCCGGGCTGTCCACCGATGTGGTGGAGGGCATCATCATTTCCAGCGTGGTGCCTACCATCAACTTCACCATTGAGCATATGTGCCGCAGCTATTTCCACCTCACGCCCATGTTTGTGGCGCCGGGGGTGAAGACCGGCATCAACATCAAATATGAAAATCCCCGGGAGCTGGGCAGCGACCGCATTGCCAATGCGGTGGCCGCCTATGAGGAATACGGCGCGCCCTGCATCTTCATCGATTTCGGCACCGCCACCACCTTTGGCGTGGTGGGGGAGGGCGGCTCCTTCCTGGGCGGCTGCATCTGCCCCGGCATCAAGCTGTCCTCCGAGGCGCTGGTGAACAACACCGCCAAGCTGCCCCGGTTTGAGCTGACCAGGCCGGAACACGTCATTGGCCGCACCACGCTGACCAACCTGCAAAGCGGCATGTTCTATGGCTATGTGGGTCTGGTGCGGAACATTGTGCGGAAGATCAAGCAGGAGCTGGGCTGCGAGGCCACCGTGGTGGCCACCGGCGGCATGGCGGTGATGATCGCCGAGGAGAGCAACGCCATCGACAAGCTGGACGGCCTGCTGACGCTGAAGGGCCTGCGGCTGATCTACGAGCGGAACAAAGATATGAAGTAAGGATGTGCCAATAGATGAAAGAGATCGTGATCGGATTCCTGGGCTGCGGCAATGTGGGCGGCGGCGTGTGGGAGCTTTTGCAGGGCTTTGCCCCGGAGATCGCCCACCGCGACCATGTGAAGATCCGCGTGAAGAAGGTGCTGGTGCGGGATGTGAACAAGGCTCGCAGCTGCTCCGTGCCCGCTGAGGTGCTCACCGATAACCCCAACGATGTGCTGTTTGACCCGGAGATCTCCCTGGTGGCGGAATTCATGGGCGGCGAGCAGCCCGCCACGGAATATATGCTCACGGCGCTGAAAAACGGCAAGACCGTGGTCACCGCCAACAAGGTGGCCGTGGCGCTGAACTGGCACCGCCTGCAGGCCGCTGCCCAGCAGAGCCACGTGGGTCTGTACTACGAAGCCAGCGTCTGCGGCGCCATCCCCATCATCTCTACCCTCATGACCCCCTTGCAGGCCAACCGCATCGACCGGCTGATGGGCATCATCAACGGCACGACGAACTATATTCTCAGCCGGATGTACGACAATGGCGAGGACTATCAGCTGGTGTTGCAGGACGCCCAGAAGCTGGGTCTGGCCGAGCCCAACCCCGCCAGCGATGTGGAGGGCATGGACGCGGCGTACAAGCTGTCCATCATGGCCAGCCTGGCCTTCCACGCCCGCGTGCCCTACAAGAAGGTCTACCGCGAGGGCATTACGGAGATCACCGCCATGGACATTGCCTGCGGCAAGGAAATGGGCTATGTGCTCAAGCTCCTGGCCATTGCCAAGCGGGAAGGCAGCACCATTGAGGTGCGTGTGCATCCCACCTTCCTGCCTGCGGAACACCCCCTGAGCCAGGTGGACGGCAGCTTCAATGCGGTGTACCTCCACGGCCATGCCTGCAAGGAAATGATGCTCCAGGGGCGCGGCGCGGGCGACATGCCCACGGCCAGCGCTGTGGTGGGCGACATTCTTCATGCGGTGACGGTGGATGTGCATGTGCATCCCACCTTTGCCAATCAGGCCGAACCGGACGCCAGCCTGGACTTCACCAACAACTGGACGACCAAGTATTTCATCCGCGTTTCCGCCATCGACGCCCCCGGCGTGCTGGCCAGCGTGGCAAGCTGCTTTGCCAAGGAGAACGTGTCCATTGCCACCATGATGCAGAAGGATGCCGTGGAGGACGGCCGCGTGCCGCTGATCTTCATCACCCACGCCACGCCGGAGCAGAATATGCTGGCGGCGCTCAAGCATATGGATCCTGCGGTGTGCAAGCTGGAGAGCATGATCCGCGTGGAGGAATAATTGAACACAAGGAACCCCGCTGTGCGATGACACAGCGGGGTTCTTTATATGTTTTTGATAAAACATGTAAAAGAGTATGCACCCGAAGGTTTCCAAAGGGCGATCGGAAAGCCCGTTGGTCGCGCCCGAAGGCGCGAAACCCTTGCGTTACAAAGAGATTTCGCCTCTGCGGAGGCGAGGAGAGGGCTTACTAAATTTCCGGTGTCCCCGGCTTCACCGAAGCCTTGCCAAAACGCCCGCGCAGCTTGTCAACGGCAGCTTCCAGGGCAGCCTGCCGGGGATCATCCGGGGTGACTTCCTCGAAGAAAGAAAGCTGGGCGGGAGCATCGTCGCTCTCGTCCGTGAGGGCGGAGGCGGTGACGCTCAGCAGGCGGATGGGGGCGCGCTCCGGCCAGCATTGGGCGAGGATGGCGCAGGCCTCCTGAAAGAGCTGCTTGGTGAGGTTGGTGGGCATGGGCAGGGTTTTCTGCCGGGAAATGACCTTCAGGTTGGGATCCTTGATCTGCACGGTCACGGTGCGGCACTTCAGCCCTTGGGCGCGGAGCCGGGCGCCCACGCTGTCGCACAGGGGCATGAGTCCGGCGCGGAATTCATCCCAGCCCACCAGGTCGTGGGCGTAGGTGGTGCTGTTGCCGATGGACTTCACCGGCTCGCTCTCGCCCCAGCGGCGCACGGGGCTGGAGTCAAGGCCGTTGGCCATGTTCCAGTAGCTTTCGCCCTGCTTGCCCAGGTAGCGGATGAGCAGCTCCTTGTCGCACCCGGCCAGGCTGCCGATGGTGGTGATGCCGTGGCGGATGAGGGTCTCGGCGGCGGCGCGGCCAACGAAGAGCAGCTCGCCCACGGGCAGGGGGTAGAGGATGTCCTGCACGTTTTCCCGGGTGATGAGGGTGGTGGCGTCGGGCTTTTTGTAGTCGCTGCCCATTTTCGCCCAGGTCTTGTTGTCGCTGACGCCCACGGAAATGGTGATGCCCAGCTCCTCCCGGATGCGGCGGCGCAGCATATCCGCAATGGTGACGCCGTCGCCGAAAAGCCGCCGGGAGCCAGTTACGTCCAGCCAGCTTTCGTCGATGGAGAAGGCCTCCACCTGGTCGGTCACGTCCAGGTAGATGGCGTTGACGCGGCGGTTCATTTCCTCATATTTGTCGTGGTGGGGCGGCAGGAGGATGAGGCCGGGGCACTTCTGGCGGGCTTGCCAGAGGGTCTCGGCAGTCTTGACGCCAAAGCGCTTGGCCACGTTGTTCTTGGCCAGGATGATGCCGTGCCTGCCCTCCGGGTCACCGGCCACGGCCACGGGCTTGTCCCGCAGCTCGGGATGCTCCAGCAGCTCCACCGAGGCATAGTAGTTGTTGCAGTCACAGTGGAGGATGACCCGGTCAGGCATCGTAGTCGTCCTCATCGCGCTTGATGAAGTTCTCGGCCAGCGCACCGGGCTGGAAGCGGGGATCGAAGGCCAGCGCCTTCAGCGCCTCCTTGGAAACCACGGTGTTGGTGCCCAGGCAATCGTTGCAGCGGTAGCCGCACTCCGGGCAAACGCAGCCCAGGTGGTCGCTTTCGGCCTGGATCATGTAGGTATCGCATTCCTTGCAGCTGCAGCGCATAACAAGAACATCCTTTCGCATATCGATGAGAACATTATAGCACAAGAAAACAGGCCGCGCAAGTGCGCAGCCCGGAAAGTATCACAGCTCCTTCACGCTGCCGCCCAGGTCTTCCACCACCATGGCGCATTTGCGCAGCGCGGCAGCCACATCCTCGTTGCCGTGGGAGAGGATGCACAGGTTCACCGTCTCCCGGCGCTCGGACAGGCAATCGTAGAGGGCATCGGCGTTGCAGCCGTAGTGCGCGGGAAGGTGCAGCAGGCGCTGGAGGGCGAGGTGCAGGTCGCGGGGGGTGGGGTAGGAGTTGGCGTTGATGAATAGCGTTTGCATGGGAGCCTCCGGAAGAATGCGGAATT
Source organism: Clostridia bacterium (assembly GCA_017463245.1). Classification (GTDB taxonomy): domain Bacteria; phylum Bacillota; class Clostridia; order Christensenellales; family Aristaeellaceae; genus UBA11524. The sequence continues at coordinate 11,283 of JAFTPN010000017.1, forward strand.
CGGAATGCGGAATTCGGAATTTAGTTTGTGGACGGGCGGGCGATCGCAGATCGCCCCTACAGGTGTACAGCCAAGTGGCTGGGCGCAGGATGCGGCTTTCCACCTCATCAGTCGCCTTGCGGCGACAGCTTCCCCTCAAGGGGAAGCCTTTGGCGGGAACCACACTTCAAGCCTTCCCCTTGAGGGGAAGCTGGCCGAAGGCCGGATGAGGTGGAACGCTGCATTCCCCGCGTCGCGGCGCGCCCGTTGCGCGGCGTGACCCCTGCTCGGAGACCACCCAGCAACGCCCTCCCCGAAAGGGATTCTTAAGGGTCGAAGACCCTTAAGCGGGTTGTCAGGGCAGCGCCCTGACCGGAGTCCAGAGGGCAGCGCCCTCTGGTCAGTTGCAGCTCACGGTGCCCTTCTGGGCGTCGATGGTGACGACGGCGCCGGATTTGAGGATGGACATGGCGTTGGCGGCGCCGATGATGACGGGGATGTCCAGGCTCATGCCGGCGATGACGCCGTGGCCTTCGGGGTCGGCATCCTCCAGGATGAGGCCGGAGGCCTTGCGGACAAGGGGCAGCATGGCGCGGTTGGTCTGCTTGGTGACGAGGATCATGCCGGTCTGGAAGTCCTCGGCAGCCTCAAGGGGATCGTCCACCACGCGCAGGGGCGCGGTGATGCGGCCGCCGCACACGCCGGTGCCGCGCACCAGCATGTGGCCCACCACGTGCACCTTCATCAGGTTGGTGGTGCCGGAAATGCCCAGCGGCACGCCAGCGGTGAGCACCACCAGCTCGCCATCCTGGATCATCTTGATGCGCACGGCAGCTTCCACAGCGTGGTCAAAGAGGTCGTCGGTGTTCTTCTCCTCGGCGATCAGCACGGGGGTGACGCCCCAGGAAAGGTTCAGCTGGCGGTACACGGTCTCGCTGGTGGTGCAGGAAATGATGGGGCAATCCGGGCGATAGCGGGAGATCATACGGGCAGTGCCGCCGCCCTTGGTCACGGTGATAATGGCGCTGGCCTTCAGGTCGTGAGCGGAGGTCACGGTGGCGTGGCTGATGGCTGCGGTGATATCCGTTTTGGCATTGAAATTGCCGGTGGCAAAGCGATCCACATAGTTGATGTCCGCCTCGGTCTTCAGGGCAATGCGCGCCATGGTTTCCACGGCCTCGATGGGGTAAGCGCCTGCGGCGGTCTCGCCGGAGAGCATGATGGCGGAGGTACCATCGTAAATGGCGTTGGCCACGTCGGTGGCCTCGGCGCGGGTGGGACGGGGGTTCTTCATCATGGAGTCCAGCATCTGGGTGGCGGTGATGACCGGCTTGCCAGCCTTCACACAGTCCTTGATGATGCGCTTCTGCAATCCGGGAACGTCCTCGAAGGGGATCTCTACGCCCATATCGCCGCGGGCGACCATGATGCCGTCGGCCACGCGGAGGATCTCCTCCAGGTTCTCCACGCCCTCCATGTTCTCGATCTTGGCGATGATGGACAGGCTGTTGCAGTTCTTTTCGGCCATGATGTGGCGGATCTGCATAATGTCCTCGGCAGAGCGGGTGAAGGAGGCGGCGATGAACTCAAAGCCATGGTCGATGGCGAAGATGATGTCCTCGCGATCCTTGGGGCTGATGAAGGGCATGGACAGGTGTGCGCCGGGGATGTTCACGCCCTTGCGGTCGGAGATCACGCCGCTGTTCAGCACCTTGCAGCACACTTCCGTGTCGGTCACGCGCTCCACGGTCATGCTCACCAGACCGTCGTCGATAAGGATGCGGCTGCCCACCTGCACGTCCCGGGGAAGATCCTTGTAGGTGACGGAAACGCGCTCCTCGTCGCCCTGGATATCCTCGGTGGTGAGGGTGAAGAGTTGGCCGGTCTGCAGCTGCACACGCTTGTCGGCAAAGGTGCCGATGCGGATCTCCGGTCCCTTGGTGTCCAGCATGGTGGCAATGGGCAGCCCCAGCTCCTCGCGCAGGCGGCAGACCTCGTTGTAGCGCTTGAGGTGGTTTTCGTGAATGTCGTGGGAGAAATTGAAGCGGGCCACATCCATGCCAGCCAGCATCAGGGGCTTGACCAGGTCTTTTTCAAACAGGTTGGGACCCATGGTGCAGACGATTTTGGTTTTGCGCTGTGCGTTCATCTATGATAACCTCCGGTGATGTAAAAGTGGAGAGGGACAAACTTCCCTAACTACATCATACACCATTTTGTTGTGAAAAGGAAGAGCTTACACTTGTTTGTTTTTTCACATGGTGAGGGAGGACTTTTTTGTGTGCCAGCCTGTCGGCCAATGTGTATTGCTGGGGCAGGCACCAAAAGGCTCCCTCCCCGAGGGAGCTGGCAGCCGCTTGCGGCTGACTGAGGGAGTGGTTCTGCTACTTGCTCCACAATGTCACTTTCCCTTGCAAATGTAGGGGCGAACTGTGTTCGCCCGCCACGCTGCATTTTCTGCCCACTGTGCATATGTGCAGCGCTGCGGGCGATCATAGATCGCCCCTACAGGTGTGCAGGAAAGGCTTGCACAAAAAAACTCCGTCCAACAATCGCTGGACGGAGGTGTGGTTCACGGAAATTACTTGAGAATCTTCTGCATGATCTTGATGGTGAAGAAGAACAGGATCAGCACCAGGAACACGCCGCACAGGCCGCCTGCGGTGACGATCAGGCCTTTGCTCAGCAGGGACTGCTCGGCAACGAAGATGCTGGTGGGGCCGTCGGCAGCGCCGATGGTTTCCTCGGCCAGGGCGGTGGCGCTCAGCAGCAGAGGCAGGAGAATGGCGATCAGCTTTTTCATATCGATAACTCCTTTCATCATCAGCCGCCCAGCAGCATGGACACCAGGGTGATCACCATGCCGCCAGCCACGATGGAGCCCAGCTGGCCAGACACATTGGCGGAGGTGGACTGCATCAGGATAAAGTTGCTGGGGTCGTCCTTCAGCGCCATCTTGGCGATCACGCGGGAGGACATGGGGAAGGCAGAGATACCGGCAGCGCCGATCATGGGGTTGACCTTCTTCTTGCGGAAGAGGTTCAGGAACTTGGCAAACAGCACGCCGCCAGCGGTATCAAACACGAAGGCGAACAGGCCAAGGATCAGGATCAGGGCGGTGGTGGGATGCAGGAACTTGTCGGCCACCATGGTGCCGCCAACGGTGATGCCCAGCACAATGGTCACCAGGTTGGCCAGCTCGTTCTGGGCGGTCTTGCTCAGGCGCTCCAGCACGCCGCACTCGCGGATCAGGTTGCCGAACATCAGGGAGCCGACCAGGGGCGCGGACATGGGCACGATGATGCCAGCCACGATGGTCACGATGATGGGGAACAGGATCAGCGTGGTCTTGGAGCAACGCTCTTCCTGGTAATCCATGCGGATCATGCGCTCCTTCTTGGTGGTCAGAGCCTTGATGACCGGGGGCTGGATCACAGGCACCAGCGCCATGTAGCTGTAGGCAGCCACGGAGATGGGGCCCATGTAGTCCTTCAGCTGGAAGTGGTTGGCCACGAACAGGGTGGTGGGGCCGTCAGCAGCGCCGATGATGCCGATGGCGGAAGCCAGCTTCAGCACCATGTCCTGGTCGCCCTCAGCCACCAGGCCGGGGATGATGGGGATCAGCACCAGGCTCAGCAGGAAGGTGGCGAAAATGCCGAACTGAGCAGCAGCGCCAAAGAAGATCATGGAAGGATCCTTCAGCAGGGGAGAGAAGTCGATCATAGCGCCCACGGCGATGAAGATCAGCACCGGGAACAGCTCGTTGGCGATGCCGGCATTGAACAAAACGCTCAGGAAGCCAGCCTCACCCAGGGCGGCGGGAGCCTTCAGGCCGGTCACAGCGTCGATGGCGCCGGGCAGGTTGGCCAGGATGCAGCCGAAGCCGATGGGCAGCAGCAGGGTGGGTTCGTAGTCCTTCTTGATGGCCAGGTAGATCAGCACGCCAGCGATGACGAACATGACCAGGGACTTCAGGCCGGCGATGGAAACCATGTCCACAACACCGGAGAAGAGTTCAGCAAAGATCTGTTGCATGACGGATTCCCTTTCTTGAAGTATTATTGCGACTGTTAACGCTGATCAATATCATTGACCAGGTTATACAGGTCGTGACGGAAGGTGTGCTCAGCCTTGAGGGCTTCCTCGATGGGCATATGGAACACGCGACCCTGACGGGTGCCGATGACCTGGTTGCTGATGCCGTCGCGCAGGAGCTTCACGGCCACGTTGCCCGCCTCAAAGGCGAAAGCGCTGTCCTTGGCCACGGGGTAGGCGCCGCGCTGGGTGTAGCCCACCACGGTGGAGCGAACCTCGATGTTGCCGCACAGGCGCTTCATCACAGAGGCAAAGCGCATGGCGCTCCAGGGTTCACCCTCGAAGCACTGCTTGCCATGGCTGGTCAGGAAGCCATACATGTCGAAAGGCTCGGCCAGAGAATCCCAGCAGCCCTCGGCCAGCACGATGGTGGCGCGGGTGTTGCCCTTGGCGATCTGCTTGTTCAGCCGGGCGGCCACTTCTTCCACCGTCCACGGCACCTCGGGCACCACAACGATCTCGGAGCCGGTGGCGCAGGCAGCCTTCAGGGCGATATCGCCACAATGGCGACCCATGCACTCCACCACATGGGGACGGTCGTGGGAGCGGCTGGTGGCGCGGATGGAACGGATGGCCTCGGTGCAGACCTGCACGGCGGTCTCGTAGCCCAGGGTCATTTCGGTGTAGGCCAGGTCATTGTCGATGGTGCCGGGGATGCCGATGCAGGGGATGCCCAGCTCGCACAGGCGCATAGCGCCCTGGAAGGAACCGTCGCCGCCGATGATCACCAGGCCGTCGATCTCCATGTCGCGGAGGGTCTTTACGGCCACATCGCGCCAGGCGGGATCGCGGAACTCGTCGCAGCGGGCGGTACGCAGGTAGGTGCCGGGACGGTCAGCGATGTCCAGCACGGTGTCCAGCACCAGCTCCTGCATATCGTCCTTGATGCTGGTGGACTTGCGCAGCAGGCCGTTGTAGCCGCGCTTGATTCCCACCAGGGGCATACCGTAGCGGGAAGCGCTCTTGGCGATGGACATGATCGCCGCGTTCATGCCGGGTGCGTCGCCACCGGAAGTCAGTACGCCGATCTTCCTCATGATAAATCGCTCCTTTTTGCTCAAAAATTGATGATTTATTCATTCGTACCCGAGGTGATCTTGCCGTGCCGGGTGTGGATCTCAGCACGCCCCCGGATCTTCATGGCGGAGGTGTTTTCCGTAAACTGGGCAATGATGACTTCGCCCGCATCCAGCTTCTCCGTGTGAAGCAGCCGGGTGTCGCGCCCGCGGGTCATGCCGATGAGGTTCACACCGTTTTCCAGCGCCTTCACCACAATGAAATCGCCGGTGGTCACGTCGTCAGGCCGGTTATCCGTCATCGCCTGCGCCTCCTTTGCCATGATCCGTTATAGTATATCACAGCTTGGCAAAAGTGGGAAGGGTGAAAATGGGATATAAATTGGTTGTTTTTATCGTGCCCAGTAAAGAAATGGCAAAGACCAGGGGCTTCGGCAGAGGGCGCTGCCCTCTGCACTCCCGCTTAAGGGATTTCATCCCTTAAGAATCCCTTTCGGGGATGGCATGGGACGCGCACATAAGCAGGGGTCACGGCGCAAAACGGATGCGCCGCGACGCGGGGGCGTGGCGTTCCACCTCATCCGGCCTTCGGCCACCTTGTCCAGGTCGCAATCGTAGATTGCTCCCCGCTTTGGCTAAAAATATGCCACTGGCATATTTTCTTAACGCGTCGCGCCCTCAAGGGGAAGGCTTTTGCATGGCCACGCGCCATGGCTTCCCCTTGAGGGGAAGCTGTCGCCTTTAGGCGACTGATGAGGTGGAAAGTTGCTTTCGCGCCCAGCTACTTTTCCGCGCACCTGTAGGGGCGATCTGCGATCGCCCGCACGCCGCACATATGCCCAGTAGGCAGGAAATGCAACGTGGCGGGCGAACACAGTTCGCCCCTACAGATGCATCATCAAGCAGCGTGTTGAGACAAGCAGCAGAACCACTCCCTCCGTCTTCGCCTGACGGCGAATCCACCTCCCTCGGGGAGGGAGGCTTTTGGCTCTTCGCCCCATATCTGCATAAAAAAAATACCTGCACTTTTTAATGCAGGTGTTGTGTGGCGAACCTTACGCCTTGGCGATCTCCACCAGCTTGGCGAAGCCAGCAGGATCGTTCACAGCCAGGTCGGCCAGCATCTTGCGGTTGACCTCGATGTTCTGCTTCTTCAGGCCATTGATAAAGGTGGAGTAGCTCATGCCGTTCAGGCGAGCGGCGGCGTTGATACGGGTGATCCACAGGCGGCGGAAATCGCGCTTGCGCAGCTTACGACCGGTGTAAGCATAACGCAGGGAGCGGGCAACCTGTTCGGTAGCGGCGCGGTACTGCTTGGACTTAGCGCCCCAGTAGCCCTTCGCCAGCTTCATAACCTTGCGGCGTTTCTTATGAGCGTTCACAGCTCTCTTAATGCGTGCCATGTGATGAAACCTCCTTGCCAGCTATTGGCTTATTTGTAGGGCAGCAGCTTGTGGATGGTGCGCGCTTCGGCGGCGTTGTCCACGATGCCGGCGGCCCGCAGGTGACGGGTGCGCTTGGTGGTCTTCAGGCGAACCTGATGGTTGGCGTTCATCTGCTTATGCTTCACGATACCGCTCTTGGTGAAAGAGAAGCGCTTGGCAGCACCACGGTGACTCTTTTGCTTAGGCATGGAATGGTCCTCCTTTGCTGTTTACTGGGGGGTTAATCCTGCTCAGCTTCTTTGGAAGCGGCCTTCTCCCGGGCGGCCTTCTTTTCCGCGAAGGAAGCCTTGGCAGCCTTGGGAGCCAGGATCATGATCATGTGACGGCCATCCATCAGCGGGCGGCGTTCCACCGTGCTGACTTCTTCGCACCGCTTGGCGAAATCCTGCATGACCTTCATGCCGATCTCGCTGTGGGTGATCTGACGGCCGCGGAAGCGGATGGAAACCTTGACCTTGTCGCCATCCTGAAGGAACTTGGTAGCCATCTTCGCCTTGGTGAGAACGTCGTTCTCCTCGATGGTGGCGGAGAGCTGAACCTCCTTGATGGACACGACCCGCTGATTCTTACGGTTTTCGCGCTCGCGCTTGGACTGCTCGTAGCGGTACTTGTCGTAGTCCAGCAGCTTGCAGACGGGCGGCTTGGCAGTGGGCTGAATCTTGGCCAGGTCCAGGCCGCGTTCCTCAGCCAATGCGATGGCCTGCTGCGTGGGCATAACGCCAAGCTGTTCACCGTTCTCGTCGATCACGCGGACTTCGCGGTCCCGGATCTCCTCGTTGATCATCAGATCGATTGCGATAACCATACACCTCCAAATCTCCGTTTGACCCTCCGCCGCAAATGAAAAGCGACGGATCACTCGACCCGTCGCTGCATGAACACATTCATTTCCCCTGGGGGAAAGATGCCATGATACCCGGCAGCGTGAGCCGCGCAAGGTGAGAGACGGGCAAGCCTCTTCTTCAAACATGGGTATGATACCACACCGGGAAGGGATTGTCAACAAGAAAATCAGAGTTTTTTGAATTCGGAATGAAGTGTGGGAAACCGGGGTGAGAACACGCAAAAAACTTGACTGCCCTCCCCGGCAAGCGTACAATAAAAACCGAATATAATGCGGAGGTGTCCGCTATGGACAAGCATTTTTCCGAAATGTCGCTGGCTGAGATCCTTTCTCCTGCGGGGCATGACTGCTCCTGCGGCAAGCATCACAGCTGCGAGCTGAAATATCTTAAGGTGGGCAAGGGCGTTATTTCCTGCCTGCCCGAGGGCATGGCGACCATCGGGGTGAAGAAGCCCTTTGTGGTCATGGACTGCAACACCCAGAAGGCCGCCGGTGCGCTGGTGGAAAGCACCCTGCGGGAGGCGGGCATTGCCTATACGGCCTTCGTGTTCCCCGGCGAAGGCCGCATGGAGCCGGACGAGCGCGCCGTGGGCAGCCTGGCCATGGCCTTTGATCCCAGCTGCGATGTGCTGCTGGCCGTGGGCAGCGGCGTGATCAACGATTGCTGCAAGGTGCTGGCCAAGGCCTGCAAGCTGCCCAGCATGGTGGTTTGCACCGCCCCCAGCATGGACGGCTATGCCTCCAATTCTTCCTCCATGATCCAGAACCGGGTGAAGGTGAGCCTGTACAACGGCTGCCCCCAGGTGATCATTGCCGATACCAGCATCCTCAAAACCGCGCCGGACATCATGCTCCAGGCGGGTCTGGGCGACATGCTGGCTAAGTATGTGTCCGTGTGCGAGTGGCGCATCAGCCACCTGGTGTATGGCGATCCCTATTGCGAGGAGATCGCTGGTCTGGTGCGCGCCAGCTTGAAGAAGATCGTCGCCCATGCTGACGGCCTGATGCGCCGCGAGGACGACGCCTTAGCCGCCGTGGTGGAAGGCCTGGTGCTCAGCGGTATCTCGATGGCCTTTGCGGAGATCAGCCGCCCTGCCAGCGGGTTGGAGCATTATTTCTCCCACCTGTGGGAGATGCAGGCGCTGCGGGGGAACATCCCCTCCGACCTGCATGGTATTCAGGTGGGCGTGGGCACGTTGCTGACGCTGTGGATTTATGAGAACATCCTCACCACCGATACCGTTGATGTGGACAAAGCCCGCCAGGCCATGGCGAGCTTCTCCCAGGAAAAGTGGAAGGAACAGGTGCAGCGCATCTTCGGCAGCATTGCGCCGGAAATTCTCGCGCTGGAAGAAAAGGCAAAGAAAAACGACCCGGCCAAGCATGAGAAGCGCTTGCGGATCATTGCACAGAAGTGGCCGGGGATCCAGCAGATCATCAAGGAAGAGCTGCCCAGTCGGGAGAGCATCTGGCAGCTGATGAAGTCCTGCGGCATGCCCATGACGCCTGCTGACTTGAAGCTGAGCTATCAGGACACGGTGGATGCGCTGCTGGGCAGCAGGGATATCCGCGACAAGTATCTGACCAGCAGCCTTTTGTGGGATCTGGGTCTCCTGGAGGAGACCGCCGAAGCGCTGCGGGCCGTGTGTGAGTAATAAGGAGGAAATGCTATGAAATATGTACTGATCATCGGCGATGGCATGAGCGACGACCCCATTGCAGAGCTGGGCGACAAAACGCCCCTGGAATACCTCGACCTGCCCCACATGGGCATCCTGGCGGGCAGCGAGGTGGGTCGGTGCCAGACGGTGCCGGAGGGTGTGCCTGCGGGCAGCGATACCGCCATCCTGAACATCTTCGGCAACGATCCCCGGGACTGCTACACTGGCCGCAGCGTGCTGGAAGCCGCGGGCGTGGATGTGACCCTGCAGCCCGGGGAGGTCTCCATGCGCGTGAACCTGTGCGCGGTGGAGGAGATCGGCGATGAGCTGATCATCCACAGCCACAACGGCGGCAACATCGAGGGCGACGAGGCCGAGACCCTGATGAACGACCTGATCGCCGATCCCCGCTTTGCCGAGGCAGCAGAAAAGGTGCAGCTGCACATCCATGTGAGCCGCACCTTCCGGCACATCGGCGTGTTTGGCAACGTGGCGGAGGACGCGGTGTTCCGCACCACCGAGCCCCACAACGTGCTGGAGCAGGACGTGGGCAAGCATTACCCCACCGGCGCTTATGCCGATGAGATCACCCAGCTGATGCAGGTGAGCTACCAGGTGCTGAAGGATCACCCCATCAACCAGGCGCGCATCGCCCGCGGCCAGCTGCCCGCCAACATGATCTGGCCCTGGGGCGCAGGCCGCGCCATGCTGCTGCCGAACTTCCAGGAGAAGTACGGCAAGTCCGGCGTGGTGATCAGCGCCGTGCCGCTGGTGTGGGGCATCGCCACCCTGATGGGGCTGCCCCATCCCCACATTCCCGGCGCCACCGGCGACCTGGACACCAACTATGCCGGCAAGGTGCAGGCGGCTGTGGACGCCTTGCGGGACGGCGCGGACTTTGCGGCCATCCACGTGGAAGCCCCCGACGAGATGACCCACGCGGGCGACCTGCCCAAGAAGCTGGAGGCCATCCGCCTGCTGGACAAGGAAGTGGTGAAGCCCCTGCTGGAGAAGCTCCCCGAGCTGGGCGATTTCCGCATCCTGATGCTCTCCGACCACAAAACCCTGATGTCCACCCGTACCCACGATGGCAAGCCCGTCCCCTTTGCCATTTACGACAGCCGCAACCCCGGCACCCCCAGCCGGTTGGACGAAGCCACCGCGGAGAAGGGCGTGTGGGTTGCCGAGGGGCATGATATTATGGCGAGGCTGCTGGAAGTGTAATTCGGAATTCGGAATGCGGAATTCGGAATTTAGTTAGTAGCCTACACCTCATCAGTCAGCGCAAGCGCTGACAGCTTCCCCTCAAGGGGAAGCCATGGTGCGTGCCCATGCAAAAGCCTTCCCCTTGAGGGGAAGGTGGCCGAAGGCCGGATGAGGTGGAAAGCTACTTGCATCGCGTCGCGGCGCATCCGTTATGCGCCGTGACCCCTGCTCGGAGACCACCCAGCAATGCTCACCCCGAATGGGAGTCCAGAGGGCCGAACGGCCCTTTGGCGGGTTGTCAGGGCAGCGCCCTGACCGGGAGTGCAGAGGGCAGAGCCCTCTGCCTAACTGTCTGCCGCTTCCAGCCATTGGGCAAGCGCTTCCTGGGTGTCAAAGCCCTTGCCGGGGCGCAGCTCTTCCTGGTAGGAATCGGGGAGGTCGCTGAGGGGGATATCGAGGGCTTCGACGAGGGCGAGGGCGTCGCCGTATTTGTTCTGGAAGATGCAGAGCATACCGCTGTCGTCGGGCATGAGGATCACATGCTCCGGGCAATACATGGTGAGGGACTGTTCCATGGTGACCTCGCCGGGGGCAAAGCTGGTGACCTGCCAGGCGTCGTAGGCGGCCTCCAGGTCAGCACGGGTCTTGCCTGCCAGGTCTGGCGGCAGGGTCTGGCGGCGGGTGAGGGAATGCCCGCAGGGGGTGTAGGTCAGGTGCTGGAGCAGCGCGCAGTCCGCGTTCAGGGTCTGCACGGTGGAGCTGCCCACCTGGGTGAGCTGCTCATCCTCCGGTGCGGAGGCGGTGCGGGGCGTGAGGCCGATGATCAGCAATAGCGCCATGCCCAGCAGCGTCAGACTGCCCAGGATGATCTGCCGCCGGTCGATCAGCGCCTTCGCCTGGGGCTTGGAGGGCTGTTTATCCCATTGTCGCATTGGTTTCGCTCCTTTTCAGGTATGATGGGTTATTCTGCCTGGCGGGGGAGCGAATTATTCCTGTGGAGGAACTTATATGTATCAGGCTGTTCTGTTTGACCTGGATGGTACCCTGACCAACTCCCTGGAGGACATCGCCTTTGCCATGAACCGTGCCCTGCGGCTGCACGGCCTGCCGGAGCATCCCGTGGCGGCCTACCGCTACATGGTGGGGGACGGCGCACGGGTGCTGGCGCGGCGGGCGGTGGGCGAGCGGGCTGAGCTGGCGGATGCCATGTTCAGGGAGTATCAGGCCTACTACCGGGAGCACAACCTGGACAGGACGAAGCCCTATGAGGGCATTGTGCAGCTGCTGGAAAGCTTGCAGCAAAAGGGCTTGAAGCTCTGCGTGTTCTCCAACAAGCCCCATGCGGATACCTGCCGGGTGGTGGCGCATTTCTTCCCGCAGATCCGCTTTGATGTGGTGCGGGGGCAGATGGACGGCGTGCCGGTGAAGCCCGATCCAGCCGGAGCGCTGGCGGTGGCAGAGGCCATCGGCGTGGCGCCGGAGGACTTCCTGTATCTGGGCGACACCAACGTGGATATGTTCTGCGCCCGCAATGCCGGGATGCACCCCATCGGCGTGACCTGGGGTTTCCGGGAGGCGGAGGAGCTGCTGGAGGCCGGGGCGGAGAAACTGCTCCATCATCCAATGGAATTAGAAATGTAACATATTTGTCATATTACTTTACAAAAGTATAATTTCCTGTTATACTGCAAGATGAAATACAGTATGTATGGGAGGTATACGGCATGAACAAGCGGAACATCTGGCGCGGGGTCATCGCAATGGTGATGCTCGTGTCTTTTTGCGCGTCCGCCTTTGCCGCAAGCTATAAAACCCTGCGCTACCGCGACCAGGGCGACGATGTGCTGAAAATGCAAAAGGCGCTGGTGAGCCTGGGTTATGCCACCGGCGGCACGGATGGCAAGTTTGGCCCCACTACGCTGGTTGCCGTGCGCCAGTTCCAGAAGGACAACGGCCTCACGGTGGACGGCGCCGCGGGCAGCGCCACCCTGACGCTGCTCTACGACCGGGCAGGGGGCAGCACGTCCTCCGGCTCTTCCGGCAGCACGGGAAGCAGCGGTTCCACCAGTTCCGGCAGCTATTTCGGCGGGAATTATAACACGCTGAAGTATGGCTCCCGGGGTGACCAGGTGAAGCTGCTGCAGAAGGCGCTGAACCAGCTGGGCTACTCCGCTGGCAGCGCGGACGGCAAGTTCGGCTCCGGTACCCAGCGGGCGGTGGTGGCCTTCCAGCGCGCCAACGGCCTGGGCGCTGACGGCCTGGCTGGTACCAAGACCCTCAAGAAGATCGAAGCGCTGCTTGCGGGTGGTTCTTCCACGGTGACGCCTGCGCCGGACACGGGTTCCTCCAGCGGTAGCAGCAACAGCGGCTACACCGTGCCCAGCCGTACCCTGCGCAAGGGCTACCAGGGCGACGATGTGAAGAGCGTGCAGACCCGCCTGAAGGAGCTGGGGTACTACACTGGCTCCATCGATGGCAAGTACGGCAGCGGCTCCATGGCGGCGGTGAAGGCTTTCCAGAGCAAGCACGGCCTCACGGCGGACGGCCTGGCGGGCAAGGCGACCTATGCCATCCTGTTCTCCGACAGCGCCAAGAAGGCCAGCGAGTCCACCACGACCACCACGCCTTCCACCCCCAGCACCAGCTATGAGATCCCCACCCGCACCCTGCGCAGGAACGACACCGGCGACGATGTATCCACCCTGCAAAAGCGCCTGAAGGAGCTGGGCTACTACACCAGCCTGGTGGACGGCAGCTTTGGCAACGGAACGGTGGCAGCGGTGACGGCCTTCCAGCAGCAGCATGGCCTGACGGCCGATGGTGTGGCGGGCAGCAAGACCTATGCCATTCTGTTCAGCAGCAAGGCGCAGCAGGCCACCAAGGCGCCGGATTCCTCCGACAATGAGATCGCCGACGATCAGCCCACCGCCACCGAACCCGAGGGCGGCTGGACGAAGCTGAAGCGCGACAGCACCGGCGCTGCGGTGAAGCAGCTGCAGGAGGCGCTGGCCAAGCTGAATTACCCCATCGGCGTTTCCAGCGAGGATGGCTATGTGTACAACTACTCGACCGTGTGGGCGGTGGAGTGCTTCCAGCGCCGCAACGGCCTGCCGGTGGACGGCGTGGCTGGCGCGGCCACCCAGGCGAAGCTCTACGGCGGCCAGGCCGTGGGCATGGACACCAGCCTGTCCTCCAATGTAGCCAAGGGCGTTGCCCCTGGCGGCGCGGATCTGGAGCTGCTGCATTGGTACAACGACATCAGCCCCTATCTCCAGCGCAACCGCAACTTTACCGTGTATGAGCCTGTTTCCGGCAAGCAATGGAACATGCGGCTGTACTCCGCCGGTCACCATGCCGACTCCGAACCCCTCACCAAGGAAGACGCTCAGATCATGTACGAGGTGTGGGGCAACCAATGGAGCTGGAATGAAAAGCCCGTGTACGTCCGCCTGGCCAACGGCACCTGGTGCATCGCCTCCATGCCCAATATGCCCCACCTTTCCGGCGGCATTTCGGACAATGGCTTCGATGGCCACACCTGCGTGCATTTCCCACGCACCATGACCGAGGTGCAGAAGAACGATCCTAAGAATGCGGCAAGACATAACAGGGACATCCGCATTCATTGGCTGAAACTGACGGGTGAAATGATCCCCTGGTAAACAACGCACTTCCCCGGAGCGAGCAAGACGCTCCGGGGAATTTTTTGTGCTTTGCAGGAAGAATTTCCCTTGCTGCACCGTTGTATGGGCAGAGGTGAGACAAATGAAGAAACTGGTGGTGCTTCTTCTGGTGCTGCTGTGGCCTGCCATGGCTGCCCGCGGCGAAACCTGGACGATCGATACGGGCGAGAACCATGTCTATTCCATCGAGACCTTTGGCGAGACATTGCCGGAAGAGGCGCGTCAGGCGCTGGCTGCCACGCCCTTTGCGGGGGACGCCAGCCTGTGCGGTGTGCTGATCAACGAGGCAAACAAGGAATATCCGGATCAGAACCGGCAAATGCTCCTGCTGGCGCTGCAGCATGAGGGAACCACCTTGCTGGTGGATGGCACAGAGTGGCCTGACACCGGCTGGGAGGTCTGGGTGGCCTCGGACACCTTCCTGCGGGAGGGGGAGGAATTTGCCATCAACGCCCAGCCAAAGTATAACAACCTGGGGCAGGTCATCATGGTGTGGCCGACCATTGAGTATGGGCAGGAGATCTTCTACATCGGCGGGTATGAGGGCAGCAGCTATGTGTATTCCTACACCAACCTGGACGAGCAGGGCAACGGCGTGAAGGTCACCAGCGATTACCCGGCCTATGCCTATCAGCTGATCCAGGTGCAGGGTGGCCGCCTGGGCGGCATGAAAAGCTACTGGGTGGGCAAGCCTGCCAGGATGGACATCATGACTGCCGCTGAGTTCCCCAACACCCGGGAGAAGCTTCAGGCGCTGGACAATGCGCCCTGGAGCGGCATTGGCGGGACGTATGTCCACACGGCCAACCTGCGGGAGCAGCCTACGGGCAGGTCCCGCAGCCTGGGGGTGTACCGCTGGGCCATCGGCGAAAAGCTGGGCAGCGTACCGGGCACCGAGTGGCCCTGGTATCAGCTGCGCATTGGCGACACCGTGGGCTGGATGAGCGGCTCCTATGTCATGGACGACCACGGGCAGGCCCCGCCCCCTGCGGTGGCGCAATGCAGCGGGGAGATCAGCCTGTACCTGTCCCCCGACGGTGAGGTGAAGCAGACCCTGCCTGCGGGCACGGTGATGCAGATCCTTGCGGACTGCGACGGCTGGTACCATGTGGTGCTGCCGGAAGAGGAAGGCACCTGGCACCTGGCGGCCAGCGGCACCTTCGGCTATGTGCGCATGAGCGATGTGACGGAATATGCCACGTTGGTGAACATGAAGTATGGCGTGGCCAAATAAATAAGCGGCGGGAGCGTTGGCTCCCGCCGCTTTTGCGTGCGTTTTATTGCTTCACTTGATCCACAATGGCCAGCACGACCTCCAGGTCAACGTACTCGCCGTCGGGCACGTCCTCCGCATTGATGGTGTCCTGCTCCATCAGCTCCAGCATACCTTCGGCGCGGTAGACCTTCACCTGCAGGGCGTCGCCCACGGTCTTGGTGCGGATGATGGCGTTGATCTCATCATTGTTGGTGATCACGGTGTCTTCCACATCCACGATGATATCACCGGGCTGGATGCCTGCCGCTTCTGCGGGGGAACCAGCGTCCACCTCATTCACCAGCACACCCTTGGGGATCAGCCCCTGCAGCACCAGAGAGTAGTTGGGATTGATGTTGGACACGCTCACACCCATGCGGGGCTTGCCCACCAGGGAATTGTTGGTGGTGTCCTCGGCAGCGGAGGCGGTTTCGCTCACGTTCTGGGTGAGGTTGTTCTTCAGCACATCCTCGATGAGGGGCTTGGCCGCGTTGATCGGGATGCACATGCCGATGCCCTCGATGCTGGCGCCGCTGTAAACAGAGCCGGTGTACTTCAGGGTGGGGATGCCCATCAGTTCGCCCGTCACCGAGAACATGCCGCCGCCGGAGTTGCCGGAGTTGATGGCCGCATCGGTCTGGATCATGGTGTTGGTGATGGTCTCCTTGCGGCCATACTTGTCATAGTTGGTGGAGGACACGGCGCGATCCAGCGCGGACACGATGCCCACGGTGACGGTGCCGGTGAATTCCTCGCTCAGGGGATTGCCGATGCAGATGGCCCAGTCGCCCACCAGCAGGGAATCGCTGTTGCCCAGCTTTACGGGGGTCAGCTTCAGTTCGGGGGCGTAGATCACCGCCACGTCCAGGTTCTCGTCATAGGCAACCAGGGTGGAGGCATAGGTGGTGGGTTCTTCCTTGCCCTCTTCCTTCACGGAGATCTCCAGGCGGGAGGCGTCCTCCACCACGTGGAAGTTGGTCAGCACATAGCCTTCGCCCACCACCACGCCGGAGCCGGTGCCGGCCAGCACTTCCTGCACCTTTTCCTCAATGCCGCGGTTGCTGCCATAGCCATTGCCATAGCCGTTGCCGTAGCCGCCATAGCCGCCGAAGCTGCCAAAGCCGAAGCTGTCGAAGAAATCGTCCAGGCCGTAGCTATTGCCGCCGTTGGAGTAGCGCACGTTCTGGTAGTTATTCACGCCCACCACGCTGCTGCGCACCTCAGCAATGGCCGCGGTGAAGGGGCTGGTGACCACCACGGTGTTTTCCTCCGCCTGAGCGGTGGGCTGCTGCACCAGGGTCATGGTGGAACCGACCATCATGCACACCAGCGCAATGGCGACATATCCAAGCAAATGCTTTTTCATATGGATCAAACCTCCTTTTGTGGTTACGAGACAAGTATACGCAGGAATTTTGTCCACAGCGTGAACGGATTATGAACAGTTATCGGAATTTCATGAACATTCCAAAGCCGCAAGCAGCAGCCGGGTCACAAAGGCCTGGGTAAGTCCTGCCACCAGGCAGAAGGCACCCGAGAGCGCCGTGGGCTGCGCCACCAGCCACAGGATGGCCAGCACGGGCAGCGCAAGCAGGGCGAGCTTTTTTGACGTAAACAGCGGCAGCATCAGCGCTGCGGCGTGGGTGAAGAGCATCACCCACAGGGCGGCAGGCGCGGCGCTGCCTATGGCGTAGTGCGTGAACAGGTGGATCGCTACCTGCCACAGCAGGCTCCAGACCAGGGCGGGGATGGCCTTGCGCAGCAGCTTTTGCTCCTGCTGGTAACCCGCAAGAATGTCCTGCACAAAGCCGCAGCCATGGGCTTCCGGCACGGCGAAGCTGTTGGCTCCGCTGGGCTGGCGGCCGATGTGCAGCGCGGAGGCAGGTACGTCCCCGTCGTTGGGGAGGATGTGCAGCGTGAGGCCGTGCGCCCGCAGGATATCCAGCGGGGAGAGGTCGCATTGGGACATGCCTACTTGCACCGAACCCAGATAGGTCAGCGCACCGATGCTGCCCTGCTCCACGGTCGCCATGGCCAGCCCATACAGGCCGGGGGAAGCGGCGGGCAGGCGGGAGATGTCCTGCGGGGTCTTGGGGCGCTCCTGCTGCTCCCACACATGGGCGCAGGCTTCCAGCAGGGCATGGGGCGCAGCCAGGAAGTAAGCCCGCTGGCCGCTTCCGTCCCGCACGATGTACCCGCGCAGGCCGCTGTGCTGCACCTCGCCCAGAATGGGACAGCGGGCGAGGAACTTCTCCGGGGTAAAACCCAGGGGCTTCACGGCAGCCAGCAGGGCGGCGCGGTCGGCTTCGTCGGCCAGGGTGTGGGTCACGGTGATGGCCGATGCCCACAAAAGCCCGCCGGACTGCACCCGGGGCTGCTGCGTGGCCTCAAAGGGCAGGTGGGCAGCGGTCATGTGCCGGGGCGTGAGCAGCAGCTCGCCCTCGATGGTCACCTGCCGCAGGCTGAACAGCGGCTGCGACAAATGCCACGGGTGCTGCCAGCGCCGTTGGATCAGCGTCAGCGCCGCCCAGGCGGTGAGCAGCACACCCGCGACCAGTAAAGCGATAAGAACAATGATGCTTGCCATGCGGATCACCCCAGGGGTTGGTCGATCATGCCGGGATTCACCAGGAATTCGCCGCCCCAGTACAGGGTGCCGCCCAGCTCCTCCAGCATCTGTCCGTCAAAGAAGAAGCGTACCCGCTGTGCGCCCATGGATTCGCCCAGGGTGTTCACCAGGCTGTAGCACACGATCTGCTCCCAGGAGGCTGCCTGGGTGCGGATCAGATCGGCACAGCGGGCAGAAAGGTTCACAAGCAGCGTGTCCCCCTGCAGGGAAACGCCCAGAATGTCGTTTTTGTCCAAACCTTCGGGCAGCACGGGCTCATAGCCAACGTCCAGCTCCTGCTGGGTGGGGCCTTCCATCAATTCGGCCAGCAGGGTGCGGGGGTCGCGGGATTGGCGGTGGGGCAGGGCGCGGCGCACGGGCTTCAGCTTGCTGCCGGAGGACAGGTACAGCGTGACCTGATCCATCAGGTAGGGGGCAAACTGCTGGCGCTGCATCAGCCCACCCTGGAAGATCAGGTTGCCGTGCACGGCGCTGTACAGGCTGGTGAGGGGCGTGGCGCCGATGTACATCCGCACCGAGGAAACCGAGGGGATGAAGCTGGCCAGCGTGCAGGTCACCGCGCTGATAAAGCAGGGCATATCCACCTGTGCCTGGCGCAGGGTGCTTTCCAGCCCGGCGTGGAAATACACGCTCACCATGCGGCCGCCATCGTCCAATTCGGTGGTCTGGATGGGGGCGGACATGAGGGCGGAAAGGTCGGGCATGGGGGAGGTGCCGGAGAGGTACTGCGCACCGGAGGACAGCGCGCTGACCAGCCCGGCGGCTAATTGGTCTGCCGACTGGCCGGGGAAGGTGAGGTTGCGGGTCTCGGCGGCGATGCCGGAGCCATCGGCCAGGGGGAAATACAGCGTGGCCACGGCGGTCACGGGGATGGTGGCGGGATCCTCGCCCAGGGGAGCGCGGCGGGCGTCCATCTGCTCCCAAAGAACGGTCAGCTCCTCGCCGGGGTGGGCGGTCTGCCCGCCCAGGGGCAGGCTGCCGGTGATGTCCATGCTCACGGCCTGATCGGCCACAAGGAAATTCACATATTGGATATCATCCATTTCGCACAGCGTAGCGGTGATGGCGGCGCATACCCTGTACAGGCTGGGCTGATCCAGCTGCAGGGCGGTGGCGGCCAGGTTCACCGTGCAAACGCCGCTGGAGACCTCCACCGGCTGGGCGCCATAAAGGCTCAGGGTCACGCCGTTGCCCAGCGCCTGGGTGGTCTGGGTGGCGGGGTGCTGCAAAAGCGCCTCCACCATCACCTGGGCGCTGTGACGGCTGTGGTTCAGCGACAGGGGGACGTATTCCGTCAACAGGCGCTGCCCGTCCGTGCTGGGGAGATACAGCGGCACGGTGGATGTGTGGTTCAGGGCGATGTCACCCACCGGCGGGGCGAATTTCGCCTCGGCAGGGGGCAGGGTGGGGGCGGCGGGGGCGTTGCTTTCCGGCGTGGATACGCAGCCGGTCAGCGTCAGGGTGCTGCACAAAACCAGCATCAGGCACAGGATACGCTTCATCATCACAGCACCTCCAGCCAGCCGGTGAGCTGGTTCAGGGTCACCCGCCAGATGCCGCCTTCCCGGCACAGCCGCAGGATGCACCCCAGGTGAGTGGTCTCCCGGCTGGCGTTCAGGGTGGTGGCGGTGAGGGAATAGGTGGCCACAGCGCCGTCCTGGGTCACGCTGCCGCCGCTGATCTCATAAGCGGAAAGCATGGGCAGGTTCTCCATGGCGGTGACAAAATCGCGGTAATTCACCCGCTCCACGCCGGTGGAGGGATCCCGCAGGGCAATGTACTGGTACAGGCGCTGCCAGTCCCGGCTGCGCCACAGGTCGCAGATCAGCGCCATGGTGTTGCCGGGGGAGAGCAGCAGGCTTTCCTCCCGGGACATGGGTCCCACCAGCGCGGTGGAAGCAGTATCGGCCATAAAGTAGCTCTCCTGCAAACGCAGGCTGCCGGTGACATTGCCGGTCTGCTCCACCAGAATTTGAACCTGGTCGATATCGCAATTCTCGGTAATGGTGGCCACGATGCTCTGCATGCACAGCTTGCGGCGCAGCTGCTGCTCCTGGGGGGTGATGCTGCTGTCGTCCGGGTAGCCGGAGAGGATCTCCCGGCTCAGGGTCACAAACAGAGTGCGCCCCTGGGTCACGGTGGAAAGCACCTGGGTGCCTGCGGGGAACAGCGCGGTCAGGTCGGCGGAATGGGAGCCGGGGCCGGCGAGCAGCTCGGTGAGCAGGGAAAGCTCATAGGGTCTGGAGGGAGAATGGGTGATGCTGCGGGTCTCCTGCGCCAGGAAGGGCTCGGAGAGGTAGCGGAAATACAGGGTGGCAGTTTGACGGCTGCTGAGGGCGGCGGGCGCCTGGGCTTCGGGCAGCATGGGATTGGTGCCGGGCACGTTGGTGGCGGTGGCGCCGCCCATGGGCAGTCCCGCGGTGGAGCAGCCGGTGAGCAGCAGGGCGCAGAAAAGGAGGATCAACACGCGCTTTTTCATGATGCAGATACCTCCTTGCCGTCCATGGGCAGCTTCACGGTGAAGGTGGAACCCCTGCCCGGTGCGCTGTCCACGGTGATCACGCCCTTGTGCAGCGCCACCAGCTGGCGCACGATGCTCAGGCCAAGGCCGGTGCCGCCGGTCTCCCGGGAGCGGGCCTTGTCCACCCGGTAGAAGCGCTCGAAGATGTGCCCCTGATCCTCCTGGGGGATGCCCACGCCATTGTCCCGCACGGTGAGGATGGCGGTGCGCCCCTCCGTGGTGAGGGACACGGTGACCTCGCCCCCGTCGGGGGTGTATTTCAGGCCGTTTTCGGTGAGGTTGTAGATGATCTGCCCCAGCTTGGAGCGGTCGGCCACCAGGTTGCAGCCGGGGACGATCTGCCCGGTGAGGCATTGCCCGCGCTGCTCGGCAGCGGGGGTCAAAAGGCGCAGGGTCTCTTCCACCAGCTCGGAGAGGTTCACCATGGAGGGGTGCAGCTCCATGCGGCGGCTGTCCATCTGCGTCAGGGTGAGCAGGTCGGTGATGATGCCGGTGAGGCGGTCGATCTCGTGGTTCATGTCCTGCATGAATTCTGCCCGCAGCTCCGCAGGCATATCCGGCTGGTAGATCAGGCTTTCCAGCAGGATCTTCATGGTGGCCAGGGGCGTTTTCAATTCATGGGAGGCGTTGGAAACAAACTGGTTGCGGCTGCGATCCAGCCGCTCCAGCTGCTCGGCCATGGTGTTGTAGCTCTCAGCCAGCTGGCGGATCTCGCCGGAGCCGCGCACCTTCACGCGGGCAGAAAGGTCGCCCTTGCCCATCTTCTGGATGGTGCGGGTCATGGCCGCCATGGGCTTGGTGATGACCTGGGAGAAGATCAGCGCCACAGCCAGCGCCGCCACGGCCACCGCCAGGAACACGCTCAGAAGCTGCTGCTGCACCTGGGTCAGGCTGGTCATCATTTCCTGCACCGGGGCGACGAAAAGCAGCACGCCCAGCCGTCCGCGGGTGCCGATGAGGCTGGCGGTGCAGTAGGCCACGTACTCATCCGCCGCATCGGCGGTAAGGGAGCGCTGCTGGCTGGTGAGGTGGTGGATGCCGTAGGCGGTGCTTTGTCCGCCGGTGAGAACAGACAGCACCTCCGGCAATTGCAGGCGCACGCCGCACAGCTGGGAAAAGCTGTCGAACTGCACCTTGCCGTCCTCATCGATGATCATCAGTCGGCCGCCCATTTCGCCGCCGGAGGACACCAGCGCCTCTTGCAGGGCGTCCGCCTGGGCAGACTGAAAAAGCGGCGCAAAGGTCGTGGCCAGCTTTTCAACGGAAAGGCTGTCTTGACGGATGCGCTGCTCATAAAGATGCTCGCTGACCAGGTTGGTGAGAGAGGTGGCCATAATGGCGAAAGAACTGCCTATAATCAAAAGAAAGGCCAGCAGGATCTTCCACCTGATGCTGGCCCAAGGCAGGAGCTTAGTCCTTGTCCGTGAAATAGTAACCAACTCCCCATTTGGTAAAGATAAATTCCGGCTGGGAGGTATTGCGCTCGATCTTCTCGCGCAGGCGGCGGATATGCACGTCCACGGTGCGGGCATCGCCGGTGTAGTCGTACTTCCACACGGTTTCCAGCATCTGCTCGCGGCTGAACACCTTGCCGCGGTTGTTGATGAACAATTGCAGCAGGTCGAACTCCTTGGCGGTGAGGCGAACCTCCTTGCCCGCCAGGGTCACGGTGCGCTTCACCAGGTTGACCTCCATGTCCCGCACGCGGAGGATCTTCTTTTCCTCCAGGGGCTGCATGCCGCCGGCGCGGCGCAGGATGGTCTTGATGCGTGCCTTGACCTCCAGGATGTTGAAGGGCTTGGTCATGTAATCATCCGCGCCGTATTCCAGGCCCAGGATCTTGTCCATGTCCTCGCCCTTGGCGGTGAGCATGATGATCGGCACATTGCTGTGCTCGCGGATGCGCTGGCACACGCTGATGCCGTCCAGCTTGGGCAGCATCACATCCAGCAGGATCATATCGTAGGGCGTCGCAAAGAACTTGGCGAGGGCTTCCTCGCCGTCCATGGCGCTGTCGGTTTCGTAACCTTCCTGCTCCAAAGTATATTTCAGCCCCTTGAGAATCAAAGGCTCGTCGTCAACCAGCAGAATGCGCTTGCCCATAAATCGTACACCCTTCCTCTTTTGCACCCCAAAATAGATGGCGCTAACATGATTGTACGATAAATTATGAAATAAATCAAGAGGTTTTGCAATCATTTTGTAATAATTTTTGGAGAAAATTTGGAGAAAACAGGAATATCTTTGGCAGAATCACTCAAAATGCGCCCTGAAGCAATGGTGATCTGCCGCTCTGCCCGCCGGGCGACCACCGAATCGTGGGTGATGAGCAGGATGGTGCGGCCTGCGCGGTGCAATTCGTCCAGCAGGTGCAGCACATCGGCGGTGGCCTGGGCGTCCAGGTTGCCGGTGGGTTCATCCGCCAGCAGCACGGCGGGGTTCCGCGCCAGCGCCCGGGCGATGGCCACCCGCTGCTGTTGCCCGCCGGAAAGCTGGTTGGGGGTGTGGTGGATGCGCTCTCCCAGGCCCACCTGCTCCAGCAGGGCACGGGCAGCGGCGGTGCGCTCCCGATGAGGCACGCCGCACAGGAGCAGCGGCAGGGCAACATTTTCCGCGGCGGTGAGCCGGGGCAGCAGCTGAAAGCCCTGGAACACAAAGCCGATCTCCTCACCCCGCACCCGCGCCAGCTCGTCCCTGTTCAGGGTGGACACATCCCGCCCGTGGAGGCGATAGCTGCCGGAGGTGGGGTTGTCCAGGCAGCCCAGCAGATGCATCAGGGTGCTTTTGCCGCTGCCGCTGGGACCCACAATGGCGGCGTATTCGCCCTCGCCCACGCGGAGGCTCACATGATCCAGGGCGGTGACGGTTTTGCCGTTCATGGTGTAGAGCTTGGTCAGGTTCTCGGTGCGGATCATGGGGCGCCTCCTCATCAAAAAATCCCAGCCATTAGTATGGCCGGGAATGGGGTGGTGATGCGCTTATTGCCTGTTCATCTGCCGCAGGAAAAGCAGCACCGCGCCCAGGGTGGTCACAGCGGCATAGCCCAGCACCACCAGCAGGTGAGGCCATGCATCGGCCATGCTGCCGCTGATGGCGGCGCGCTCCAGCTCCACCGCATGGGCAAAGGGCAGCAGGTTGGCGATTTTGCTGAAAGCGCCGCCCACCAGCTCCAGATCGAACCAGATGCCGGAGAGCCAGGCGGACAGGTTGGTGAGCAGCGCGCCGCAGATGCCGCCCACCTGCTTCACATTGAAGATGCTGCCGCACAAAAGCCCCAGGGCGATGTTGAACAGGGCAATGGGCAGGAGCAGTAGGGTGGCGCAGAGGATGTTCATGCTCAGGGGCAGCCCCAGCGCCACGGCGACGAGGAAGCTCACCGCGCCCTGGGCGGCGGCAATGGGCAGGATGGGCAGGATGTACCCAAGAATGTAGTCAGCTGCCTGCAGGGGCGTGGTGTACAGCCGCTGCAAAAGGGCGCTTTCCCGGTCGCGGGCAACCAGGGTGGCAGAGAAGAGCGTCATGAAGGACAGGCCGAACACCGCAATGCCGGGGGCGAGGTGGTCGATCCTGAACAGCGGCACGGGGATATTGTCCTGAATGGCGCTGAGCAGAAGCAGCAGCACAATGGGGAAGCCCAGGCCGAAGAGCAGGTTCAGCGGGTCGCGCAAAATCTCCTTGGCGCAGCGCTTGGCGAAGGTGAGCATTCTCATCATTTGGCCTCCTTTACAATGGTGACAAAGGCATCCTCAAACCGATCGGCTCCGGTCTGCTCCATCAGCTCCCGGGCGGTTCCCGTTACCAGCAGCCTGCCGCTTTTCATGATGCCGATGCGGTCGGACAGGGCTTCGGCTTCCTCCATGTAGTGGGTGGTGAGGATGATGGTCACCCTGCCCTTCAGGGCGCGGATGATGTCCCACAGTTCGCTGCGGGCAATGACATCCAGCCCCAGGGTGGGTTCGTCCAGAAAGAGGATGGAGGGCTGACTGATCAGCGCCATGGCGATGCTGACCCGGCGCTGCCAGCCGCCGGAGAGCTTTCCGGCCTTCTTGGAGAGAATGTCGTGCAGGTTCAGCTGGGCGGCCAGCCCGGCGATCCTTTCCTGGCGCTTCTCCCGGGGAAAACCGTGGATGCCGCACATCAATTCCAGGTTTTCCTGCACGGAAAGGTTGGGCGCCACGGCGGTCTCCTGGGGCGAAACGCCGATGATGCGCTTCACCGCCTGGGCCTCGTGAAGGATGCTGCTGCCGCCCACAAGGGCGTCGCCGCCGGTGGGCTTGGACAGGCAGGAAAGCATTTTGATGGTGGTGGTCTTGCCCGCGCCGTTGATGCCCAGCAGCGAGAACAGCTCCCCCTGATGGATGGTCAGGTTCAGCTTGTCAACGGCAGTCAGGTGCTTGTATTGCTTGGTCAGGTTCGTGGTGTGAATGGCTTCCATAAGCGCCTCCTGTGTTTTGTTCGGGCACCATGATAGCAGCATTTTCGGCAGAAATCAGGAAATTCAGCTCATCGGTCGATTTCACGATGCGAACGGTCAACGGACACAAAAAAAGCACGATACATGATCGTGCTTGTCATCAGGATACATCAGATGCGCTGGTAATACTTCAGCAGGTTCTCGCCAGCAATGCCCGCAATGGCGGCTTCGTCGTAGCCCAGCTTGCGCAGCTCTGCGAAAATGTTGGGGATCTCGCCGGGGTGGTTCACATCGGTCGGGGTGACCTCAATGCCGTCGAAATCGGAGCCGAAGCCCACGATCTGAGCGCCGCCCAGCTGGCAGATGTGGTCGATGTGCCGGGCAATGAGCGCCGCATCGGCCTTGCCGTCCTCGGAGAGGAAATGGGGGTAGAAGTTCACACCCACAAAGCCGCCCTCGCGGATCATCAGCCGCAGCTGCTCATCGGTGAGGTTGCGGAAGTGGTCGCAGAGCTTGCGGCAGCAGCTGTGGCTGGCCATGGGCGGCTTGTCGGTCTTGCTGAAGAGATCGTAGAAGCCTGCCTCGTTCAGGTGGGACACGTCCACCGCCATGCCCACGCGCTGCATTTCTTTGGCAACTTGCAGGCCATAAGCCGTCAGGCCGCGCTTGTCGCCGGACTTGGCGGGATAGCCGATGGCATTCTCGTTGTTCCACAAAAGCGCCGCCATGCGCACGCCCTTGCTGCGCCATTCCTGCACGGTGTGGATGCCCTTCTCAAACACCTCGCCGCCCTCGATGGAGAGCATGAAGCAATGCTCGCCGTCCTTGGCATCGGCAGGGTCGTCCACCTTGCGGATGCCCGCGTCCATCAGGCGGGGCATGGCGGCCAGCTCGGCGGCTACGATGGCGTCCACATCGCCCTTGTTGCCCTTGCGGCCCGTCCACAGGGCGCAGACTTGCAGGGTCACGCCGCCGGAGCGCAGGCGGTCGGGGGTGATCATCAGGGGATCGTTTGGCTGGAAGGCCATGGCGAAGAGGGTGTCGGAGTGGGTATCGGCGATGTACATGAGAACCTCCGGTGAAATTCGGAATGCGGAATTATGAATTCGGAATTGAGAGTGTGGCACTACACCTCGTCAGTCAGCGCAAGCGCTGACAGCTTCCCCTCAAGGGGAAGCCATGGTGCAGGGTCAAGCAAAAGCCTTCCCCTTGAGGGGAAGGTGGCCGAAGGCCGGATGAGGTGGAACGCTGCATTCCCCGCGTCGCGGCGCGCCCGTTGCGCGGCGTGACCCCTGTTCGGAGATCGCCCAGCAACGCCATCCCCGAAAGGGAGTCCAGAGGGTCGAAGACCCTTTGGCAGGGGAGTTAAGAGGGGACGGAGTCCCCTCTTACAGCTCCTCGCCGTTTTCGATGGCGGTGAGCATTTCGACGCGGCGGGTGTGGCGGCCGCCGCCTTCGAAGGGGGCGGTGAGCCAATGGGTGGCGATCATTTTGGCCAGGTCGATGCCCACGACGCGGGCGCCCATGGTGAGGATATTGCTGTTGTTGTGGCGCTTGGAGAGCTCGGCGCTATAGACATCGGAGCAGGTGCAGACGCGGGTGCCCTTTACCTTGCTGGCGGCGATGCCGATGCCGATGCCCGTGCCGCACAGCAGGATGCCCCGGTCGCACTCGCCGGATGCCACGGCCTTGGCGGCGCGGTAGCCATAGATGGGGTAGTCGCAGCTCACGGCCTCGTTGGTGCCGAAGTCCTTATATTCCAGGTTCATGCTGTCCAGCAGCTTCATGATCTCATGCTTGAGTTCGATGGCGGAGTGGTCGCAGGCAAGTGCAATCATGGTGCAGCCTCCTTAAATTTTCGATTACATTATTAAATATACGTGAAAAAGCTTACAACTCCTGCCTGGATATGGTATAATGATACTGAGAAAGTTTTTTGAGGTGGAGATCATGCCGGAACACCATTGTTCCCTCTGTCATATAGGACTGGAGGGTGTGGGCGTACAGCGGGGCGGACAGACGCTCCTGCACGACGTGTCCATGCACATCCATTGCGGGCAGCTTACTGCGCTGATCGGCCAGAACGGCGCGGGCAAAACCACGCTGATCCGCGCCCTGCTGGGGGAGCTGCCCCACAGCGGACACATCCGCCATGTGGACGACCACGGGCGGGATATCCCTCACCTGCGCACGGGCTATGTGCCGCAGCATCTGCATTTCGACAAAGAAATGCCGGTGACCGTGGAGGACTTTATGGCTGCGGCCTTCACCCGCCGTCCGGTGTGGACGGGCGTGAGCAAAAAGACCCGCCAGGCCGTGGCTGAAGCGCTTTCCACCGTGGAGGCTGCCGATCTGGCCCAGCGTCCCCTGGGGCGCTGCTCCGGGGGCGAATTGCAGCGTGTGCTGCTGGCCCTGGCGCTGCACCCCGCGCCGGATCTGCTGGTGCTGGATGAACCGGTGTCCGGCGTGGATCAGAACGGTCTGCGCATGTTCCTGGATACTGTGCTGCGGCTGAAGGAGACCCACCACATGGCGATCCTCTTGGTGAGCCACGACCTGCACCTGGTGCGGGAGTATGCCGACCATGTGGTGCTGCTGGACAAGACCGTGCTGGCGCAGGGCAGCGCAGAGAACGTGTTCCTGACGGAGCAGTTCGATGCGGTGTTCGGCCAGGGGAAGGAGGCGCTGTGATGGATGTGATTTACAGCATCATGGACGCTGTGCTGCCCCTGGAGGCGCTGCAGTTCTCCTTTATGAAAAACGCCTTTCTGGCGATCTTGCTGCTGACGCCGCTGCTGGGGCTCCTTGGCACCATGGCGGTGAACCAGCAGATGGCCTTCTTCTCCGATGCGCTGGGTCACAGCGCGCTGACGGGCATTGGCCTGGGCATCGTGCTGGGGGTGAGCAGCGACCTGATGAGCATGATCGTCTTCGGCGTGGTGTGGGCGATCCTCATCTGCCGCATCAAGCAGACGGGGGCGACCTCCACCGATACGGTGATCAGCGTGTTCTCCTCCACGTCCATTGCGGCGGGTCTTTTGATCCTCTCCCGGGGCGGCGGCTTTGCCAAGTATTCCTCGCTGCTCATTGGCGATGTGCTGGCGGTGACGCCCGCTGACCTGGGCTGGCTGCTGATAGCCCTCATTGTAGGCGTGGTGTTGTGGGTGCAGATGTACAACCGTCTGCTGCTGACCAGCGTGAACGAATCCCTTGCTCGCAGCCGCGGCGTGCGCACCCACCTGACGGAATGCGCTTTTGTGGTCTTGGTGGCCGTGGCGGTGATGCTGGCCATCAAGTGGGTGGGTGTGATGCTCATCAATGCGCTGCTGATTTTGCCTGCGGCGGCTGGCCGCAACCTGGCGCGCAACAGCCGCCAGCACGCCCTGTGGAGCGTGGTCATCGCCCTGGGCAGCGGTGTGGCTGGCCTGCTCAGCGCCTATGCGTGGGATACCTCCGCCGGTGCCGCCATTGTACTCTATGCGGCGGCGTGCTATGCCATTTCTCTGGCGGGAAGAAGCCTTTTGAAACGATAATACTTGACAATAAGTGACAAAAAGCGCATTATAATAAGATAAAGGGGGTATATCCATGAAGAAGATGCTGTGCCTGCTTCTGGCGTTGCTGATGCTTCCTCTTTGCGCCGGTGCCGAAACAGTGGCGCTCTCACCGGATGATCCTCAGGTATTGACGCTATGGCACTATTACAACGGTGCGCAGCAGCAGATCTTCGATCAGCTGGTGCTGACCTTTAACGAAACCGAAGGCATGGAAAAGGGCGTTATCATCGTGCCTGTGAGCCAGGGCGGCGTGAACGACCTGGCCGACAAGCTGATGGCCTCCGCCAACCACAAGACCGGCTCCGACAAGATGCCGGATATCTTCGCCGCCTATGCGGATACCGCCCATGCCGTGAACAAGATGGGCCTGGTGGCCGACCTTTCTACTTATATGACCCAGGCCGAGCAGGATGAATACATGGACGCCTATATGCAGGAAGGCCGCCTGGATGGCAACGGCGCGCTGAAGGTGTTCCCCATTGCCAAGTCCACCGAAATGATGATGGTGAACAAAACGGAGTGGGATGCCTTTGCAGCCGATACAGGCGCAGAGGTGAGCATGCTCTCCACCTGGGAGGGCGTGGTGAAGGCCGCCGAAATGTACTATGAGTGGAGCGGCGGCAAGGCCTTCTTTGGCCGCGACGCCTTTGCCAACTACATCCTCATTGGCAGTTTGCAGCTGGGTGTGGAAATGTTTGCCGTGGAAGGCGGCGAAATGACCCTCCATGTGGACAGCGATGTGATGCGCCGCCTGTGGGACAACTATGTGGTGCCCTACGCCAGCGGCTGGTTCGGCGCCTTTGGCCGCTATCGCTCCGACGATGTCAAGACCGGCCAGCTGGTGGCGCTGGTGGGCTCCACCAGCGGCGCGCTGTATTTCCCCACCGAGGTCACCAGGGACGATGGCACCACCTACCCCATTGAATGCATGGCGCTGCCCCTGCCCAATTTTGAGGGCACGGAACCCTGTGCGGTGCAGCAGGGCGCAGGCATGGTGGTGAGCAAGTCCACCCCCGAAAAGGAATATGCTGCCACGGTGTTCCTCAAGTGGTTCACCCAGGAGAGCAACAACATCCATTTCTCCCTGAACAGCGGCTATCTGCCGGTGAAGAAATCTGCCAACCAGCCCGAGACCCTCGACGTGGCCATGGATGCCCAGGGCATCGACGGCATGCTGCGGGAGATCATCGAGATCGGCGCGCAGATCACCAGCACCTATCGCCTGTACACCAACAACGCCTTCGACAATGGCTACGAGGCTCGCCTGGTGGTGGATACCAGCATGGCCGAGGCCGCCCAGAGTGCGCAGCGCGAGGTGGAAAGACTGGTGGACGAGGGCATGGATCGCCAGACCGCCATTGAGCTGATGACCGGCGACGATGCCTTTGCCGAGTGGCTGGAGGACTTCCGCAAGGAAATGAACGAGGCGCTGAAGTAAAGCCAGGGGAACGACAGGATAGGGAGGAGAGACGGGCATGGCTCGCAACAAGCAACGGAAAAGCACGATCTTTATGCGGCTGCTTGTGCCGCTGATCGTTATTGTGCTGCTCACCATCGGCCTTCTTGTGCTGTCGCTGAATGTGGGCGGCGCCTTCCGCGAACTGAACAACAATGCCCTGAACATGCTGGATGAGCGGGCGCAGAGCAAGCGCCAGAGCCTGCAATCGGAAATGCTGGGACGCTGGAGCAACCTGGACGCCACGGCGGAATCCGTCACCAGCATCATCCGGCGCAAGCTGTCGGTGGCCGGTGTCACAGCCGAGGATATGAAGACCGACGCAGCCCTGAATGCGGACATCATGCTCAGCGTGGCGCCCACGCTGGTCTCCCAGCTGCGCGCAGGCGGTACCACGGGCATCTTTGTGGTGCTCAACGGCATTGGCGTGGCCGACCAGCCGGATAGCTGGGCGGGCGTGTACCTGCGGGACAGCGATCCCACCACCAACAGCAGCACCAACAGCGATGTGCTGCTCCTGCGCGGCATGCCGCCGGTGAGCCGGGAGCTGGATATCTCCCTGGACAGCTACTGGACGGCTGCCTTTACCTTCAACGAAAGCAACAGCAATTTCTTCTTCAAGGTGCTGGATGCGGTGCAGCAGGGCACCTCTAATGAGGCGATCCACTACGGCTACTGGTGCATGCCTTTCCGGATCAACGAGGGCGACCCGGTGAAGACCATGACCTACGCCATGCCCCTGTTCAACCGTGATGGCACCGTGCTGGGCATGATCGGCGTGGACATGACCACCAGCTACATCACCAGCCTGCTCAACAGCGGCGAGTTCGTCCGCGAGGCTACGGGCAGCTATGTGCTGGGCATGCAGCAGGAGGATGGCAGCATCCAGGTGGCCTGTTCCGCAGGCACCAGCTACAAGCAGTATTTTAACGCCGAGGACACGGTGCTGGTGCCCTCCCAGGTGCTGGACAGCAACAGCGTGATGTTCACCGGCACCCGCAATAACCGGCAGATGTGCGCTTCTGTGATGCCCCTGAACCTCTATGATACCAACACCGCCTTTGAAGATGATCAATGGGTGCTGGTGGGTATGCAGCCTGCCGAGACCCTGATGGCTTTCTCTGAGCAGTTCAAGAGCATGGTGGCCGTATCGGTGGCCATCGCCATCGCCCTGAGTCTGTTGATGGCCTCCATTGCCAGCGGCACGCTGATCCGCCCCATCAAGCGACTGGTGAAGCAGGTGGAAAATGTTGACCCCGGCAGTGAGCTGACCCTGGAAAAGACCAGCATTGCCGAGATCGACACCCTGGCCGACGCCATTGAAACAATGAACCATGATGCGCTGGAGGAAGCTGCCCGCTTCTCCACCATCATGCAGATGACCGGCATGCAGGTGGGCGTGTTCGAGCTGAAGAAGAACGAGGATCAGGTCTATTGCTCGCCCGAATTTGTCAGCATGCTGGATATGGGCGAGGTTGCCCGCCAGAATAATATGATCAGCCGCGAGTCCTTTGGCCGGGTGATGCGCGACCGCTTCACCGAGGCCTATGACGAAGAGGTGTGGCGCTTCCAGGTGCGGGGCGAGGAACTGTACCTGCGCTACAAGCAGGTGGAGCATGACGACCGCATTGTGGGTACGCTGGTGGATGTGACCGAGGAGATCAACACCCGCATCGACCTGGAGCGTGCCCGCGACATCGATGCGCTGACCGGCATCCACAACCGCCGCGCCTTTACCCGCCTGACGCAGGATCTCTTCGGCCGCCGCAGGGACGAGATGGGCATTGGTGCGCTGATCATGGTGGACCTGGACAACCTGAAGTTCCTCAACAGCACCTACGGCCACGATACCGGCGACAGCTTCATCCGCGCCTTTGCCCATGCGCTGGGCGCCTTTGAGCAGGACAACCACAGCATCGTGGCGCGCCGCTCCGGCGATGAATTCTACATGCTGCTCTACGGCTACGACAGCCGCCACGCCCTGGAGGAGCACATCGACATGGCCTGGCAGCAGGTCAGCACCCAGGGCATCGTGCTGCCCGATGGCAGCTTCTACCGCTTCCGCGCCTCCGGCGGCATGGCCTGGTATCCCGACGATGCCACCACCCTTTCCAAGCTTTTGCACTATGCGGACTTTGCCATGTACAAGGTCAAGCAGGACGCCAAGGGCAACCTGCGCACCTTCGACAGCGCCCTGTTCAACGAGGAGAGCTACCTCATCGACGCCCGCGCGGCGCTGGATCGCCTGATCGACAACCAGCTGCTGCACTATGCCTATCAGCCCATCGTGTCGGTGAAGACCGCCGAACTGTGGGGCTACGAGCTGCTGATGCGCCCCGACGTGCCGGAACTGAAGAACCCCGGCGCGGTGCTGAGATTGGCCAAGGAGCAGGGCAAGCTGCACCACATCGAGCGGCTGACCTGGCATTGCGGTTTGGAATCCGCCCGGCTGATGGTCGAACGCGGGCTGCTGGGCAAGGACATGAAGCTGTTCATCAACTCCATCGCCAGCCAGAAGATGGATCTTACCGAGCGCCAGCACATCATCGACTGCTATACCGACCTGCTGCCCCAGGTGGTGCTGGAAGTGACCGAGGCCGAGGATAACAACAAGGATTACACCGAGCGCAAGATGAAGTTCATCCGCGGCAACGGCGGCGAGGTGGCCATCGACGACTACGGCACCGGCTACAACAGCGAGCTGGCGCTGGTGGAGATCCCCTGCGAATACGTGAAGGTGGACGCCTCCTTCGTCCGCGATGTGGACAAGGATCCCAACAAGCAGGCGCTGGTGAAGAACCTGATGAACTACGCCAAGGCCCGGGGCATTGCCGTGCTGGCCGAGGGCGTGGAGACCCGCAGCGAGATGGAAACCATGATCAGCTTCGGCGTGGACTATCTCCAGGGCTTCTACCTGGGCATGCCCCGGGAAAAGCCCCAGCAGGTGATGCAGGCCATCCGCATGGAGATCCGCGACATCACCTGGCGGATGCAGCATCCCCAGGCATAAGGTCAATAGACCCATATTCATGTAGGGACGGGGTCGCACCCTGCCCCTACAATTCTGTTTTACAGGAGGCGGTATGCCGCCATGGATCGTATTTTGCTGTTGATGGCTGCCCAGGGCTATCCCCAGGCCGATGCCGCCCTGCGCTCTGCCAGGGAGAACGCTGCCTCGCCTGCGCGGGTGTCCTATGGCCTCTCCCTGCAGGATGAGCCGGACGAGAACGCCCATGCAGCCATGCGGGCGTTGGGGTCGGTGCAGTTTCTGTGCCCTGGTGGCTCCAGCTGGACGGACATGGAAGCCCTGTGGCAGGGCGAGGGTTATGTGCTCATCGCCCATCCGGCCATGACCTTTACAAAAAACTGGGATATGCAGCTGCTGCGCGCCCTGCGCCAATGCCGGCGGGACAGCGTGTTCAGCACCGTGCTCACGGGCTATCTGCCCCGGCCGCAGGATGCGGTGGATGCGGTGTGCCCCGTGGCAGCAGAGAGCTTCGACGCTCAGGGACAATTGGTATTCCAGCGCGGCACACCCCTGCGCTATGCCACTTCGCCCCTGCGCAGCGCCTTTCTGCACCCGGATTTCTGCTTTGCTCCGGCGGCTTTCTTCCGGGAAATGCAGCAGGAGGAAGCGCCCCTGTTCCTGGCGGCTTTCCGCAGAAAGTGGGAGGTCTACACCCTGCACCGCCCGGTGATTCACATCAGCGACGATATGCCCCTTGCTCCCTGCCAGCTGCCCCAGGAGGCTGATACCAGCCTGAGCCGCTTTGAGAAGCGCTTCGGCCTGCGGCTCGCTGCCCGGCAGCTTTCCGCCATGGCGCGCCAGGGCGTGTTCACCGCCGATTTGACCTTTCCCACCCATGTGCCCTATGTGGTGCGCGGCCAGGAAGCCCTTCGGGAGCTGATGAGCCGCCGTGGGAAGGTCTCGCCCCTGTGCGTCACGGCCTATCTTTCCCTGCCCATGGACGGCCCCAACATGCATGAGCAGTACATCTGCTGGTTCGGCTATCTTTCCAGGCTGAAGAACCTCTCCCTGCTGTGCTACGGGGACGGGGAGTCCACCCGGAAGATCATGCCCATGCTGCCCAATGTGCTGGAATACAAGCGCCGCTACGGTCTGCCGGTGGAGGGGGAGATCCCTGCTGAGGAGACCATGAACTACATGAAGCTCTCCAAGCCCTTCATCCTGGCGCAGAGCCGGGAGAAATTCCTGAACCACAGCCATTATGTGTGGATCGATTTCGGCTATCTGCGGTATCCTGTGTATGAGCGCGCCGCCATCGACTGGGCGAACGTCTGCCACGACAAGATCATGCTCAGCATGGTGGAGGGTGTGCCGGATGTGTCCATGCTGGTGGTGCCGGACGCCATGCTCCTGACCCTGTGCCGGGAGATCGCCGCCCTGTGCGAAAACGAGCTGAATACCCGCGGCCACCTGCCCATGGAAACGGAACTGTGGCTGATGCTGATCAAAGAGCATCGGGACTGGTTTGAACTGATCGATATGCCCGGCAACAGGGAGCTGTTGACCCTGACCATGATGAGCCGGGAGGAGGAAGCCCATGTGTACTGCTAAAACTGTGGAAGAAAGCCGCACCACCCATGTGGCCATATTGATGCCCGGCGACCTGAACGGCTACAGCCGTCTGTTTGGCGGCAGGCTGATGGAGTGGATCGACGTGGTGGCCGCCGTGGTGGCTCGCCGCCACTCCGGGTGCGAGGTCACCACGGCCTCGGTGGACAATCTGGAATTCCAGGCGCCCGCCTTTGCCAACGATACCGTTGTGCTGGAGGGACGCATCACCTGCGTGGGACGCACCAGCATGGAGGTGCGGGTGGATACCTATGTGGAAGCGCTGGGCGGCAAGCGCCACCGGGTGAACCGGGCCTATCTGGTCATGGTGGCGCTGGACAGGAATCAAAAGCCTGTGCCGGTACCCCAGCTGATCCTGGAAACCGAAGAAGACAAAGCTGAATGGGATGCGGGCATGCGCCGCCGTGCGCTGCGCAGCCTGCGTCAGAAGGAGCATTACTGATGAAGATCGGCACGCTGTTGCGGGACGGCAAGGTACACCTGTCCTGCGAGGTATTCCCGCCCAAGAAGTTCGACGGCATCGCCCAGGCGTCCCAGGTGGCGCAGGAGATCGCCGACCTGCACCCTGCCTTTATGTCCGTGACCTATGGCGCGGCAGGCTCCACCCCCGGCCACACCCTGGCGGTGGCCAAGGCTGTGGCGGAAAAGAACGTTACCCCCCTGTGTCACCTGACCTGCGTGCAGTCCACCCGCGACCATGTGAAGCAGGTGCTTTCCGACATGAAGGCCGCCGGCATGGAAAACGTGCTGGCGCTGCGGGGCGACCTGCCCAGGGAGGGCGAGCCGGTGAAGGACTTCGTCTATGCCAGCGAGCTGGTGGAGTTCATCCATCAGCAGGGCGACTTCTGCGTGGGTGCGGCCTGCTATCCGGAAGGACACCCGGAAAGCGGCGGCCGCATCCGGGACATTGAATACCTCAAGCGCAAGGTGGACGCGGGGGTGGACTTCCTCACCACCCAGATGTTCTTCGACAACGGCATTCTGTACAACTTCCTGTATAGGGCGCTGCGCTCTGGCATCGATGTGCCGGTGTGCGCGGGCATCATGCCCATCACCACCACCCAGCAGGTGGAGCGCGTGGTGAAGCTCTCCGGCTCCATCATGCCGCCGCGCTTTGCCGCCATTGCCGACCGCTTTGCGGATGACCCCGCCGCCATGGCGCAGGCGGGCATTGCCTTTGCCACCGAGCAGATCATCGACCTGGTGGCCAACGGCATCAACAACATTCACCTGTACACCATGAACAAGCCCTGGATCACCAAGGCCATTGTGGACAACCTGTCCAATGTGATCAAGATGTAACGTGAAGGCATTCTCATTCCTTCATTCCTTCATTATCTTCATTTCTTCATTCCAAATAAGGAAAACCCTGCACATCGTGCAGGGTTTTCCTTATTTGGCTGCTTCATTTCTCGCATAGCTCTGGCTGGGGGTGAAGTCATACAGCACCCGGCCAACGGCGGGGAGGGTGGCGAGGATCTGCTCGGTCACGCGCTCCAATAGGTCGTGGGGCAGGCGGGAGGCAATGGCCACGTTGCCGTCGATGACCTGCACCGCCCGCAGGATGATCACATAGCCCGCGCCCATGGGGACGGGGTTATCGGCCAGGGTGGCGTAGTATTGCCACAGGCGCTTGTGCTGGCCGGCGGCTTCGATCTCCTGGCGGAAAATGGCGTCGGCCTCCCGCAGGATGGAAAGCTTTTCCTCTGTGACAGTGGAGAGAATGCGGGTGGCCAGGCCGCTGCCGGGGAAGGGCTGGCGGCGGATGATGCGCTCGGGCAGGAGCAGGTCTTCGCCCACGCGACGCACTTCATCCTTGAACAGCTCCCGCACCGGCTCCACCAGGGGCAGGCCTTCGGCGGGCAGATCGGCGGGGGCGTCCAGGGTATCGTTGTAGTTGGTGCCCTGGAGCATCACCTTCACGCCGGGCAGCTCCTGCACCTGGCGCTGGATGATCTCCTGCAGCAAGTCGTGGACGATGCGCTCCTTGGCGCGGACGGACACGATGCCCTCCAGCGCGGAGAGGATCTCCTCGCTGGCGTCCACCATTTCCACGTTCAGGCCCAGCTGGTCACGGTACAGGCTCAGGACTTCCTCAGCTTCGCCCTTGCGCAGAAGGCCGGTATCGATCAGCAAACAGCGCAGCCGATGGCCGATGGCCTGGTTGCCCAGCACGGCGCACACGCCGCTGTCCACACCGCCGGAGATGGCGCACAGCGCCTCGGCCTCGCCGGGGCAGGCGGCCTGGATGGCCTCGCGGGCGCGCTCCACCACGGCTTGCCGGCTCCACCATTGGGTGCAGCCGCAGATGTTCATGCAATAGTTCAGCAGCAGCTGGATGCCGTCGGGGTCGTTGCTTTCGGGCAGGAAGGCCAGGCCGTACACGGACTTGCCCGCCGCACGGAAGCCCAGCACGCCGCTTTCCACCTGCGCAATGGGGTGGCAGGCGGCGGACAGGGTGATGCACCGGCAGGCGGGGATATACCGCTCGTTGGCGGTAAGCCCGGCAAACAGGTCTTCAGCGCCATCAAAGTGGACGGAGAACACACCGGGCTCGGCGGCCTTGTCCCCCAGGGAGCAGCCCAGCTGCACCGCCAGGGACAGGGCGGCATCGCCCATGGCCATCACGGGCAGGCCGGTGGTGAGGATCTCGCCCAGGCCGGGAATGGCGGCGGGTTCGCCCGCATCGGCGCCTGCCAGCAGAATGCCCCGCGCCTCCAGCGCCAGCACATCGGCAGCGGTGGCGGTGGCGGGCAGAATGCGGCAGTCCAGGTGTTCCGTGCGCAGCTTGCGCGCCATGGAGCGGCAGGCCTTGCTGTCGGCCTCGATGAGAATGATCATATCGCGCATGGGGACTCACTCCTCCATCTATTGCAAAACGTCGGGCATTTCTTGTATATATTCGCCGCGGGGGCGGGAAAACCTTCTTTTGCGGAAGAGTGTTACAAAACAGAAGGGCGAAGGTGCATCTGCCACACCTTCGCCCTGTGGTTCACTCTCTGAAATCGAACAGCTGCTTCGGGGTGATCTCCAGCACCTCGCAGAGCTTGAAGATCACATCAAAAGAAACGCCCACATTGCCAAGCTCGATGGCGCTGATGTGGCTTCGGTCAATGTCGGCCATCTCGGCCAGTTTCATCTGGGTCAGCCGCTTCTTTTTGCGGTAGTAGACCACATTCAAACCAAATTGCTCGTAGTACTTCTTATTGCGAAATTGTAAAATATAACCGAATAAGGAATAGATTGGTCTGGTGTTTCGTTTAGTAGGTGTCGCGGAGACTGCGCACGGTTGAAATGCAGGATTAGCTCTCATTGCATTTTGTTTTCAGACATTACTTTAGCGGTCATTGAGAAGGAGGTAACCCTATGAAGAAGTTATTTTGCATCGTTAGTATCCTACTGGTAATGGCAATGCTGCCAGTTGCTGCTTTCGCGCAGACACAGGAGGAGCGGAATCATACTGAAACGCTTCAACAAGCAACGGATGTATTTGAAGTAACAGATGACGGGCGCGAAATGCGAATTGTGACAGTCTTGGACGAAGGAACAGAATATGAGCCAATAGAAAGGATTGTTACACAGGCCGGCACTGCATTTGATTCCTATTTTTATTCGAATTCCCCGATAGAGTGGATCAGGATTTCTTATCATGACAGAGAAGGTAATGCGCAGCAGGGATGGATTGTGGCAAATGCTGAAGCCATCACCGGGATCAATATGAGTGGATTCGACAACACTTCAAACGAAGAGTACAATGGGTATGACCTTGGGTTTGTTTTGTGCGAAGCTCTTTCGTTAAGGGAGAATCCGGATGCCGCTTCAAAGATCATCCAGACAATGACCTATGGGACATATTGTACAGTAATTGAGGAAAACGGATCATGGTACAATGTCACATATCGTGATGAAAACTTGCGTTATAGTGGTTGGGTAAGAAAGGAATATGTTCTTGTAAATCCCGACTACTTTGTACCTGATGGAGAAACCCCGGTTTATGCTATGCCTTCTGGTAGTTCAAAAAGAGTTGGGCTTATTAACAGCGAAGCAAGGTATCCAATCATTGGGGAGATGAATGGCTTCTTAGTGATTAGTCTGCGTGGAGCGAGTGGGTTTGTTGCAAAGCCTTAGTGTAAGGAGAAGCGCTGTATGCGTTGATGACGGCCAGTCCGCCACTATTACACCAATCGGCAATTGTGTTGAATGTGGCAGTAGTTTTTGC
Source organism: Clostridia bacterium (assembly GCA_017463245.1). GTDB lineage: Bacteria > Bacillota > Clostridia > Christensenellales > Aristaeellaceae > UBA11524. The sequence continues at coordinate 49,860 of JAFTPN010000017.1, forward strand.
TGTAAGAGTTCCACCATAAGTTATTGGCCTGCCCCTGCCTTCCCTCAACAGAAAAGCAGGGGATTTTCATTTTCACAAAAAAATTTTTTGAAAACTTGTTTCACCCGCCGCAATCTGGTGTATACTATCATCAGGCGGAAGCCAGACAACAAAAATATGAAATTATATTTGGAGGTAGATCATATGAAGTGGGTTTGCAAGGTTTGCGGTTATGTTCACGAAGGTCCCGAGGCTCCCGATTTCTGCCCCGTGTGCAAGGCTCCCAAGGCCAAGTTCGACCAGATGGCCGAGACCAAGACCTGGGCTTGCGAGCATGAGGTGGGCGTAGCCAAGGACGCTCCCGAAGAGATCAAGGAAATGCTGCGCGCCAACTTCACCGGCGAGTGCACCGAGGTGGGTATGTACCTGGCCATGGCTCGCGTTGCCCATCGTGAAGGCTATCCCGAGATCGGCCTGTACTGGGAGAAGGCCGCCTACGAAGAAGCCGAGCACGCCGCCAAGTTTGCCGAGCTGCTGGGCGAAGTGGTCTCCCCCTCCACCAAGGAGAACCTGACCGTCCGCGTGGAAGCCGAGAACGGCGCCACCGCCGGCAAGTTTGACCTGGCGCTGAAGGCCAAGCAGCTGAACCTGGACGCCATCCACGACACCGTGCATGAAATGGCGAAGGACGAGGCGCGACATGGAAAGGCTTTCGAAGGCCTGCTGAAGCGCTACTTCGGCAAGTAATACTAAATGAAAACAGGCCAGTCCCAAGTGGGGCTGGCCTGTTTTTGCGTCTTGTGCGTTTGTTATTCCTTCCGCAGCCGGTTGATCAAGCCGAGCAGCATTAGCAGATCGTCCTCGTTCAGCTCCTTCATGCCGGAAATAGCCTTTTGGATCAGCTCCGGGTTTTGGGTGCTTTCGTCAAAGAACTGGGCGGGGGTGAGGTCGAAGTAGTCGCAGATGGCGAGGAACTCCTTCATGGGCGGGAGCGCCTTGCCGGAAGAAATGTTGTACACATAACCGCGGCTGTGGCCAAGGTCGTAGCTCATCTGGTATTCGGACACACCCTTGCGCAGGCGCAGCTGTGTGATTCTGTCGCGAATAAAGTTCTCGTCCATCCATATCACCTCATGGGTATGATAGACGATGGGGAGAGATGCGATGCCGAATATTTTTTGTTGTTCCGATTGAAATATCAAAGAATATTTGCTATAATTGGTTTAGAAGCAAAAAATCCTTGCTTGTAGAGAATGAATGAGCAAGGGCGGGAGGTCACGACCATGAGAAGAATCATCAGTTTGGTGCTGGCGGCAATGCTACTGCTTGGCGTATCCGCTGTTGCGGAAGAGAACGGCATCACCATCGCGTGCAAAACCCATGAAGCCTATGCAGCGTGTATGGCCTGCGATTGGGATGGCTCAAGCACACATCAGGTGACCTTGAATTGCGGCCAGTGCAAGGGCAAGGGTGGGAAAATCTGCGCGGATTGCTTTGGCTTGGGCATTTACCTTGGAAAGAAGTGCACGACCTGCTATGGTCAGGGTTCAAGGCTTTGCTATGGTTGTTATGGTTCGGGCGTCAGCAATACGTTTACGGAAAAACGGAAGAACTGCCCCAGCTGCGGCGCTTATGCTGTGTGCTACTATTGCAGGGGGATGGATGGCAAAACCTTTGCCGCGCGTACTGACGAAACGCCGCTTTTCGCCTACCGCGACGTGATGCGCGCACCTGACGAGAAGGTTGGCACCATGTTTGTGGTGCAGGGCGTGATCCAGAGCATCGAGGAAAGCGGTGAGGCGCTGCGCCAGATTGTTTTGCAGCAGGAGGACAATGGCATTGCCTATGAAATGAAGCTGTGGTACTTTGTGCAGCCGGAGGATGTCAAGCTGCTGAAGGGCGACACCATCAGCTTCTGCGGCGAAATGATCAGCTATGACGAGAATGATGTGCCGACCTTTGCAGCGGCCGATGTGAAGTTGGAAAATTGATCGTTAAACAAAAAACTGCCCCGTTCTCCCTTTTGGAGAGCGGGGCCTGTTGCTTATTTCCTCCTCCTGATCCTCGCCACGAAGAACCCCTCGTGCATTTCGTCCGGGCAGACGCACAGCGTGCCGGGGAGGGTCACGGGCAGCTGGGGGACGTGGTTCAGCAGCTCATGCTCGATGGGCAGCACCTCCGCGTTGGCGCGGGCGAGGCACTTGCGCACCACGTCCTCGTTTTCCATGCGCAGGATGGAGCAGGTGGAGTACACCATTTCATGCCCGGGCTTCAGCAGGTGCAGCGCCTTTTGCAGCATGGCGGTCTGGGTGGCGGCGGTCTTGTTCAGCCAGTCCCGGGTCATGCGGCGCTGGGGTTCGCCCTCCAGCAGGGCAATGGTGCCGCTGCCGGAGCAGGGCGCGTCCAGCAGAATTTTGTGGAAGGAGAACAGGTCGTCCAGGCGGCGGGCGTCCTCCATCATCACGCCCACGCGGGAGGCTCCCTGCTTTTCCAGGTTGTATTGCATCCGCTCGGCGCGGATCTTGTTCTTTTCGCAGGCGGTGATCAGCGCCTGGTTGCCGGAGAGCGCCGCCAGCTGGGTGGTTTTGCCGCCGGGGGCTGCGGCCATGTCCAATATGGTCTCGCCGGATTGGGGGCGCAGCACCAGGGGCGGGATCATGGCGGAGAGGTTTTGCAGGTAGATGCCGCCCTGCTCATAGGCGGGCAGGGCTTGCAGGGCGTCCTCCCGCGCGCCGCGGATGATCATGGCGTCCCCGTACCAGGGCACGTTTTCCCAGGTGAGGCCGGCCTGGGTCAGCTGGGCTTCCACCTCGGGGCGGGTGGTGCGCAGGGGATTGACCCGCAGCGTCACCGGGCGGCGGTGGGTATAGCCCTCCTGGATGCGGCGGGCAGTCTCCGCGCCGTATTGTTCTTCCAGCAGGGTGGCAAGCAGTTCGGGGATCACAGGCAGCATGGTGCATTCCTCCAAAATTGGGCTGGTGAAAGGTTCGGCATCGGGAAAGAAAAATCCTCTAAAAAATCGGCGGGAGAGTTGCCTCTCTCACCGATTCATCAGGGTCTGCACCACCACATCCACGCATTGCTGCTCTTCCTGGTTCAGGCTGCGGAAGCGGGTGATCAGCTCTGCTTCGCGCTGGTTGAGGTGGTATTCCTCCATGTGTTCGATGCGCCGCTGCACATCTGTATGGCCGATGATGTAATCCACCGACGTGTTGAAGTAGTCTGCCATCCGCGCCAGAATTTCCAGGTCCGGCTCCACGTTGTGGTTTTCGTATTTGTTGATCGATGGCTGACTGACGTGGATCGCATCCGCCAGGCGCTGCTGGCTGATGCCATGCATTTTCCTTAGCAATTTCAAATTGGGCAGCACGCCATCACCTCCCGCTGCTTCTATTTTAACAACTTGCGGGAATGAAAGAAAAATCCCATTAAGCATGATTGACAACAACTGCAAGTTATATTATCATAGGGTGAAGAAAAAGCGGGGAGGGTGTGCCATGGCGCGTGCGCTGAGCGAGGCGGAGATCGCCCGCATCAAGGAGCTGTATGCCCAATGCGGCAGCTACAGCATGGTGGCGCAGCTGGTGGGACGCTCGGCGGTCACGGTGGCCAAGTGCATCAAGAGGATGGAAAAAGAAGAGCAGCGCCGGGATGAAAGCGCGACATAAAAGAACCGTTCAGCAATTGAACGGTTCTTGCTTTATTCCGCCACCCACACCGGCGGCATAGCGGGGCAGGAGAGGCTCCGCTTGGCGGCGCGAGCCTCCACATAGCAGCCGCAGCGGGCGCAGGTGCCGCTGTGCAGGGCTTCGCAGCCCTCGCACAGGGCGAGGCGGGTGCGGTAAGTCTCATCGGACACACGGCTTTCCTCCGGCAGAGTGGCGATGTACTCGGCCACCAGCCGCGCCATGTCCTCCTGGCCGCTGGCCATCAATAGGCAGCGGCAGGGCTTTTGTTCAGGCATGGGGTGCCTCCATTTCCGGCAGCCGGATGTCGCTGCGCTTCACTTTCTCCCAGCTGAACAGCGGAATGAGCTGCTCCAGGGTCATGGGGCGGTTTTCTTCGATGATGCCCGCGCTGCAGGCCAGCATGCCCAGAATATCCGCCGGGGTGAAGCGGCGGCTCAGGGCGGACAGGTCGAGATCCTTGTCCCGCTTGGCCAGGCGGCGACCCTGGGCGTCCATCAGCAGGGGAATATGCACGTACTTCGGCAGGGGGAAGCCCAGCTTGTCCAGCAGATAAATCTGCCTTGGCGTGGCGGAAAGGATGTCCCGGCCGCGCACGACTTCGTTCACGCCACAGAGGGCGTCGTCCACCACCACGGCCAGCTGGTAGCCAAACAGGCCATCGGAACGGCGCAGAATGAAATCGCCGCAGTCCCGTGCCAGGTTTTCCTTTTGCAGGCCGAACAGCCCATCGGTGAAGGCCACCTCCGCGTCCGGCACACGCAGGCGCAGGGCGGGGGAGCGGGTCTGGGACAGGCGGGCGATGTCCTCGTCAGACAGATTGACGCAGGCACGGTTGTACACCACCTGGGTGTCCCCCAGGTTGGGCGCCTGGGAGGCCATCAGCTGGGCGCGGGTGCAGAAGCAGGGGTAGATCAGCCCCTGCTTTTGCAGCTCGTCCAAATAGCGCTGGTAGATGTCGCTGCGCTGGCTCTGCCACAGGGGTTCCTCGTCCCAGGTGAAGCCCAGCCACTCAAGATCCTCAATGCATTGCAGGGAGAGGTGCCGGGGGCAGCGGGGAACGTCCAGATCCTCGATGCGCAAAAGGAACCTGCCGCCCTGGCTGCGGGCGGAGAGATAGGCCAGCAGCGCGCAGAGCAGGTTGCCCAGGTGCAGCCGCCCGCTGGGGGTGGGGGCAAAACGTCCGGTGATCACTTGTTTTGCTCCTGCTTATGCTCGGCGGCCTTCTTTTGCAGCCAATTGATGAGCAGGGTGGTCAGCCCCAGCATGAGGAACACGCTCAGGGAGCCGTAGACCCAGCCGGGCTGGGCGGCCAGCTGGCCGGTGATGGTGAGGGCGATCACCGCCACTACGAACACCGCGGCGCTGATCAGCGCCAGAATGGCAAGAATGCGCTTGATCTTATCAATCATGCTTAGGCTCCTTCTTGAACAGATATTCGTCCACCTTGTCCTGGATCTCCTGGGCGATCTTCTTCTCGATGGGGAAGGAGGCCGCACCGTCCAAGCGCTGCGCCAGGTGCAAGGCCTGCTGCAGGGTGATGTTCAGGGACTTTTCGTCCAGGTAGTTGCTCTTGAGGTTATCCCGGCGGTCGTGGATGTACCCCGCGCCGGCGGTGCCGAAGCGGCACAGGTTGATGGCCGGCACGCCCTTGTCAGCAAAGGGGATGCAGTCGCTGGAGTAGATGTCCAGCTTCACGGAACAGGGGATGCCGATCTCCTTCATCAGGGCGTCCACATAGCCCACGGCGGCCTCTGTGGCCAGCACGGGGGCGGCGTTCTGTCCCAGGGTGGCGGCGGCCACGTCCACGTTCACCATCAGCATGTGCTGGGCAAGCTCCTCCTCGTGGGCGGCTGTCCAGGCCTTGGAGCCCAGCAGACCCTGCTCCTCGGAGCCGTACCAGTTGAACTTCAAGGTGCGCTTGGGCTTATGGGCGGCAAAGTACCGCAGCAGCTCCATGATGATCACGCTGCCGGACATATTGTCATATACGCCGGTGGAGAAGTACACGCTGTCGTAATGCGCGCCGAAGGAGATGATCTCTCCGGGCTTCTCGGTGCCTTCGATGGTGGCGCAGACATTCTGGCTTACGCCGTCGTAGTTCTCGGCGGTCAGCTCGATGTGCATCTCCTTCGCGCCACGGCGGACGATCTCTGCCGCATCGGCAGCCCGCAGGTTCAGGGCGATGGCGTCGCCAAAGGGCTCGGTCATGGTTTCGCGGAGCTTGCGGATGTCGCAATCCGTTTCGCTGCGCCGGTCGATGGTGGAGCCGGAGAAGGTCAGGATGGCGGCAGCACCGGCCTTTTGCAGCTTTTCATAATCGCCCCGGCGCAGGCGGCCGTTGATCATAACTGCCTTGCCCTTCACCTGCTCCAGGTGCACGGGCAGCAGGTTCTCGGCATAGAAGAAGGGCAGATCCACGCCACCCTCGGGGGTGGAGGCGGCCCGCTCGTAGCCGGTGACCTCGTATTCCTTCACATAGGGCTTGGTGACCACCAGCTTGGCATGGTGGACTTTGCCGCACTTGACGGTGAATTCCTCGATGTGAGCCTCGGCGCCGGTGGACTGGGCTTCGGCCAGCAGGCGCTGGGCGGCCTGCTTTTCGGCCTCGGAGCAGCTGACGCGCTCGTAGGCAAGCTCCTTCAAAAGGGAAAAGGCGCGGTGCGCGGATACATTCATGGTGATGACCTCCCATTCAATATTGAACCTATTATAGCACACCTGCGCGCCGTCGTCACCAGTTGCGCGAAAAACTCTCTTGTGCTATGATGGAGGCATCAAGATGGGAGGAATATCAATGTACATTTCCAAGAAGGACGCCCTGGCTTGGTTTGAGTTTTTTGCTGCCCTGCCGGAGGAGGAAGGCCTCATGCCCCGCCAGCAGGAGATCGCTTATGCGGTGCTGGCGCAGATCGAGCGGGCGGTGGAGCATCGCCGCGAGGCCATGAAGAAGGACATCCCCGGCCTGAAAAGTCTGCAGGGGCGCACCTATTATGTGGGCGACGATGCCAAGTTCCCCGGCGGCTGCCGCTCCTGCCTGCTGGGTACCGGCCTGAGCGCCATCCGCAAGACCAACAAGTGCAACATCCAATGCCCCTTCTGCTACAACTATGGCGAGCTGCATTGCCAGCCGCCCATTGGCGACGGGCTGTGGGAGATCGGCGGGACGAAGTTCTACGAGGATGATCTTGACCTGCTGCTGAGCATCCACAACAAGCCCACGGGCATCTCCTATGTGTATCTGGAACCCTTTATGGAGATCGAGAAATACTACGGCGTGATCAGCAAGTTCCACCAGGCGGGCATCCACCAGCATATGTACACCAACGGCACCCTCTGCACGGAAGAAAATCTCCGCGCCCTGGGCGAAGCCGGGCTGGACGAGCTGCGGTTCAACCTGGGGGCGACCGACTGCGCCGATAAGGTGATCGCCAGCATGGCCATGGCGAAGAAGTACATCAAAAAGGTGGGCATCGAGACCCCCATGACGCCGGACTTCTTTGAGCAGTTCCAGGAGAAGAAGGAGCAGATTCTGGGCACGGGGATCGACTTTATCAACTGCGCGGAGCTGCACCTGAATGCCAACAATATCGGCAATTACGAGGGTGAACCCATGTACATGACCCGGCTGGGGTATCTTTCCCCCATCTGGAGCCGCGACCTGACGCTGCGCTTGATGAAGCAGGCGGCGGAGGAAAATTGGCCCATCGCCGTGCATGACTGCTGCAACCGCACCAAGTTCGCCCGCGACCTGAACCTGAAAAGCAAGGAGGGCGGCTGGTTTGGCCAAAGCGGCTACGGCAGCGAGTTCGACGTGCTGCCCTGGTGGGCGTTCCTGCCCACGCTTTACGATGAGGAATTCACCTTCGTGAAGGAAGAAGAACTGCCTGATGGCTACCGCCCCGGCCAGCTGGTTTTCTAAGCAGATATTGCCATTTTAATTGGCAGATTTCGCTTGACAAGTTGCTGGTGGTCATATATGATACTTATGAAGCAAAATGTGAACGCTTACACATGAAGCTAACAGCCTTGTTAGGGGAGAATGCTGTAAGGCAATGCGTATCGAATGGGGGAGACCCGTTCAGATAAAAAAAGAGAAAATGGAGGAATTTATCATGAGGAAGATCCTTTCCTTGCTGCTGGTTGTGATGATGACCATCACCATGTTCGGCGGCGCTGTGGCGGAAGAGACCGTCAGCGCGGCTGATCTGCTCAAGCAGCTCCGCGAAGCCCAGGCTGCTGTTGAAGAAGCCGTGGAAGAAGTGGAAGAAGCTGTGGAAGAGGTCGTGGAGGAGACCGCTGAGGCTCCTGCTGAGGAACCCGCGGCTGCTACCGCCGCCACCGCTTATATCATGTTTGCCAATGCCGACTGGTCTGCCCAGTACTGGCATGACGGCACCGAGTACGCTGGCGTGAAGGCCACCACCGTGGACGTGACCGAGCCCGGCAGCTACACCGTTGGCCTGGAATTCGAAGCCGAGTCCGCTGGCGTGGCCTTTGCCGCTCTGGGTCTGAAGGAAGGCGAGAAGCTGTTCCCCGGCCACTACCTGAAGATCAACGAGATCCGCGTCAATGGCGAGGCCATCGAAGTGGACAAGGGCTACACCTCCTCCGACGATGGTGTGGAGACCCGCATGAACATCATGAACGAGTGGGTTGCCGAGCTGCCCGCCGACGCCCGTTCCTATGACGGCTATGTGGACGACGCCAACTGGATCATCGTGGACAAGGAAGCCTTCGCTGCTGTGAAGAGCATCGAGATCGACTTTGACCTGATGAAGTACGGCCAGGACACCGCCTACATCATGTATGCGGATGCCACCTGGGAGCGTCAGTACTGGCTGGATGGCAACGACTGGGGCGGCGTGACCGCTACCAACGCCACCGTGACCGGCCCTGGCGACTACACCGTTGGCCTGGACTTCACCACCACCGAGTATGGCAAGGCTCACGGCGTGGCCTTCACTGCTCTGGGTCTGAAGAAGGGCGAGAACGTGTTCCCCGGCATGATGCTGAAGATCAACGAGATCCGCATCAACGGCGCTGCTGTTGAGGTGACCAAGGGCTACACCTCCTCCGACGACGGCGTTGAGACCCGCATGAACGTGTTCAACGAGTGGGTGCCCGCTGTGCCGGAAGGCGACGCTACCGTGCGTTCCTTCGACGGCTCTGTGGAAGGCGCTTCCGCCCAGATCGTGGACAAGACCGTGTTCGACGGCGACGTGCTGACCTATGAGATCGACTTCACCCTGGTGCCTGTGACCGATACCGCCTACATCATGTATGCTGACGCTGCCTGGACCAACCAGTACTGGCTGGACGGCACCGAGTATGCCGGTGTGACCGCTGCCAATGCCACCGTGGACGGCGCTGGCACCTACACAGTTGGCCTGACCTTCGATACCCCCGCCGCTGGCGTTGCCTTTGCTGCTGTGGGCATCAAGACTGGTGAAAAGACCTTCCCCGGCTACTTCATCGACGTGAAGGAGATCAAGGTGAACGGCGAAGCCATCGAGTTCGGCAAGGCCTACACCTCCTCCGACGACCAGGTGGAGACCCGTGCCAACATCATGAACGAGTGGGTTTCCGAGGTGCCTGCCGACGCCCGCCGTGCTGATGCCAACCTGGAAGGCGCTTCCCCCATCGTGGTGAACAAGGACGACCTGGCTGAGGTCACCTCCATCGAGATCACCTTCGACTACATCTACGGCGAGCCCGCTGTGGAAGAAGGCGTTGCTCCCATGACCGAGGACGAGAAGGCCGCTGCCATCGCTGCTGATTACAACGCCTACTTCGGCTTCCAGACCGAGAACTACATCTTCCGCAATGCTTGGGACGATGCTTCCTACGGCAAGGACGTGGAAGGCGGCCTGTATTTCGGCCAGATGACCGGCTGGGACGGCGACGTGGTCGTGAACTACGGCGGCACCTATGCTGATGCTGCTGTGACTGCCAACGGCACCTACACCGTGAGCCTGACCACCGGCGACATGGCCTTCGGCCCCGATACCTTCTTCCGCATGCTGTACGTCTCCACCGACATCCCCTCCAAGGCTGTGAAGGAAGAAGTCATCACCATTTCCGACGTGAAGGTGAAGTTCGCCAACGGCAAGACCCAGGATCTGACCTACGTCAACACCTCTGGTGACTATGCCAAGATCTCTCTGATCGACGAATACGACTCCAAGGTTCCCGCCGAGCTGGCCTACACCATGCCCGCTGCCGGCGAAGCCATCACCGTGACCTTCACTGTGTCCGGCCTGGCCGACTAATGTAAACCTTTTTCCCGGCGCGCTCCTGTCCCCTGGATGGGAGCGCGCCGGGGATATACCTGGCCGATTCTGCTCTTTAGCGCCTGTTTGCAGGGCGTTAAAGAGTTGAATTGGCTTAGGGGAAAATACACTTTTGGAGGTCATCGTATGCAGGCAACAGCCCTTTGCGCAAAAAAGGCCGTGGCTGCTCAAAAGCCGAATCATCTCCTGCGCCTGAACCGTTTGCTGATCCTGTTCCTGGGGCTGATGGTGTTCCTGCCGCAGTTCAACCCCGGACGCCTCAGCATGAAGATCAACGAGAATGCGTCCCTGTTCACCACCGCCATTTCTTATGACACCCTTACCAACACCATGGGTCGTCCCCTGCGCATGGGCTGGGTGCTGCCTGAGCATTTCCATCTGCTGATGGGCGGCGCTGCGGTGATCCTGGTGGGCGTTTTGCTGTGCGCTGTGGGCGGCTGCATGTCCCTGGGCAACAACCGCATGAAGCGCTGCGCCATGCTCCTGCCCATGGCGGGCTCTGTGGCCATGGCGGGCGGCCTGGTGATGATCTACCATGTGTATAACATCTTCATCAACCTGGAAAAGGCTGATAAGATCGAGCCCAACTTCCCCAACGGCATTTATGTGTATGCGGTGGTCACCGTGCTTTTGTTCCTCACGGCGCTCATCGTGTGGCTGCGCCTGCCTAAGCAGGTGGAGGAAAAGATGGAAATGGAGGAGAAATACCGCCTCTTCCTCATGTTCCTGCCCGTGCTTCTGCTGGCCTTTGTGTTCTGCTATCTGCCCATCTACGGCTGGCGCTTCGCCTTCTTCGATTACAAGATCGGCGACGCGCTGACCGCCGAGAACTTTGTGGGCATGAAGTGGTTCACCTACCTGTTTGAGAATGCCGCTACCCGCAACGATCTTCTGCGCGTTCTGCGCAACACGCTGATCATGTCCGGCCTGGGCATTGCCACCAGCTGGTTCCCCATTGCCTTTGCCGTGCTGCTGGCTGAGGTGCGCTCCACCAAGTTCCAGCGCCTGGTGCAAACGCTGACCACCATCCCCAACTTTATCTCCTGGGTGCTGGTGTACGCCATTGCCTTTGCCATCTTCTCCACCGATGGCTTCATCAACAGCTTCCTGCGCAATGTGATGAACATCACCGGCGCCAACACGGACTACCTGGCCAATGCCGACGGTACCTGGATCAAGATGCTGGCCTGGGGCACCTGGAAGGGTCTTGGCTGGAGCGCCATTGTGTACATTGCCGGCATTGCGGGCATCGACCAGCAGCTCTACGAGGCCGCCAAGGTGGACGGTGCCAACCGCTACCAGTGCATCTGGCACATCACCATTCCCGGCCTGGTGCCCACCTACTGCGTCATGCTGCTGATGTCCATCGCAGGCATCCTGTCCAACGGCATGGATCAGTACCTGGTGTTCGAGAACGCCCTGAACAAGGACGTGATCGAGGTGCTGGATCTCTACGTTTACAACATCGGCATCAAGCAGGGTCTGATCCCCATCTCCACGGTGGTGGGCGTGTTTAAGTCCGTCATCGGCGTAACGCTGCTCTTCGGTGCGAACGGCATCTCCAAGGCCATTCGCGGCGAGAGCATCATTTAAGGGAGGGCGAGAGCAATGAGCAAGAAAGTCCGCAACCAGATCGCCCGCAAGCCCAGCGATTACATCTTTGACGCCTGCATCTACATTTTCTTCGGCCTGTTCACCCTGCTGTGCGTGTTCCCCTTCTACTACCTGTTCATCAACACCATTTCGGATAACGACAAGGTGGTTTCCGGCCTGGTGAACTTCTACCCCATTGGCTTCCACATCAATAACTACATTGCCCTGAAGGACGTGGCCGACCTGGGCTCTTCCGTGATCGTCACGGTGGCGCGCACCATCATCGGCACCGCGCTGATGGTGATCGTCTCCGCCTGGGCGGGCTATCTGGTCACCAAGCAGAAGATGTGGCGGCGCTCCCTGTGGTACCGTGCGCTGGTCATCACCATGTATTTCAACGCGGGTCTGATCCCCTGGTACATGAACATGCTGATGCTGGGTCTCACGGATAACTTCCTGGCCTACATCCTGCCGGGAATGATCGCGCCCTATAACATCATTCTGGTCAAGACCTACATCGAGAGCATCCCGGCCTCCCTGGAGGAATCTGCGGTGATCGATGGCGCCAACACGCCCACCGTGTTCCGCAAGATCATCCTGCCCCTGTCCGTGCCGATCCTGGCCACCATTGCCATCTTCGGCGCCGTGGGCAACTGGAACTCCTTCCAGGATTCCCTGCTGCTGATGAGCAACCGCCCCGATATGTACACCCTGCAGCACCGCCTGTACGTGTACCTCAACCAGTCCTCTAATCTGTCCGCCCTGGTCAGCGGCTCCGGCGGACTCAGCACCCAGGCCGCCCAGAACATGCTCTCCAGCAAGGTCATCAAGTACACCGTCTCCATGGTCACCATCATCCCCATCCTCCTGGTCTACCCCTTCATGCAGCGCTACTTCGTCAAAGGCATCATGCTCGGCGCTGTGAAGGGCTAAAGGGGCGTTGCCCCTTTAGAATCCCCACCAGAGGGCGCTGCCCTCTGGACTCCTGCCAAAGGGTCTTCGACCCTCTGGACTCCCTTTCGGGGAGGGCGTTTTGTACGCACATAAGCAGGGGTCACGGCGCATAACGGATGCGCCGCGACGCGGGGGATGCAAGTTTCCACCTCATCCGGCCTTCGGCCACCTTCCCCTCAAGGGGAAGGCATAACGCTGGGTTTCCGCCAAAGGCTTCCCCTTGAGGGGAAGCTGTCAGCGCTTGCGCTGACTGATGAGGTGGAAAGCCGCTCAATAACCTTGTTGCTTGGTTGCCTGCGCCGCACGCCGTGCGTCGCGGTGCGACCGTACTCGCACCGTGACCCCTGCTCGTAGATCACGGTGCCGGGTACCCCAAAACGGGATTCTTAAGGGACGAAGTCCCTTAAGCGGGGTGCAGGGGCAGAGCCCCTGCCCGCGTTTGATATAAAAAACTGAAAGGAGACTTACTATGAAGAAAATCCTCTCTCTTGTGCTGGCGCTGATGCTGCTGGTGGGCGCTGTGCCTGCCCTGGCCGAAGTGCCGTACTACGCTGTGACCAGCGACCTGTACGACTATTTCCCGCTGGAGGATGACACCATCACCCTCACGGCCTACAGCCAGCTGGCCAACTATTCCGGCATTCAGACCGGCTGGGGCGCCACCCTGCTGAAGGATCTGTTCAATGTGGAACTGAACATTGTTCCCGACATGGACGGCACCTACGAGACCCGCATGTCCTCCGGCAACCTGGGCGACCTGGTGATCTGGGGTGCCAATGGTGCGGACTACAAGAACGCCATTGACAAGGACAAGCTTCTGGACTGGGAAGAGGATGACCTGGGACCCACCTATGCGCCCTACATCTTCGAGAACTACACCGCTGCCCTGAACTCCAACCGCGACATTTCCGGCACCGGCAAGGTGTACGGCATCGGCATGGACGTGGCGCTGCAGGAAGGCTCCCACAAGTCCTTCATGTACTCCTGGGATCTGCGCTGGGATCTGTACAAGCAGCTGGGCTATCCTGAGATCAAGGATCTGGACGGCCTGATCGAGGTCTTCAAGCAGATGAAGGAGATCTGCCCCACGGACGAGCTGGGCAACGAGACCTACGCTGCCTCCCTCTGGCCTGACTGGGACGGCAACATGGTGATGTACGTCAAGGCGCTGGGCACTGCCTACTACGGCTATGACGAGCTGGGTCTGGGTCACTACGATCCCAAGACCGGCAACTACATCGACTGCCTGGCCGAGGATGATCCTGCCGTGGCCGGCGACAGCCCCTACATCGAGATGCTGAAGTTCTTCAATAAGCTCTATCGTGCCGGTCTGCTGGATCCCAACTCCATGACCCAGACCTATGACGAAATGGCGCAGAAGGTCAAGAACGGCGGCGTGTTCTGGGGCATCTTCAACTATGCCTCCTCCATGGTGTACAACACCGAGGATCACCTGAGCGCCGGCAAGATGATGTACGCCCGCGTGCCTGACGAGGCTAACCCCATCGTGTACGGCCTGTCTAACATCGGCGGCAACCGCGTGTGGACCATCGGCGCTGATACCGAGTATCCCGAGCTGTGCCTGGCCATCATGGACTTCCTGGCCACCCCCGAAGGCTCCCTCACCATGTGGTACGGCCCCCGCGGTCTCATGTGGGATTACAACGAGGACGGCGGCCTGTACTTCACCGAGCTGGGCAAGACCTGCAACATGGACTCCAAGCATGACCTGAGCGGCGTGGAATGGACTTCCCCCTACACCGGCAAGACCTACACCCTCTCCGGCAACTTCAACGATGGCTGCATCCAGATCAACAACACCACCCTGGCTCGCGACATGCTGGCGCCCGACTCCAAGCTGGGCGAGGCCTTCAACAAGGATACCTGGGTGTCCGAGCAGGCTGCCTCCAGCTATGCCATTCAGGAGGATTGGCGCAACTGGTCCGGCGTGTCCCTGGTTGATCCCTACTTCGAGAAGGTGAACAACTACACCGTCATGCCCGACCTGCCCTATTCCGAGTCCGTCCGCGACGATACCCTGGAAGTGAAGTGGGGCCAGGTGACCAAGTCCATCACCACCAACAGCTGGCGCGCCATCTACGCCAAGGCTGATGCCGAGTTCGACATGCACATCCGCAATATGCGCACCCAGTGCGAGAACTATGGCTATGAGGAGTGCGTGGAATGGTCCCGCGGCGAGGCGGCCACCAAGTGGCAGCTGCAGCAGGAACAGGCTGCGCTGGCCAAGTAAATCCAACATGGTAACCAAGGGGAAGGGTCATGCGGCTCTTCCCCTTTTCAGGAGGTTCAACATGAAAAAAATTCTGGCGCTGCTAATGGCGCTCTGCTTGCTGCCCGTTTTCTCCCTGGCGGAGGAAACCACCTACACCATGCCCTTCCGCGACCTGACCGCTGCGGAGATCACCCGCGAAATGGGTACCGGCTGGAACCTGGGCAACACCATGGACGGCCACAGCGGCTTCACCCCCGGCGAGACCGTGTGGCAGCCCACCATCACCACCCAGAAGCTGGTCAATGCCGTGCATGATGCGGGCTTTTCCACCATGCGCCTGCCCGTGACCTGGGGTACCATGATCGACGACGCCAACGGCTACAAGATCGACGAGGAATGGCTCTCCCGCGTGCAGGACATTGCTGACTATGCTGTGAAGCAGGATATGTACGTGATCATCAACCTGCACCACGATGGCGCGGAGCAGACCGGCTGGCTGCGCATTGCCTACGAAGGCGAGCAGCTGGAGGAGGTCAAGCGCAAGTTTGCCGCCGTGTGGCAGCAGATCGCCGAAACCTTCCGGGATTACGACGAGCATATCATCTTCGAGGCCATGAACGAGGTCTGCGGCGACGATCCCTCCCAGGCGGGGTACATCAAGGACTTCCGCACCATTGAGGCGCTGAACCAGATCTTTGTGGACACGGTGCGCTTGACCGGCGGCAACAACGCCCAGCGCTGGCTCAGCGTGGTGCCCCGCTACACCAACATCCAGAACGTGCTGAACGCCAACTATGGCTTCACCCTGCCCAAGGATCCGGCGGGTCACATCATGCTCTCCGTGCATGACTACGACTTCTCCTTCGGCATCCAGGCCAACATGAACGCCACCCTGTGGAACCAGGAGAAGGCCATGAACCTCAGCAAGCTGATGGAGCAGCTCAAGACCACCTTTGTGGACAAGGGCGTGCCGGTGGTGCTGGGCGAATACGGCGCGGTGAACAAGAACAACATCGGCAACCGCGTCTATTACTACGAGGCCATGAACCGCATGGCGCAGCTGAACGGCATCGTGCCTGTGTGCTGGGACATCGGCTGGTACGACACCAGTCAGGATCCGGACTACACCTTCTCCCTGTTTGACCGCGCCACCGGGGAGCAGCTCTTCCCGGAGATCATCCAGGGCGTGCTGCGGGGCTATTACAACCCCATTTCCGGCAACCTGCGCCGGAATATGCTGAAGATCGAGCACAGCAAGGGCAATGTGGCGCCCGCCTTTGAAAGCTACACCAAGGTGGACATCGCTGCTCCCATGATGCAGCTGCAAAGCGGCGCTTACGCCACCCTGGCACCCACCGTGGAGCCTGCGGACATTCAGGACAGCCTGCTGTACTCCACCTCCAATGCGGACATCGTGACCGTGAGCAAGGATGGCGTGCTGCATGGCAAGGCGCAGGGTTCCGCCCAGGTGACGGTGCGCTCTGCCAACGGCGACGTGCAGGACAGCATTGTGGTGGTGGTGGGCAAGGCCACGGTGGAAAAGCCCGTGAGCAGCCTCACCATCACCTCTACGGCTGACAAGCTGGAGGTGGGCGAAACCGCCAAGCTGACCATCGCCGCAGAGCCCGCCGACCACGCGGACAGCATCTATTTCGTTTCCGGCGATCCTGCGGTGGTCACGGTGAACAGCGTCGGCAAGCTGGTGGCTGTGGGCAATGGCGTGGCCACGGTGAAGGCTGTGACGGCCAGCGGCACCACGGCGGAGGTGAGCATCACCGTGGGCAGCGGCGAGACCGAGGCCGAAGCAGAAGCCACCCACGCGCCCCTGAAGCTGGGCATCGGCGTGTATTACAACGATGCCGCCCACAACTATTACGTGAACGAGACCAGCCCCACCATCGAGGTCTCCGGCGACGGCACCTATACCCTGACCTACGACGCCATCAACGATTCCACCACCGAGGCCAAGGCCGCTGGTGTGCTGAGCCTGAACGGCACGGGCGCCATCTACATCTATGACGTGGACGGCAACACCAAGGCGCTGGCCAGCTGCGACATCCACTATGATGAGATCCTGCTGGACGGCGTGGCCATGACCATCAACGAGCATGAACCCAAGTCCGCCCTGAAGACCAGCGGCAAGCTGGACACCAACGACCCCATCAACGCCTGGGACGGCTCCGTGACGCCCGACGTGGAGGCCAGCCCGGACAAGGTGATCACCTTCCTGAACAACCCCAAGCCCCGCACAATTTCCATCACCTTTACCCTGAGCAACTGGCAATACAAGTAACCAGAGGGGCGTTGCCCCTCTGGACTCCCCACCAAAGGGGACTTTGTCCCCTTTGGAAACCTCTACCAAAGGGCCATTCGGCCCTCTGGACACCCATCCTGTGTGGGCATACAGGGTGGGTTTTTATATGGGGTCACGGCGCGAATACGGTCGCGCCGCGACGCGGGGCAAGCAAAAAGGGACGACCAAGTAGGCCGTCCCCGAAAGGGTTTCGAAAGGGCTGAAAGCCCTTCGCGGAGTCCAGAGGCAGAGCCTCTGGTGGGGTTCCCCAAGGGGCAAAGCCCCTTGGGCGGGTTGTCAGGGCAGAGCCCTGACGAGCTGCTGCTTGTTGTACTGCAAGGTGTACAGGTGGTGGTATGCGCCCTTGTGGTGCAGGAGCTCCTGGTGGGTGCCCTGCTCCAGGATCTTGCCGTGGGAGAGCAGGATGATGTTGTCCGCGTGCTGAATGGTGGACAGGCGGTGCGCCACCACCAGCATGGTGCCGATGTTCTTCATCTTTTCCAGGGAGTCCTGGATCAGCAGCTCCGTTTCGGTGTCGATGTTGGCGGTGGCCTCGTCCAGGATCATCACGGCGGGCTTGTGGAGAATGGTGCGGGCGAAGGACAGCAGCTGGCGCTGACCGGCGGAGAAGTTGTTGCCACGCTCGCGCACCACCTCGTCCAGGCCGCCTTCCAGCTTGTTGATAAAGCTGGAGGCGTTCACATACTTGCAGGCAGCCCAGATCTCCTCGTCGGTAAAGCGATCCTCCCGCAGAACGATGTTGGAGCGGATGGTGCCGGAGAAGAGGAACACGTCCTGCAGCATCTGGCCGAAGTGGCGGCGCAGGGAGGAAATCTTGATCTTGCGGATGTCGATGCCGTCGATGAGGATTTGCCCCTTCTGGATATCGTAGTTGCGGCAGATGAGGGAGAGGATGGTGGTTTTGCCGGAGCCGGTGGAACCCACGAAAGCCACCGTCTGCCTGGGCAGCACGTGGAAGGATACATCCTGCAGCACCCACTCGCCGGGCTTATAGCAGAACCACACATTGCGGAACTCGATCTCGCCGCGGATGCTGTCAAGCTCCATGGCGTCGGGCTCGTCCACCACCTCGGGCTGCATGTCGAACACGGTGAAAATCTTCTCGGCCGAGGCGAAGGCGGATTGCAGCATATTGAACTGCTCCGCCAGGGTCTGGATGGGGTTGAAGAACTTGGAGATGTACATATAGAAGGTCACGATGGTGCCGGAGGTAAGCGCCTGCCCCATGAAGGTGGTGTTCTGGATGATGCCCTTGGAGCCCAGGTACATCAGGCACATCACCGAGGAAATGTACAGCACATACACCATGGGACGGAAGATGCCGAACACGAAGATCTGGTTCTGCTTGGCCTTCTTCAGGCGGTTGCTCTTTTCCAGAAACTCGTTCATCTTGGCCTCTTCCCGGTTGAAGATCTGGGTGATCTTGATGCCGGAGAGGTTCTCGCTCAGGTAGGTGTTGATGTCCGTGGTGCCGTCCTTCACCTTGCGGTGCACCGCGCGGGAGAACTTGCGGAAGATCACCGTGAAAAGGATCACGAAGGGAACAAAGCACAGCACCATCAGCGTGAGCAGATAGTTGAGCAGCAGCATGGCGCCCAGCACGCCCACGATGACGAACACGTTTTTCACCATGGTCACCAGGATGTTGGTGAACATCATGGAAATGGCGTTGGTATCGTTGGTGACGCGGGTCACCAGCTTGCCCACGGGGATCTGGTTCAGCTGCTCGTGGGAGAGGCTCTCGATGTGGGTGAACAGATCCTGCCGCAGGGCGGAGAGGATCTTCTGGCCGGTTTTTTGCAGGATGATGGCCTGGGCATAGGTGCAGAGCATGGAGATCAGCAAAACGCCTATGTACAGGATCACCATTTTGTACAGCAGGTTCAGCTCAAAGCTGGCCTTCACCAGCTCCTCGATGTTGCCGATGATCATGGGAGAGATCAGGTCGTAGGCGATGGACAGCAGCATCAGCACCAGCACGATGAGGAATTGCTTCCAGTAGGGCGTGGCGTATTTCAGCAGGCGCTTCATGATCTCGCCATCGGGCATATGGCGGTCAAAGCCAATGGCCTCCTGCTTGTTTTTCATCATGAGATACGCGGTGATGAAGATGATGGAGAACACGCCCACAATGGCGCCCACGATCAGCAGGGGAAGATACTCACGCATTGTGATGCTCGCCTCCTTCCTCCTCCAGCTTTTGCAGATCCACCATGCGGCGGTAACTCTCGCAGGTGGCGTAGAGATCGTTGTGCGCACCCACGGCCACCACGCGGCCATCATCGATGAAGATCACCTTGTCCATCTGCTCGATGGTGGAAATGCGGTGGGCGATGAGGATGGTGGTGCGTCCGGCGCGGGTTTCCCGCAGGTTTTTCAGAATGCTGCGCTCCGTTTTGGTATCCACAGCGGACACGGAGTCATCCAGGATGAGGATGGGGGCGTTTTTCATCAGGGCACGGGCAATGGAGATGCGCTGCTTCTGCCCGCCGGAAACCGTCACGCCCCGCTCGCCCAGGATGGTCTGGTACTTGTCGGCAAACTCCTGGATGTTGCTGTCCACATCGGCCAGCACGGCGGCGTTTTGCACGGCGGCTTCGTCCACTTCATCGCAGGAGAAGGCGATGTTCCGGGCAATGGTATCGCTGAACAGGAAGTTGTCCTGGGGCACATAGGCCGAGGCAGCGCGCACATCCCGGATGGGCACGCTGTTCACATCATGCCCGTCGATGAAAATGGTGCCGTCCGGCACATTGTAGGTGCGGAGGATCAGGTCTACCAGGGTGGTCTTGCCGGAGCCGGTCTTGCCCACCAGACCCACGTTCTCACCCGCGGTGATGGTGAAGGACACGTTCTTCAGCGCATCGTATTCACCCTCGGGATAGCGGAAGGTCAGGTCGCGGAACTCAATGTGACCCTGCACATCGGTCAGGGGCTGCACGTCGGCGCGGTCAACCACATCCTGCTTGGCATCCAGCAGCTCGCTGATGCGCTTCAGCGAGGCCTTGCCGCGGCTGGTCATGTCGATGAGCTCGGACACGGCCATGATGGGCCACACCGTGGCATTGAAGTAGCCGATGAACTCCATCAGCTGGCCGGCGTTGAACACATTTTCATGCACCAGATAGCCGCCATAGCCCAGGATCACGCAGATCACGGACTCCACAAACAGCGTCACCAGCACGCGCAGCAGCACCGAGGCACGGGTGAAGTCCACATTGGCGTCCTCGTTTTCCCGGTTCAGCTTCTTGAACGCCCATAGCTCCTTGCCTTCCTTCACAAAGGCCTTGATCACCGCGATGCCGGAGAAGCTCTCCTGGCTGAAATCGCTCAGGCTGGAGAAGGCCTGCTGGCGGATGTCCCACTTCTTCATCATGTATTTGCCGATCACCGCGCTCACGCCCAGCAAAAGGAACATGGGGATCAGCGAGAGGATGGTCATCAGCGGGTTCATGCCCCACATTTTGGTGATGGCCATGCTGCCCTGCAAAAGGGCATCGAAGAACATCAGAAAGCCGCTGCCGTAGCAGTCCTGCACGGTTTCCAGATCGTTGGTGAACAGGCTCATCAGATTGCCAACCTTGTTCACCTGGTAATACTGGCGGGAGAGATCCTTGGCGTGGCTGAACATGCGGTTGCGCAGGTCGGTCTCCACCTTGATGGCGGAGCCGAAAATGCAGATGCGCCACAAAAACCGCCCGAAGGCCAGCGCCATGATGATGCCGATCATGGGCAGGCAGATGCGATCCAGCAGGAAATCCATGTCGAAGGGAAGCTGTGCGCCATCCACCACCACATAGCCTGTGTTCACGCCGTTGATGACCATCTGGTAGAGGTTGGGGATCACCAATTGCAGATAGTCCACCGCCGCCAGGGTGATCAGTCCCAGCAGCAGCCACGGAGCATATTTGATATAATACCGGTTGATATGCTTGCCGAAAATCATGAGGTTCTCCTTTGTTGGTGAGTTGGTTGCATACGGCCTCTATTATACTACAGATTTCATTGGTTGAATAGTGAAAAAAGCAGCTTTCTGCGGTGAAAGCTGCTTTTGTGCGGATCAGATGTTCAAAAGGATCAGCGCGGCCAGGATCACGCCCAGGGCGATCCATTTGCGGCGGGTGAGCCTTTCGTGGAAGCACAGCACACCCACGGCGGTGACCATCACAATGGTGCCGACGCTGAAGGTGGGGTAGGCTACCACGGCGGGAACGCTGCCCAGGGAGAGCAGCAGGAACCGCGCCGAGAAGTAATTGGGGATGCCCAGCGCCAGTCCCCACAGGGCATCCTGCCAGGTGAAGCGCTGCTTTTTCACCATGCACAGCACCGTGCAGAGGATCAGCGCGGTGCCAAAGGTATACAGCAGGTACTGATCCTTCAGCGCCGGGGCGCCCAGCTCCTCGAAGATCTTCGACATGCCGTCGGAGCTGCCGCCGGAGAGCAGCAGGATCAGCAAGCCTGCAATGCTGCCGGTCTCCTCCTTGCTTCCGCCCTGGATCAGCACAATGGCCGCCAGCGCCAGCACCAGGCCAATGATCTGCCCCAGGCCGGGCTGCTCCCCAAAGGCGATGATGGCCAGCACCGTGGGGACAATGACGCCCAGCTTCATAAAGGTGGCGGGCAGCACCACGCCATTGCGGCGGATGTTCCATTGCAAAAGCACAAAGCCCGCCAGATACAGCACGCCCGTCAGACAGCCCAGCGCCAGCGTCAGGGGCAGCCCCTCATGGCGGGGGAAAAGCGTCAGCCTGCCGGAAAAGGCCAGGGACAGGGCGGCGCACATCACATAGTTCACGGCCAGCTTGGTCATGCCGTTGCGGCTGCGGTTTTCGCTTAAACGCATGACGACGGTTACCAGCATACTGGACAGAATGGCAAGGATCAGATACAGCATGGAATCACGCTCCTGGTGGTGATAAAAGGGCTACGGCGAAAGATCTTGCCGTAGCCCGGGGTGACGAAGGATTACAGGGTGATGTTCTCCAGGGGCACGATGTACTGCTGGCGGCGGTTCTCCTGCTCGGCCAGGTAGGACTGGTCGCCGGAGGTGTGCAGCTCCTTGAGGTACTCGTGGTGGTTGTTCAGAATGGCCTCGTTGTTCTTGGCCAGGATCAGCATGGCGATGGAGGAGCACTGGTCGGCAGCGCGCTCCAGGTAGGTGAGGGACTCCATGAACAGAAGACCCGCATTGATGGAGCAGGTGCCGGCGCACAGGCGGGCGGTGTGGCGATCCTTCAAAAGCAGCACCATGTCGTCGATGACCTCTTCCAGGGGCTCGATGCGGCGGGCTGTGGCGTCGCTGTTGTAGATCAGGGCGTCCACCGTCAGACGCAGGATCTCCTGAATGGCGTCGGCCAGCACGTCCATTTCCTTCTGGGCACCCTCGGAGAAGGCCAGCTTCTCATCGGCCATCTTCTTGGCCATCTCATCGAAGTTGGTGGCATAGTCGCCCACGCGTTCGATGTTGGGGATGCACTGCATCAGGGTGTTCAGCAGGTGCTTGTCACGGGGATTGTCGATGGAGCGGGACAGCTCGATGAGGTAGTTGTCCGCCGTATCGGCAAAGCGATCCAGCTGATCCTCGGTGGCGTTGATGTCATCGGAGCGCAGCAGGTCGTAGCCCTTGAACTGGGCAAGGCCCAGCTCCACGTTCTCCTTGGCGGCCTTGGCCATCACGGCTACGCAATGGGCAGCCTCGGAAAGGGCCAGGGCGGGGGAGATCATCAGCTTCTTGTCCAGGCCGTTGAGCTCGGGGTACTTGGACTCCTTCACCGGGTCGTCCTTGATGATGGCGCAGGACATCTTCATCAGCAGGTTGGTGAAGGGCAGCAGCACGATGGCGGTGATCAGGTTGAACAGGGTCTGGAAATTGGCGATCATGCCGCTGTCGGCAATGCTTTCCCACAGGGTAGGCCAGGCGCCGCCGTTCTTCAGGATGGTCATAACGATCATGAAGAGGATGGTGCCCACCGTGTTGAACACGATGTGGACGATGCCCGTGCGCTTGGCGTCCTTGTCGGTGCCGATGGAGCAGACCATGGCGGTGGTGACGCAGGTGCCCAGGTTGATGCCCATGATCACGGGATACACCAGGTTAAAGGTCATGGCACCGGTGGAGGACAGCGCCTGCAGGATACCCACCATGGCGGAGGAGGACTGCACGATCACCGTCAGCACCAGGCCGGTGAGGATGCCCAGCAGGGGCATGCTGGCAAACTGGGACAGGGCGTTTTTGAACATCTCGGATTCAGCCAGGGGTTCCACGGCATCGGTCATGGCGATGAGGCCGGTGAACAGAACGCCGAAGCCCATGGCAATGAGGCCGCCATTTTTCAGGCTGTCCCGCTTGATGAACATAATGAAGATAATGCCCAGCACCAGCGCAATGGGCGCCAGGGTATCGGGCTTGAAGAACACCAGCAGCGAGCCGCCGCCAGCATCGATGTCCATCAGGCGGATGATCTGGGCGGTGACGGTGGTGCCGATGTTGGCGCCCAGCACAATGCTCACGGCCTGGCGCAGGTTCAGGATGCCAGCGCCGATGAGGCCTACCGTCAGCACGATGGTGGCGGTGGAGCTCTGGATGATGGCGGTAACCAGCGTGCCGGTGACCATGCCAAGGAAAGCGTTCTGGGTCAGTTTGCCCAGGAACTTTTTCAGCGCCTCGCCGGAACCCTGCTTCAGGCCGTCGGACATGATCTCCATGCCGTAGAGGAACATGGCCAGGCCGCCCAGCAGCTTAATGATCATCAAAATCGTGTCCATAAGTTTTCTCCATATCAATCATTTGGTATAGGGAAACGGGGGATGCGTACCCCTCTATGATAAAGAATTTACGGCGATTTTACAAGTCCCTGACAATGGATTTTCGGATGTTTCGCTGCATCTTGTCGAAACTCATGGAAAAACGCCTGGATGCAAAGGGGGTTTTTCGGCAGGAATCCCCAAAGTGCATGAGAACAATAAAACGAAAACCACGAAAAAGCCCCGGAGGGCAAGGCCTTCCGGGGTGAGGGATCAGGGATTCTTCCGTTTGATGGGGAACATCAGGTCGATCTGTCCGTCGGTACCGTCCTTGGGCCAGCCCAGGTGGGCGGAGCGTACCCAGTTCAGGTGTTCCTCCAGGCAGCCGCCCATGGTATTCTCATCACCGCGCCAGTCGATATCGTATTCCTCGCTTTTTTCCACCCACTGGTTCAGATTCCACCAGTATTGGAATTCGGGGAACTTGATGGTCAGCACGGCGTACATGCCGCCGGGGAAATGCTGACGGGTAAAGTCCTCCGGCAGGGAGAAATCCTCGGGGATGGTGACCCAATCCTCGTAGCCGTGGAGGTCGCCCTCCAGCACGCCGGGGTTGGGGTGGTTGAAGCCAAACATCCGGGCATCGGGCTTGACTTCGTAGAGCTTGCTTTCCTGAATGAAGCGTGAGACCCTGTTGCCCACCACTTCCTCCGGGTCTTTGCCGATGTAGTGGTAGCTGGCCACGGTGCAGGGCGGCAGATGCACAATGCGCACGTTCAGCCTTTCATCCAGCTTCTGGGCAGCGTTGTTCAGGTCGGACACAGGCACTTCCTCCTTCAAATTGCTTTTTTCGGGCGCAAGCGCTTCGGTCAGCTCAGTAAGTTCCGGACTCAGCAGCAATACCGGGTCGTCCGTGTGATCGGCCAGGCGCTGCAAAATGCTGCGGATCAGCCCCAGCGCCTCGGTCTCCTGGTCAATTTCCGCGATGTGGCGGCGGTACACCTCCTGCCTGCGGGAGGGATCCTTCTCCTGCAGGATGATGGCGATGTCCTTGAGCGGGATGCGCAGCTTGCGCAAAACCAGGATCTGCACCAGGCGGGTCACGTCCTCAGCGGTGTACATCCGGTAGGCATAGTCCTCCCGGCGGCTGCTGTTGATCAGCCCTTGCTTTTCGTAGTAGCGCAGCATCCGGGTGGAAACGCCGCAGGCGCGGGAAACCTGGGTCACGGTCAATAGCTTCTCCATGCGCTTGCCTCCTTTCGCAACCAGTATAAAGTGCGACACGGTGTCCAAGTCAAGGGATAACGTGCAGAATATTTCGCAGGGCGTGGGCAATGCCGTCCTCGTCGCAGGAGCGGGTCACATGGGCGGCAATGGCCTTCACCTGGGGGTGGGCATTGCCCATGGCCACGCTGTTGGGGCAATGGGAGAGCATCTCCACATCGTTCAGGTCATCGCCAAACACGGCGATCTCCTCCCGGCTCAACCCCAGCTGCTGGCGCACCCGCTCGATGGCCAGGTGCTTGCTGGCCTGCAGGCTGGCCACCTGCATGGTGCTGCCCCCATCGGTGAGGTAGATGTGCGCCTTGCTGCCGCAGGCGGCTTGCAGGGCGGGGTAGAGGGTTTCTGGCATCAGCTTGCCGGTGGCCTCCAGCAGGTAGTCGTAATAGATCAGCATTTTCACGGCATGGTGGGCGGCAAAGTCGTCCAGGGGGAGGATGTCCTCCCGCTTCATGCCCCAGGGAGCGAGCATCCTGTCCGGCATGAAGTGGTTGAAGGCGTGGAGGTCGCCTTCCATGTGCAACGAGAGCTGCACACCCTCGTGCCTGGCCACCTCCTGCACGCACAGGCGCACCGCATCGGGGTCGATGTAGGTGTAGGTGGTGTTGTTGCCCATCACCAGGCAGGCCCCGTTGCTGTGCAGCCCGCCATCGAACAGGGCGGCGATGTCCTCCGGCCAGCCCAGCTTCTGCGCCAGGCGGGGCGAGCGCGCCGTGGCCATAAAGACCTTCACGCCCTGCTGCTTGCACAGGCGCAGCGCCGCGATGGTGGAGGGAAGCAGCGTTTTGCGGGAGGAGAGCAGCGTGCCGTCAAGATCGAAAAAGAGCGCTTGGATCATTCCCTTTCCTCCTTTTGCCGATAAAAACAAAAAAGCCGGAAACCCAAGTTTCCGGTGAGTGGAGCATAGCGGATTCGAACCGCTGACCCCAACACTGCCAGTGTTGTGCGCTACCAGCTGCGCTAATGCCCCACGAACAAGAGTAAGTATAGCACAGGCCAACAAATTTGTAAAGAGGGAATTTTGTTTTTCTGCTTTTTTCCATGCATATCGACAGATTTCGACAAAAATTGTTCTTATAGACACTACAATTCTTTGGGAATTGGACTATAATGAACGATAGAATACAGACTGTTATCTGCCGGAAACGGCAAACAAGGGAAAAGAGGAGATGCCCATGGGACCGGTGCGGGTTCTGGTGGCGGAGGATGACCAGGAGCAGCGCGAAAGCTTGGTGAAGGAGCTGAACCGCCACCCGAATGTGCGGGTGATCGGCGCGGCGAGGAACGGTGTGGAGGCCATCCGGCTGATGCGGGAGCGGCTGCCGGCGGTGGTGGTGTGCGACATGATTATGCCCCAGCTGGATGGCTTTGCGGTGCTGGAGGCGGTGAGCCGCATGGAGGAAAGGCAGCGGCCGAAGGTTATTGCTCTCACGGCGCTGAGCAGGGATGACTTTATTACCCGGGCGATGGATCTGGGCGTGTCGCATTATATGCTCAAGCCTGCGGATATGGCGGTGCTGCTGGAGCAGATCCTGCGGCTGGCGGGGCGAGGAATGCATAGCGGCCAGCAGGCGGAGGAAACTGCGGAGCAGGCTGTGGCCAGACTGCTGCTGGACTTGGGCATTCCCGTGCATCTAAGCGGCTACCGCTTTCTTTTGTGTTCAGCGCTGCTGGTGATGAACAAGCCGGACTATCTGGCACGGGTCACCAATATGCTGTACCCGGCGGTGGCGCAATGCTTTGATACCACCGCCAGCTGCGTGGAGCGCTCCATCCGTCACGCCATCAACATGACATGGCAGCGGGGCGGCGCCTCCGCCTTTGCCGATGTGCTGAACCGCCGCGTCTTTTCGGAAAACGACAAGCCTACCAACTGCGAGCTCATCGCGCTGATCTCCGAGCGGATGCGGCTGCAGGGGTGGGCGTGAGGCTATACTTTGGTGAAAAGCAGATTGCCCACGCTGATGTGGCCGACACGCACGATGCCATCCTTTTCAGAGAGGGCATACCAGCTCTTCTGCTCTGGCGTGAGATTTTGCAGCAGGATGGCATATTCCGGCTTGGGCGGGAAGGGGAAGCGCATTGTGGAAAAAACGGTGCGCTCCAGCTTCAGCGGTGAGAACAAAGCTTCCAGCTCCGGCACATCATAAAAGCGCATATGCCCATCGGCTTTCACCGCCATGAATCGGTCGATCACGCCATGCTGATCCTCCGGATGGTGCAGCGGATCAGCAATGAGCAGCTTGCCGCCGGGTTTTAGCAGCGCGGCGATGGCCTGAGCGGTTTGTTCCATCTGCGGGAAATGGTGCAGGGCATAGCGGGTAACGATCAGGTCGAAGCTCTGGGCAGGAAAGGGGTAGCAAAGGCCATCAAAGGCAGCGAAGTGCAGGTTGCCGAGGCCTTGCCGGGCAGCGGCTTCAACATTGCGCCGGATGACATTTTCAGCAATGTCGATGCCATGCACCTGTGCCTGGGGCTGCAGCTGTGCCAGGGGAAAGGCAAGATAGCCTGTGCCGGTGCCAATGTCCAGCGCACGTTGGCCGGGCTGGAGGTCAATCATGCCCAGCAGCAGCTCCAGGTGCCCGTCGTCACGGATAAGCGCGGCGTACTTTTCCTGCTGCAGCAGCCGGTCAAAGCTGGTGCGAGCCTGCGCCACGGCGGTGAGATGATCGTTCATCATGCACCTCAATCAAACACGGGGTCGTAATCGTCATACCACTCCAGGAAGGAATGCTCCTCGCCCCGCCACTTGTAGCCGGGCAGGGTGTCCAGGGTCACGTTGTGGATGGCGTTGAACACGTTCTTTTCCAGGTCGGGGGTCTCCTGGCGCATTTTGCGCAGCAGCTCCTTGATCTCCTTGCGCTTGGAGCCGCCGCCCTGAGCCTCGGTTCGCTCGGTGAAGCGGCAGGCGCATTGGATAAAGGTCAGGTCGTTGTAGCGGCTCCAGGAGATGATATCGTCCTCGTGGATGCAGTACATGGGGCGGATCAGCTCCATGCCGGGGAAGTTGCGGCTGTGGAGCTTGGGCATCATGCCCTGGAGCTGTGCGCCGTAGAACATGCCCATCACGGTGGTCTCGATCACATCGTTGAAGTGATGTCCCAGGGCGATCTTGTTGCAGCCCAGCTGCTGGGCACCCTTGTACAGGCAGCCCCGGCGCATCCGGGCGCACAGGTAGCAGGGATTGGCCGTTTGGCTGTTGGCCACGTCGAACACATCGGTCTCGATGATGTGGATGGGCAGCTCCAGCAGCGCGGCGTTTTCCTCGATCTTCTGGCGGTTGATGGGATTGTAGCCGGGATCCATCACCAGGAATTCCAGCTCGAAGGGGATGTTGGTGTGGCGCTGCAATTCCTGCATCAGCTTGGCCAGGAGCATGGAGTCCTTGCCGCCGGAGATGCACACGGCGATCCTGTCGCCGGCCTTGACCAGCTCGTACCGCTTCACCGCCACGATGAAGGGCTTCCACAGCTCCTTGCGGAACCGCTTGATGATGCTGCGCTCGATCTTCTCGCAGGGGGTGAGGTCGCGGGGCATGGGATCAGCTCCCTTCGGGAGAATTCGGAATTCGGAATGCGTAATTCGGAATTGAATGTGTTTCTCTTTTTTAGGATGAAAAAGAGACGGCACAAACATAATTCAGCATTCCGAATTCCGAATTCCGCATTCGGTTTTTTGTACCCTGAAGGGTACAAAAAACCGTGCCACTCAGACTGGGCGAACCCGCAGCACATCCAGCAAACGCTTATTGCTGCTTCCGTCAGGACCTGACAAGGTTCACGCCGAAGGATCGCACGGGACCCAATCTTCATCGTGACACGGCCTAAATAGTATACTCTATTTAGTTTGAAATTGCAAGACTTATTTCACGGCGGCCTTCAGGGCGTCCACGAAATCGGTCTTTTCCCAGGGAAGCTCCACATCGGTGCGGCCAAAGTGACCGTAGGCGGCGGTCTGGCGGTAGATGGGCTGGCGCAGGTTCAGGCGGTTGATGATGGCGTTGGGGCGCAGGTCGAAGACCTTCTCCACCGCGGCGGAGAGTACATCGTCAGCCACCACGCCGGTGCCCTTGGTATCCACCAGCAGGCTCACAGGCTTGGCCACGCCGATGGCATAGGCCAGCTGGATCTCGCACTTGCTGGCCAGGCCAGCGGCCACGATGTTCTTGGCCACGTGGCGGGCGGCATAGGCAGCGGAGCGATCCACCTTGGTGGGATCCTTGCCGGAGAAGGCGCCGCCGCCGTGGGGAGCATAGCCGCCGTAGGTATCCACAATGATCTTGCGGCCGGTCAGGCCGGTATCGCCTGCGGGGCCGCCCAGCACAAAGCGGCCGGTGGGGTTGATGAAATACTTGGTCTCGTCGGAAAGCAGCTCGGCGGGGATCTCGGGCTTGATGACGTATTCCATCATGTCCTTGGCGATCTGCTCCTGGGTCACATCGGGGTCATGCTGGGTGGAGATGACCACGGTGTCCACAGCCACGGGCTTGCCGTCCTCATACACCACGGTGACCTGGCTCTTGGCGTCGGGGCGCAGGTAGGTCAGCAGACCTTCCTTGCGGATCTTGGCCAGGCGCAGGGTCAGGCGGTGTGCCAGGGCGATGGGCATGGGCATCATTTCGGGGGTCTCGTCGCAGGCGTAGCCGAACATCATGCCCTGGTCGCCAGCGCCGGTCTCGTTGGCGGCCTGGTCGCGGGTTTCCAGCGCCGCGTCCACGCCCATGGCGATATCGGGGCTCTGGGCATGGATGGCGGTCATCACGGCGCAGGAATTGCCGTCGAAGCACATGTCAGAGGAATTGTAGCCGATGTCCAGCACCACCTCGCGGACGATCTCGGGCACGTCCACCTTGGCGGTGGTGGTGATCTCGCCCATGACCATCACCATGCCGGTGGTGGTGCAGGTCTCGCAGGCCACGCGGGCCATGGGATCCTGGGCAAGGATGGCGTCCAGCACAGCATCGCTGATCTGGTCGCACATTTTGTCGGGATGTCCTTCGGTAACGGATTCGGAAGTGAACAGTTTGCGCATTTGTGTGTCTCCTTTGCTTCGGTCGAAAAAGAAAACCGCCTGATCTGCACATGAATCAGGCGGGATGCAATCTTGCGACTGTCCTTATCTGCCAGCGCCCCGGGGTGCGGGTCTGTGCTGCGCTGTGGGATTTGGCACCAAGCATATGCCGGTTGCCGTGACTTCACAGGGCCCATCCCTCCGTCACTCGTGATAAGGTATTCAGTTACCGCTAAGGATGATAGCACACTTGGCCCTATACGTCAAGGGCTGCGAACAAAAAAACGAAGGAAATCCTCTTGTAACATCATTGTCTGTTGATTTGACAACGCTGTTCCCATCCATTATAGTAATACATGGATGAAAGGAAGTGAATCCAGTGGCCAAGAAGGCGCTGAAGATCATATTCGGCACGCTGCTGACCCTTGTGGTGGTGGCCGTGTTCTACGTGGCGGTGATCCTGGGTCACCCCCAGGCCAACCCGGAAAAGGTGATCGTGTCCCAGGATCAGCCCCTGCTGACGGCTTCCCCCGCCACCACGCTGACCAGCGAAAGCGAGCTGGAGACCATGCTGCGGGCGTTTCCTGTTCCGGCGCTGTATGCTGTCAGCGGCAGCGGACTGACCCTCACCGGCGGCATGAGCTACGACGTGGCCTATGGCGACGGCTTTGCCCGGGTGATGCTGCTGAACTACACCGCCGAACTGGCAGGCCAGCAGCTGCAATTGCAGGTGCAGAGCATCTATCCGGCGCGGGCGCTGGAATTTGTGCAGAAGGGCGATTACCACATTGCCGAAGTGGCTGGCCAGCCCCTGGCAGGCATGCAGAGCGTGCGCATGGAGGACGGGGAAAACATTCGCCTCCACGTGCAGGCGGCAGAGGGCATTTATGTGCTGACCGTTCCCACCATGACGGCGGATGAGCTGGCGGCGGTGACCCGCTCGATGCAGCTGTATGCGCCCCAGGAGGCAAACTGATGGCGAAGGTGATCATGCTCATTGGACGCATCAGCAGCGGCAAGACCACCTATGCCCGCAAGGTGGAAAAGGAGGAACGCGCCCTACGCCTTTCCTGCGACGAGCTGATGCAGACCGTTTTCCCCGAGCCTTTAGGCGACCAGTATGATGTATACGCCCAGCGGTGCATTCGTTATCTGTATCACCTTGGCAGGCAGCTGGTGCAGGGTGGTGCGAATGTGGTGATGGACATGGGCTGCTGGAGCCGGGCAAGCCGCCGGGAGGCCGGGGACTTCTTCCATGATGTGGAGGTTGACTGGCGCTACCTGGACATTCCGCAGGAGGAATGGCAGCGGCGTATCGCTTCCCGCAATGCTGCTGTGCTGGAGGGACGCAGCAACATGGACGAATACCTGGTGGATGAGGGGCTGTTGGCCAAGGCCAATGCGCTGTTTGAGCCGCCAACGGAAGACGAAGGGCTGAAGCTGACGATCGTAAGGGAATGAAGGAGATCACCATGAAGCGCAAGCGGCTTGACCGGGACGGCTGGGGCTTTGCCCACTTTCCCTATGCGCAGATGCGGGTGGAGATGCCCGAGTTTTGCGGCATGGCGTGCCTGATCCGCATCACCGGCGGGGAATACTGCCATTGGCACATGCCCAGGGCGGGGAAGGTTCCCGTGTGCGGCGCAGGCATTACCTGGCTGCAGCTGATCCCGGAGGGAGCGCATCACGTGCTGACGGCCAAGTTTCGGCGAAGTGGCCGTGTGGCCGTGTGGTATGCGGATGTGATCGACCGTGTGGAGTTTGATGAAGATGGCGTGGCAGCTTTTGTGGACGCCTACCTGGATGTAATCTTCTCGCCCCAGGGGGATGTGAAGATCGACGACCGGGACGAGCTGGACGCCGCCTATGCCGCAGGTGAGCTGAATCAGGAGCAGTATCAGCGCTGCCTGCAGGAGGGTGAGCGCATTGTGGCGGCGCTGTGCAGCGATGTGAAGGCCACCGAGCGCTGGTGCCGGAGGCTGCTGCGCTATGTGAAGAAGCATCAGCATGACGAGGGCGTGCTGCAAAGGAATATGTGAAGGCAGCGGATACTCCGCTGTCTTTTTCATGTATGCAAAAGGGTTCAACCCGCGCGCTGTCGAAATTCTACATATTATTTGCGTAAGGGAGACGATCCCATGAAACTGATCTGTCTGGGCGTGAACGGCCCTTTTCCGGCCACGGATGGCGCTACCTCCGGTTATCTTGTGAGTCACAATGATACCCGCCTGCAAATGGACATGGGCAGCGGCACGCTGGCAGCGCTGTGCCGCTATACCGCGCCGGAGCAGCTGACGGCGGTGCTGCTTTCCCATTGGCATTATGACCATTGCAGCGATTTGCTGCCCCTGATCTACCGCATGGAGAGCCTGATGGTGCAGGGCGTGGAGCCGCTGCACGTCTATGCGCCGCTGGACAAGCGCGCGCTGGTGCGCCAGGCGCTGCTGGCCAGCCCGGCCTTCTGCCTGCATGATGTGCAGAGCGGCGACTGCCTGCAGCTGGGCGATGTGCAGGTGCAGGTGGGCGCGGCGCGGCATCCTGTGCCGGGGGTAATGTACCGCCTCACCGCCGATGGCCGCAGCCTGTGCTACACTGGCGATACCAACGAGGTGGCGGGCATGGTGGACTTCGCCCGGGGCTGCGACTTGTTGCTGGCCGATGGCCTGTTCCCGGAGGCGGCATGGAGCAGCAGCAAACCTCACCTTTCCGCGGCGAAGGCGGCGCAGCTGGCCAAGGATGCAGGCGCTGGCCGGGTGATCATCACCCACCTGAACCCGGGCATTGACCCCGTGGGTCTGCTGGCCGAGGCGCGGAGCGTGCGGCTGGATGCCGTGCTGGCCGAGCGCTTTGTCCCCTACACCGTATGACCTACCGTGACTACGCCTGGCTGGTGCCGGGTGCAGCGCTGGCATTGGCGGCGGGCATTCTGGTCGGTCGGGCGGCCACGGCGTGGGTGCTGTTCCTTCCGCTGCTGCTGTGCGCGGTGCTGGCTTGCTGGCTGCTGCGCTGGCCGCAGCGCTTTGCCGGAGCCATGGCGGTGGTGCTGGCCGTGGGGTGCCTGCTGGGGTATGCAGCCTATCATCCCACGCTGCCGCAAGAGGGCGAGTATACCGTTTCCGGCGTGGTGGCGGAGGAGATCCGCCAGCGGGAGGACGGCCAGGTGCGCAGCCTTTTGCGGGATGTGACGCTGAATGGCACGCCGTTGCACAGCGGAGCCTATTGGTCATTCTACCTCAAGGACGAGGAACCCCTGCCGGAGGGACTGACGCCGGGCTGTTGCATCACGGTGACGGCGCAGGTCTATCATCCCGGCGGCGCGGATAACCCCGGCGGGTATGACTTTCGGGAATACTTATTGCAAAAGGGCGTCACCGTCGGCGTGTATGGCCGGGATGGCTTGCTGACCGAGGCAAGCCGGCACCCCATGGGCATGGCGGCGGCGCTGCGGCACAGGCTGTCCCAATGGCTGAGGGAGGCCATGGGGCAGCAGGCAGGAGAGTATGCCTCCACGCTGCTGCTGGGCAGCCAGAACCTGATCCCGGAGACGGATCGACAGGCCTTCAGCCGGCTGGGGATCGCCCACATCCTGTCGGTATCCGGCTTCCATGTGGGCGTGTTGGCTGGCCTGATGAGCAAGCTGTTGTGGAAGCTGCGGCTTTCCAGAAAGACGCGCTTTGCCGTCACCGCGGCGGTCCTGGCGGTCTATTGCTGGCTCACGGGCATGAATGCCCCGGTGCTGCGTGCCGCGCTGCTGTTTCTGCTGTATGAGTTCGGCGCATTGAAGCACCGCCAGCGCAGCGCCTTGCACTTGCTGAGTGCCTCGTGGCTGATTCAGCTGGTGCTTTCCCCGGCGCAGCTCACCAGTCTGAGTTTTCAGTTGACCTACGGTGCCATGCTGGGGCTGACGTTGGTAGCACCCTGGCTGAAAAGCCTGTGGACGCCCAAGCACCTGGAAAAACCATGGAACGGGCTGTGTCGGGCACTGGGAGCGCAGATCGGCATTCTGCTGCCGGAATTGTATTGGTTTCAGGAGCTGCCCCTGCTGGGCATTCTGCTGAACGTGCTGGTGCTGGGCGCCGCCACGGGGCTCATCGTGCTGTGCTGGGTCACGCTGGCGCTGCTGCCCTTTCCTCCGCTGGCTGCGCTGGTGGGGCGGTTGACGGCGGCGCTGCTGAATGGTATGCTGGTGGTGGTGCGGTGGCTGGGCGATGCCCCGGGCATCACCCTGTGGACGTGCAGAGCCAATGTGTTCACGGCGGTGGCCTGGGTCACGCTGCTGCTGGGCATGAGCTGGTGGTGGCGCAAGCACCGCCCATTGACGATCGTTTTGAGTGTAGCGCTGCTGGCAGCATCGGTTTTCCCATGGCCGCAGCAGGGCACGCAGTATGTGCAGCTCAGCGTGGGTGAGGCCGATGCAGCCGTTTTGCAGGACGAAGGCTACTCTCTGGCCATCGATACCGGCGAGGATGGCGAGGCCCTGGCCAGCTATTTGCACCAGCGGCGCATCAGCCTGGACGCCCTGGTGCTGACCCATCTCCACGCCGACCATGCTGCTGGCGTGGCCGCGCTGGTGGATAGCCACATTCCGGTGGCGAGGTGCTATCTGCCCTGGGGTGCGGAGACGGCTCAGGTGGATGAAGAAGTGCTGGCTGCCCTGGAGCTGCTGAAGCAGACCGGCACGGAGATCGCTTATCTGGCTCGGGGCGACGAAATTGCCCTGCCCAGCGGCAAGCTCACGGTGCTTTGGCCGGAGAAAGGCAGGGTGCGGCCAAATCAGGACGCGAACCTGTACAGCCTTGCGCTGCTGGCGGAGGTGAAGGGCAGCACCATGCTGCTCACCGGCGACCTGGATGGCATGTATGAAATGTACGCCGCCATGCCTGCGGATGTGCTGAAGGCGGCGCACCATGGCTCGGAAAGCAGCACGTTGCCTGCCTTTTTGCAGGCGGTTTCGCTGCAGCTGCTGCTCCTGTCTTGCGGCAGCGAGGAGCGCAGCCTTTCCATGGAGGCGCGGCGGGGCGATATTCCCATGGCAGATACCAGCGCGGGCGGCGCTGTGACCATCAATTTTGAACCGGGCGGCTTCACCGTGGAAACCATGCGGTGAGCCGGAGAGGAGATTATGGATCGCAAGGAATTTATGCAGGCCATCAAGGAGGGCAAATTGCGGGGCGCATACCTGCTGGAGGGGACGGAGGAGAACATCAAGGCCGCCGCCCTTTCGGCGCTGCGCAAAAAGCTTTTGCCCGAAGGCCTGGAGGAGCTGAACGAGAACCTGATGGACAATCCCCCCACCGATGCGCTGATCGCCGCGGCGGAAACGCTGCCCTTCCTGGCCGACCAGCGGCTGGTGGTGGTGCGGGAGCATCCGGCGCTTTCTGGCCGTGCCGAGGCAGACGACAGGCTGCTGGACTATTTGCAGCACGTGCCGGAAAGCTGCGTCATGGTGTTTGTGCAGCGGGGCAAGGCGGACGCCCGCAAGAAGCTCTACAAGGCGGTGCAGAAGCATGGCACCGTGGTGAGCTTCGCCCAGCTGAACGATGTGGAATTGAACCAATGGATCATCCGTAGCTTTGGCAGCATGGGCAAGCAATGCGCACCGCAAACGGCCTCGCTGCTGGCCTTCACCGTGGGCAACGATACCGCCCTTCTGCACACCGAAATGGAAAAGCTGGCCGCCCTGGCCGGGGAGCGCACGGACATCCTTGACGAGGACGTGCGGGCGGTGTCCACCCGCTCCATTGAGTGTACGGTGTTTGAAATGGTGGATGCGGTGGTGGCCGGGCAGGAGGGCAAGGCCTTTGGCCTTTTGCGGGATATGCTCATCAGCGGCTCCGACCGCATTGGCATTCTGGCCATGCTGCTGCGGCAATACCGCCTCTTGCAGCACGTGAAGATCATGCAGTTTGAAAAGAAATCCCCCCAGGATATCAAGCAGAAGCTGGGCATTGCGCCCTTTGCGGCGGAGCGGTGCATCCGCCAGGCGCAGGCCTACACCGGGCGGGAGGTCAAGCAGGCGGTAGAGATCTGCCTGGATACGGAGTACCGCATCAAGAGCGGTCGGATGAACCAGGAGGGTTCGCTGGAAGCGGCCATGCTGGAGATTTTTGCCCTGCGTCACCAGCGCAGGCAGGCCTGAGGAGGCAACGATATGCGTCGTGCAGAAATGCAAAAGCTGTTTACCACCGAGTATCAGGTGGATCCCAAAACGGGCAAGGATAAATTGGTGCAGCGCTACACCGGCAGCTGGTACACCATGGACAAAAAGACCCGCCGTACCTGCAGTTGGCTGTGCCTGGCGGGCTGGGTGCTGGCTGTGGCGGCGTTCATCACCGCGGGGGTGCTGCCCACTTGGGCAGGCCTGTGTAATTATGTGGTGCCGTGGTACATCCTGTGCATGCTGCCGCTGTTCTACCTGCTGCTGGGCAGTGTGAAGCTGCTGCGGCTGAAGGAGCAGTTCACCGAGATCGACAAGTCCGAGAGCCTGGGGTACATCAAAACCTCCGGCATTGGGCTGGCGGTGCTGGGCGCGGTGTGGAGCATCACCACCATCGTCTTCCTGCTGGTGAGCAACAAAACCATGATGTTCGCCAATGAGCTGATCTTCCTGGGCTGCGCAATCGTGAACACCGCGGTGGGCGGAGGCGCGTATGCGGCAGGGAGGAAGGCGGGGAAGGGAATTCGGAATTCGGAATGCGGAATTCGGAATTGAGTGTGGCGGCGGGCGATCGCAGATCGCCCCTACATATGTACAGCCAAGTGGCTGGGTGCATGATGCAGCTTTCCACCTCATCAGTCCCTTCGGGACAGCTTCCCCTCAAGGGGAAGCCATGGTGCATGGTCACGCAATAAGCCTTCCCCTTGAGGGGAAGGTGGCCGTAAGGCCGGATGAGGTGGAAAGCTACTTGCCTCGCGTCGCGGCGCATCCGTTATGCGCCGTGACCCCTGCAAAGGAAAAACCCACTTCCAATACAGAAAGTGGGTTTCGAAAGGGCCGAACGGCCCTTCGCGGGATTCCCAAGGGCAGAGCCCTTGGGCGGAGTCCAGAGGCAGAGCCTCTGGTGGTTACTTCTTGAAGATGTTCTTGATGGCGCCCAGGATGCCGGAGGCGTTCTCGGCGACTTCGTTCAGGTTCAGCTTGGCCTTGATGGCGTCGATGACGGCGTTGATCTGGTCGTCGGGGAGGTCAACGTTCAGCAGGCCTTCCAGGGTCTTGACGGGATCGGCGGTGAACTTGGCGATCAGGTTATCGTCGCCCTCCAGCTTGGCCAGCACGTCGGAAATGATCTTCTGGATATCCATAGCAATCGTCCTTTCTTGCGGTAAACCGCTGTATACAGTATAATGGAAAGCAGGGAATAATTCAAGGAAAGGCACAGAAAGTTCAACCAACGATCACATAAGGAGGAAAAACACATGGCAAGCAAGGTAGGCAAGCTGATCAAGGAAGCCCGCACCGGTGCGGATCTGACCCAGGAAAAGCTGGCGAAAAAGGTGGGCGGCGGGCTCACGGCCAACGACATCAGCCTGGCCGAGCGGGGCGAGAAAGATCTCTCCCAGGCGCAGCTGAAGAAGATCGCCAAGGCTTGCGGCGTGACCCAGGCCTCGCTGCTGAATGCGGCCAAGGGCACCACCACCAAAAAGACAACCACCAAGAAAACCACTACGACCACCAAGAAGACCACCACCACCAAGCCCAAGACGCCTGCCAACGCCAACACCTCCATGAAGGTGACCACCACCGAGAAGAAACTCATCGAGTACTATCGCCTGGCGGACAGCGACACCAAGAAGGCTGCTACCAAGGTGCTCAAGGGCGAGTGCGGAGAGTTCATCACCAGCCTGGTGGGCGGCGGCACCGGTGCGGCAGATAACATCACCGATGTGATCGGCGATGTGCTGGAGAACCTGTTTGGGCAGTAAGGAAAAGGGCATGAAGAAAATCGTTTCCCTGAAAAAGCAGAGCAAGCGCGCCCAGCGGGAGTATCACCTGAGCCAGCGCGGCTCCTGGGGCGATGTGAACCCGGTGAGCCGCACCGTGGAGAGCAAGAAGGTGTACAGCCGCAAAAGGCTGAAGCGGGTGGAGGAGGAATAGGCATGGTGAAGGCGGTCATCTTCGATATGTACGAAACGCTGATCACCCTCCACGCCTGCCCGCTGTATTTCAGCGCGGAAATGGCGGCGGATGCGGGCATCCCGGTGGAGGACTTCCGCTCGGCGTGGTATCCCTCGGAGATGGATCGCACGCTGGGGAAGGTCAGCCTGGAGGAGGCGCTCACCCCGGTGCTGCGGCAGTTCGGCTGCTATTCCGATGGGCTGCTGACCCTGATGGGCGAAAAGCGCCGCGCGGCCAAGCGGGCGTCCTTCGATCACCTGCACCCGGAGGTGCTGCCCATGCTGCGGGCGCTGAAGGCGCGGGGTGTGAAGATCGGGCTGATCACCAACTGCTTTTTAGAGGAAGCGGAGTACATCCGGCAGAGCGAGCTGTTCCCGCTGTTTGACGCGGCCATGCTTTCCTGCGTGGAGGGACTGGCCAAGCCGGACGAGGCCATCTTCCACCGCTGCACGGCGGGGCTAGGCGTTGCGCCCAATGAGTGCCTGTACGCGGGCGACGGCGGCAGCAGGGAGCTGGAAACCGCCCAGGCGCTGGGCATGCAGGCCGCTCAGGCGGTGTGGTATCTGAAGGCCGGAACCAACCAGCCCAAGGGCAGAATGCCGGAATTCACCCAACTGGAAACGCCCATGGATGTGCTGGGACTGCTGTGAAAAGGAGAAGTGAGCATGAGCGAAGATTTTGACATGGACGAGCTGGCTTCCCGCATCGAGGATGCGGTGGAAAGCGCCATGGAGGATCAGGTGATGGACGCCGTGACCTGCGCCCTGCAGGACATTCTTCCGGAGGCGCTGGGGGAGAGCCTTGCCGACTTTGAATTTGCGCTGCCCAATGGGACGGTTGTCAGACCAAGGCAGTACATGCGGCTGCTCAGCCCGGACAAGACCAAGCTGCTGCTTTGCTATGGCGGGCTGCGGGTGGATGGCCGATCCCTGGTGGTGCAGACGCGGGTCAGCAGCTGGGAGACCATTGCGGTTTACCCGAACCGGGAAGAGGCCACGGAAGCGCTGGTCAGGGTGAAGAACGCTATGGATGCCCATCTGGAAATGCTGGAATTGTGAGGCCTCCTGGTTGCGATGTAGGGGCGATCTGAGATCGCCCGGAGCAACGCAGAAGGCCAAGCTGCTTAGATACATGGAGCAGCGGGCGAACACAGTTCGCCCCTACAACCGCATAAGATGGAATATTTGGAGTCGCTGCGTAGCGGCTCTTTTTCTATCTAAATATTAAATTTGTGTTAAATTGTTGAGGGGGGGGGTAAAAAGTATGGTAAAATTTTTACAACATAGCGGGCTTGCCCCGGAAAAGGAGAAAGTGCATATGAAAAAGCTGGTTTCCGTTTTGCTTTGCCTGATGCTGGTGTTGGGCTGCGTGTCCGTGGCTGGCGCGGAGGCGTTTGACCCCACGGCGAACATCTGGTTCCTGTGGTCGGAAACAGGGATATTATACATAGATGGATTTGAAGCTGGCTATTATGAGGAATACCGGCAGCAGGCCGATAAATACGTTTATTTCAAACTGAATCCCGATGGCACGGGATCTTGGACATTGATATTTACGCCCACTAGTCACATAAGCAGCTCTGATCTGACATGGACGCAGCCCACCGAGACATCGCTTCAGCTTGTATCCAACGACACAGCAGGAACGACTTTTCAGTTTGAGTATCGGGATGGCGAGCTGCATGAAAGTATTCCGGAAGAGAAGATAGAAAGAGTTTACACGGCTGATAGGGGTTTGTTGCTCCGTGCTTCTATGTGGACAAACCTTAAGGATGGGAACCTGAGTGACCAACTCAATGAGCTTGGTATTTGGGAAGAGATCATGGGTGCGCCCTAACGGGAGTGATTGAAAAATGTTCCTATGAAGGAATGGGATAACTGAACAAGGAAAAAAGGAACCGCTCGTAGAGCGGTTCCTTTTGTTTACCTGCGAATGGTGAAAACCTCTTTGCCCTGCTTGTCCACCGCATTGCCAAAGGCATCCGTGCCGTCCAGGGAGCGGGTGATGGTCAGGGTGTCGTTGTCGATCGCGGTGACCTCGCAATGGCCGAACTTCAGCACATCGCTCTCTTGGTGGTGGGTCAGCTTGGCGGAAATGAAGTCGCGCAGGGCTTCGTCCTGGCGCGCCCAGGGGAAGGGGCGGCGGCAGAAGGGGTCGGGGCAGCCGGTGAGGCCAACCTCGTCGCCATAGTAGATGGTGGGGCAGCCGGGCAGCGCGCAGAGGATGTCCACGCAGAGCTTGTAGCGGCGCACGGCCAGCTCGTATTCGGCGGGGGTCAGGCGCAGCGCCTGCTGCTCGGCCTTGGGCAGCT
Source organism: Clostridia bacterium (assembly GCA_017463245.1). Lineage (GTDB taxonomy): Bacteria > Bacillota > Clostridia > Christensenellales > Aristaeellaceae > UBA11524. Next base: position 90,374 of record JAFTPN010000017.1, read on the forward strand.
CCTTGCCTTCCTTGCCGCACAGCACGTTCAGCACGCGGGCGCGGTCGTGGGAGCCGATGAGGTTCATCAGCGCATAGCGGAACTGGGCGGGGTACACCTCGGCCTGGTGGTTGATGAGCCGCGCCAGGTCGTGGGCGGTGCCTTCGCCAGTCACAAAGGCCAGAATGGCCTCGCGCAGGGGGTAGTTCATCACGGAGTCCAGGGTGTCGCCGGTGCAGTAGCAGCGCATCTGGCCATAGGCCACCTTGTTGCTGGCGTCCTCCCACACCTCGCCCAGCACCACGGCCTGGGGATCGGCCTTCTTGGCGGCCACGCGCAGCTTGCGCAGGAAGTCCATGGACAGCTCGTCCGCCACGTCCAGCCGCCAGCCGGAGGAACCGGCATGGATCCAGCGGGGCACGATGCCCTCCTTGTCCTGGAACATAAAGTGCTGGTAGTCCGGGTTATCCTTGCGGCACTCCGGCAGGGAGGGAATGCCCCACCAGCAGGCGTATTCGTCCCGGGAACCCTTGAAGGTGTACCAGTCGTAGTAGGGGGATTCAGGCCCCTGATAAGCGCCGATGGTATCGTAGTGGCCGAAATGGTTGAAGTAGCGGCTGTCCTCGCCGGTGTGGGAGAACACGCCGTCCAGGATCACATCCATGCCCTGGTCTTTTGCGGCCTGGCACAGGGCGCGGAACTCCGCTTCGTTGCCCAGCAGGGGGTCGATCTGGGTGTAATCGCCGGTATCGTAGCGGTGGTTGGAGCGGGCGCGGAAAATGGGGTTGAGGTAGATCACGTCAACGCCCAGCTCCTTCAGGTAGGGCAGCTTCTCCTGGATGCCGGTGAGGGTACCCGCGAAGAAGTCCAGCGCCATGTGGTCGCCGCTGCGGGGATCGCTGTCGGTGAGGAGATCCTCGTCCCAGCTTTCGTGGATGTGGCGGTCGGTGCGATCGTCCACCGAGGCGGTGGGGGCGCGGTGGAAGCGGTCGGGGAAGATCTGATAGATGGTGGCACCGTGCATGAAGTCCGGCGTGGTGAAGGCGGGATCATACATGGTGATCTGGAAGGACTCGATGCCCTCGTCCCACAGGCGGCCTTCGCCACCCTGCAGGTCGGACTGGTTGCCATAGCGCAGGATGCGGCCATCCTGGTGATAGATGATAAAATCATACCAGAAAAGCCCCGGCTCGCCGGGCAGGGTGATGGACACAGACCAGGTCTCCTTGCCATCGAAGGTCATGGGATAGGCCAGTTCCTTGCCCGTCCAGGTGCGCAGCACAACGCTGGCAGCCTCGTCGCAGCGGAAGCGGATGGTAACGGTGGAGCCAGCCACGGCAGGGCCGGCGGGCTGGCGGAAGAATGCCTTGTGGGAGTCGTGGAGCAGCATGGCAGTTCTCCTTGGAGAATAATTCGGAATTCGGAATGCGGAATGCGGAATTGAGAGTGTGGCACGGCGGGCAGAGCAGCGCTATGGAGCAAGCGGCAGAACCACTCCCTCAGTCAGCGCAAGCGCTGAAAGCTCCCTTTACACAAGGGAGGCTCAACCCCTCAGTCCCTTCGGGACAGCTCCCCTACGAAGGGGAGCCTTAGTTACTTCCCCCGCGTCGCGGCGCGCCCATAGCGCGGCGTGACCCCTGCTCGAAGATCGCATAGCAATGCTCTCCCCGAAAGGGAGTTCAGAGGGTCGAAGACCCTTTGGTAGGGGATTCCCAAGGGGACAACGTCCCCTTGGGCGGGGTCGAGGGGTGGAACCCCTCGCCTCGTTACTTATGCATGGGGTCCAGGTGCCAGATGGTGGAGTTGTATTCGCGGATGGTGCGGTCGGAGGAGAAGACGCCGGACATGGCGGTGTTGGTGATGGCCATCTTGAGCCACTTCTCGCGGTCGGCGTAGTCGGCGTTGAGGCGGCGCTGCGCCATGGAGTAGGAACCGAAGTCCTTCAGGACAAAGTAGGGGTCGGCCATGTTGCCATAGTCGCCGATGAGCAGGCTGTGGTACAGCTCCTGCAGGACGGTGGCATTGTTGGGGAACAGGGTGCCGTCGATCATCTGGGTCAGAGCCTGGCGGATCTCCTGGTTGGTCTCGTAGATCTGCATGGGGTTATAGTTACGCTCGCGGTACATATCGCGCACGGTGTCGGAGCGCATACCGAAGATGTAGATATTGTCCATGCCGACCTGCTGGCTGATCTCCACATTGGCGCCGTCCATGGTGCAGATGGTCACAGCGCCGTACATCATGTACTTCATGTTGCCGGTGCCGCTGGCCTCCTTGGAGGCGGTGGAGAGCTGCTCGGACACTTCCGCGGCGGGGATGAGGATCTCAGCGGTGGAAACGTCGTAGTTCTCCAGGAAGACCACCTGCAGGTACTTGCGGGCGCGGGGGTGCTTGGCGATGAGGTTGCTCAGCGCATTGATGAAGCGGATGATCTGCTTGGCGCGGTAGTATCCGGGGGAAGCCTTGGCACCAAAGAAGAACACGCGGGGCTCCATGGTGAAGGATTCGTCGGACACGATGCGGTTATACAGCACCAGGATGTGCAGAGCGTTCAGCATCTGACGCTTGTACTCATGTAGGCGCTTGGACTGGGCGTCGAACATGAAGGTGGGGTCGACATCGATGCCCTGGCGATCCTTCACCAGCTTGGCCAGGCGCTGCTTGTTGTGCAGCTTGATCTCGGCAAACTTCTCGCGGAAGGCGGGATCATTGGCAAAGGGCATGAGCTTTTCCAGCTGCTCGGGATCTTTGATCCAGTCGGTGCCGATGGATTCCTTGATCAGGCTGGTCAGCTCGGGGTTGCAGCTCATCAGCCAGCGGCGATGGGTGATGCCGTTGGTGATGGCGGTGAACTTTTCGGGCATGACCAGGTTGAAATCGTGGAAGGTCTCGTCCTTGAGGATCTCGCCGTGGAGCATGGACACGCCGTTGACAGAGAAGGACATGGCGATGCACAGGTTGGCGATGTGGATCTGACCATAGGAGATAACGGCCATCTGGCCAATGCGCTCCCACTGGCCGGGGAACTCGTTCCACAGGCGGGCGCAGAAGCGGCGGTTGATCTCCTCGATGATCTGATACAGGCGGGGCAGCAGCTGCTGCATCATGGCCTCAGGCCACTTTTCCAGGGCTTCGGCCATGATGGTGTGGTTGGTGTAGGCAAAGGTCTTCTGCACGATGGCGGAAGCTTCGTCCCAGCCCAGGCCTTCCTCGTCCATGAGCAGGCGCATCATTTCGGGAATGGCCACGCCGGGGTGGGTATCGTTGATGTGGATGCAGACCTTCTCAGGCAGCTTGGAGAAATCGTTGCCGTGCAGCTTCTTGAAATCTTTCAGGATGTACTGCAGGGTGGCGGAGGTGAAGAAATACTGCTGCTTGAGGCGGAGCATCTTGCCTTCGTAGTGGTTGTCTTCGGGGTAGAGCACCTTGGAAATGGTCTCGGCCAGCTCGATCTCTTCCACAGCCTGGACATACTTGCCCTGGCCGAAGGAGTTCAGGTCGATGCGCTTGGGGCTGCGGGCAGACCACATACGCAGGGTGTTGACGGTGGCGGTGTCGTAGCCGACGATGGGCATATCGTAGGGCACGGCCTCCACGGTGTTGTAATCGCGGTGGACGTACTTGGTCACGCCGTCAACTTCCACAGCGTCCACATGACCGTTGAAGTGTACCTCGCAGGCGTCCTCCATCACGGCCATTTCCCAGGAGTTGCCGTTGTCCAGCCAGGAGTCGGGCAGCTCCACCTGCTGGCCGTCCACGATCTTCTGGCGGAAGAGGCCATACTCGTAGCGGATGGTGCAGCCCATGGCGGGCAGGTCCAGGGAGGAGAGGCTGTCCAGGAAGCAGGCAGCCAGACGGCCCAGGCCGCCGTTGCCCAGGCCGGGTTCGGGCTCTTCCTTCAGGATGGCATCGATGTCGATGCCCAGATCGGCCAGCGCCTCGCGGTAGGCATCGGTGGAGACCAGGTTCAGCATGTTGCAATACATGCTGCGACCCATAAGGAATTCCACAGAGAGGTAGTACAGGCGCTTGCTCTTGTTGGCCTTGCGCTCCTCGCGGGAGATGAGGTACTTCTGCATGATCTGGTCGCGGACGGTGGTGGCCAGCGCCTTGTAGATCTGCTGCTGGGTGGCCTCCTGAATGGTGCGGCCGTTATAACGCTGCAGCTTGCCAATAATGGAAGCTTTGATGGATTCTTTATCAAATGAAGTCGTAGGCATGGATGTCCTCCTCACTCGGATAATCGGTACGCGAAAGACGGGTAGAGAACCCGACAATGCAATAGTATACTACAATTTTCGTGAAAAGACAAGGTTTTGCGGGTAATGTAACCAAAGGGGAAGAAGCATGGGGGATATAGGCGAAATGTGACCAGAAAGGCAAGGATGGAGAAAAAAGTTACATGGGGAAAGCAAAATTCGGAATTCGGAATGCGGAATTGAGAGTGTGGGCGGGCGATTAAGTGGCGTGTTGAGGCAAGCGGCAGAACCACTCCTTCCGTCAGCCGCAAGCGGCTGCCACCTCCCTCGGGGAGGGAGGCTTTTGGGGTGCGTAGCCAAACAGTCCCCGCGTCGCGGAGCGCCCGTTGCGCTCCGTGACCCCAGCAAAGGAAAAACCCATCTTCCAATACAGAAGATGGGTTTCGAAAGGGTCGAAGACCCTTCGCGGGAGTGCAGAGGGCAGCGCCCTCTGCCGGTGGAGTCCAGAGGAGGCAGAGCCTCCTCTGGTGGGGTGCAGGGGCAAAGCCCCGCTTACAGCTTGCAGTTGAGGGCGGCGAGGTCGGAGACGACGAGGTCGTAGATGAAGTTGACGGCTTCGTTTGCGGGCTTGTTGTCGCGCAGGGACTTGTCGCGCTTGGAGATCTCGATGGTGCCGTTCTTGAGACCCTTGGGGCTGACGATGACGCGGACGGGCACGCCGAAGAGGTCGGCATCGGCAAACATGACGCCGGCGGAAACGGGGCGATCGTCCCAGATGACTTCCACGCCCTTGGCGGTCAGCTCGTCGTAGATCTTCTGGGACATGGCGGCGACTTCGGGATCATCGGCGCGCATGGAGCAGAGATGCACGTGCCAGGGGGCAATGGAGATGGGCCAGATGGGGCCGTAGTCGTCGCGGTGGGCTTCGCAAACGGAGGCGGCCAGGCGGCCAACGCCGATGCCATAGCAGCCCATGATGGGATGCTGCAGGGAGCCGTCCTGAGCGACATAGGTCATGTCCATGCTCTCGGTATACTTGGTGCCCAGCTGGAAGATGTTGCCCACCTCAATGCCGCGGGAGGTGTAGATGCTGGGCTTGCCGCACACGGGGCAGATGCCGCCGTCGTAGGCCTTGGCCACATCCACATATTCCACTTCGCCAATGTCGCGGGGGATGTTCAGGCCGGTGTAGTGCATATCGGGCTCGTTGGCGCCGGTCACCAGGGAGCACAGCCCCTTCAGGGAGGCGTCATACACCACGCGCACTTCGCTGCTGATGCCTACCGGGCCGATGAAGCCAGCGCACAGGGGGCTGTTCTCGGTGAGCTCGGCGGCGTGGATCTCGGCCTTGAGGTAGTTGCGCAGCTTGGTCTCGTTGATGTCCAGATCGCCGCGGAGGAAGGCCACCACGATCTTGTCGGTGAGGTTCTCCTGGTAGACCACGGCCTTGCAGGTCTGCTGGGCGGGGATGTGCAGGAAATCGCACAGAGCCTCGATGGTCTTGGTCCCGGGGGTGGGAACCTTCTGCAGGGGTGCATCCTCGAAGGTCACTTCCGGCACGATGCAGGGCGCGGCCTCCATGTTGGCGCGGTAATCGCAATCGTGGCAGAGAACGATGGTGTCCTCGCCCACGGGGGTCAGCAGCATGTATTCGTGGGAGACCTTGCCGCCCATCATGCCGCTGTCGGAGGCCACAGCCACCACTTCGGGCACGCCAGCGCGGGCGAAGATGCGGTTGTAGGCATCGTAGCAGACCTGGTAGTAGCGCTCCAGATCCTCCTGGGAGGTGTGGAAGGAATAGGCGTCCTTCATGGTGAACTCGCGCACGCGGATCAGGCCGCCGCGGCAGCGGGGCTCATCGCGGAACTTGGTCTGGATCTGGTAGATCATGAAGGGATACTGGGTGTAGCTGTCGGCAATGTCGCGCACGAAATGCACGGAGGCCTCTTCATGAGTCATGCCCAGCACCATGTCCTGCTCGGAGCGATCCTTGAAGCGCAGCAGCTCGGAGCCGATGGCGTCGTAGCGGCCGGACTCGCGCCAGATGGAGGCGGGCATCGCCACGGGGAAGAGCAGCTCCTGGCCGTCGATGCGGTTCATCTCCTCGCGGATGATCTTCTCGATCTTGGAGGTGATGCGCTTGGTGACGGGGAACAGGGTGAAGATGCCGTTGCCCACGGGCTTGATGTAGCCGCCGCGCATCATCAGCGCCTGGGAGGCGATCTGGCAATCGGCGGGGGTTTCCTTGTAGCGCTTGGAGACCAGATTCTTGAGCTTCATGGAAAAACTCTCCTTTTCTGTATTGGGACGAAAAAAGCTTCGCCCCCTATGTGCAGGGGCGAAGCTGAACTTCGCGGTACCACCTTGCTTCGGCGCAAGAAGCGCCCTCGTATGCCCTGTATCGGGAGCAGCCCGGCGGATCTCTCCGCGTACTCGGGAGATGGGGAGCATCCTTTGCTGGCCGTATGCCTTGCAGCCGTGGGCATACTCTCTTGGGACGCAGCGGGGGAAGCGGTCTCCGTCAATGTACCGTTCTATTATAATAGGTGGAACGGGAAAGTGCAAGCGGTTTTTGTGGGAAATCAACTGGGCGATGGTTGGAGTTTCCACCTCATCAGTCGCCTGACGGCGACAGCTTCCCCTCAAGGGGAAGCCTTAGCGCATGGCCATGCAAGAGCCTTCCCCTTGAGGGCGCGACGCGTTAAGAAAATATGCCAGTGGCATATTTTTAGCCAAAGCGGGGAGCAATCTGCGATTGCGACCTGGACAAGGTGGCCGAAGGCCGGATGAGGTGGAAAGTCACATGATTTGCCCAGCAACAAAGAGCCTTACATGCGTTCCGGCGCTTCGATGCCGATGAGCCACAAACCAGTTTTGATAACATCCTTCGCGGCCTTGGTCAGGGCGACGCGGGCGGCAGCGGCGGTGAGGTCTTCGTCCAGGATGCGATGCTCGTAGTAGAACTTGTTGTAGGCCTGGGCGATGTCGGTCACGGCGCGGGTGATCATGGAGGGCTCGTACTTCTCAGCGGCTTCCTTGATCACGTCCGGGAAGCGACCCAGCAGGCGGAGCAGCGCCTGGGCTTCATCGTCGGAAAGGGCGGCGTAGTCCACCTCGGGCAGGTCAACCTCGGCAGCCTTGCGCAGCACGGAGCAGCAGCGGGCGTGGGTGTACTGCACATAGGGGCCGGTCTCGCCGTCGAAGTTCAGGGCGCGGTCGAAGGAGAAGTCGATGTCCTTGATGCGGCCGTTGCTCAGGTCGGAGTAGATCACAGCGCCGATGCCCACCTGGCGGGCGACTTCTTCCTTGTTGGGCAGGTTGGGGGACTTCTCGTTGATGATGTCCAGCGCCTTCTGCATGGCCTGGTTCAGCACATCCTCCAGGTAGACCACGCGACCCTTGCGGGTGGAGAAGGCCTGACCCTCAAAGGAGATCATGCCGAAGGACACGTGCACGCAGTCCTTCGCCCAGGGCTTTTCCATCTTCTCCAGCACGCGGAACAGCTGGCGGAAGTGGAGATCCTGCTGGTAGGCCACAACGTAGAGGCACTTGTCGAAATCGTAGGTGTTCTTGCGGTACACGGCGGCAGCCAGGTCGCGGGTGTGGTAGAGGGTGGCGCCATCGCGGCGCAGGATGATGCAGGGGGGCATCTTGTCCTCTTCCAGGTCCACCACGGAGGCGCCGTCGGAAATGGTCAGCAGACCCTTTTCCCGCAGCTCGTCGATGACCACATCCATCTTATCCATGTAGAAGGACTCACCGGCGTAGGAGTCAAACTCCACGCCCAGCAGGTCATACACGCGGGCAGCGTCCTTCAGGGTGATGTCCTTGAACCAGTTCCAGATGGCGCGGGCTTCCTCATCGCCGTCCTCGATCTTCTTGAACCAGGCGCGGCCTTCATCCTCCAGGGAGGGATCCTTTTCGGCTTCCTCGTGGAACTTCACGTAGAGGCGCATCATTTCGGTGATGCCCTTCTCTTCCACTTCTTCCTTGGAGCCCCAGGTCTTGTAGGCGTAGATCATCTTGCCGAACTGGGTGCCCCAGTCGCCCAGGTGATTGATGCCCACGGTCTTGTAGCCCAGGAAATCGTGGATGCGCTTCAGGCTGTGGCCGATCATGGTGGTAGACAGGTGCCCCACACCAAAGCGCTTGGCAATGTTGATGGAGGAATAGTCCAGGCACACGGTTTTGCCAGCACCCATGTCAGAAGAACCGTACTTCTCGCCCTGGGCGAGGACGGTGGCGAGGGTGTCCTTGGCGAAGTTCACGCGGTTGAGGAAGAAATTCATATAGCCGTTCACGGCCTCCACGCGAGCCACATCGGCATGGTTCCAGCTCTCGCACAGGGTCTGGGCGATCTTGGGGGGAGCCATGCGCAGCGCCTTGGCCAGGCGGAACACGGGGAAAGCGTAATCGCCCATGTTGGGATCCGGGGGAACAGCCAGCAGACCGCGAATTTCATCGCAGGCGGGCAGCCCCTGGGCGTCCGGCCAGGTGGCGGTGAGGCAATCAGCAGTCAGGGAGGCAATGCGGGTCATCATATCCATACAAGTCAGACTCCTTTGCACAATCATACATCCTGTATCATACCATACATTCATGGTGTTTCGCAACGGGAGAAATCAGCAAAACATGGTAAGAAAACAAATAAAAATTATCGTTGCAGGCGCAACAATGGTGTGCTATGATAGGTGTGCCTTCGGGCGAGACAAAAATTCCTTTTACTAAAGGAGGAAACAAACATGAAGAAGATTCTTTCCGTGCTGGTTGTTCTGGCTCTGCTGCTGGGCTGCACCGCCGCCCTGGCCGAGGAAACCGTGACCCTGAAGCAGGTGTACTGCGCTCCCAACGGCTCCGGCTCTGTGGGCATTGTGACCGTGGCTCTGCAGGGCGACAAGATCGTGGCTGTGCACATCGACGAGCTGCAGTGGATGGACGTTGGCTCTGTGAGCGTGATGGACGCTGAAGGCGACCTGACCAAGGGCTTCCCCGAGGGCAAGGTGCTGGCTTCCAAGCTGGTGAACGACGAGTCCTACAGCGGCATGATGGCCGCCTACGCCGGCTCCACCGTGACCATCGCCAACAACTACGCCGCCATCGAGGCCTTCTGCGTGGGCAAGACCGTTGCCGAGCTGGAAGCCGCCATCGCTGGCCTGGACAACACCACCGCTGTGGATGCTGTTTCCGGCGCTACCCTGGTGAACACCCTGGGCTATCTGCAGAGCGTGCTGCAGGCGGCCAAGAACTAACTGTGTTTCAAAAAAGTGGCCTGAAAGGCCACTTTTTTGAGTTTGCGCTCCGTCACTGTGGGCTAAAGCCCACGGCCGTTCCTCCGCGTAAGGAATGTTTCCGGCAAAGCCGGAAACGCCCCGCCCTGCCGGGAAACCCGGCGGATACGATTACAGTCAGAGGCGCTGCGGCGCCTCCGACACCTCCAGGGTTAAAAAAGAGCGACTCGCAAGAGCCGCTCTTTTTTTTTCATATTACCTTGATGCAAAACTCCTCGCACACCGGTGCACAGTAGCCGCAGCGGACGCACTTGTCCTGGTCGCACACACACATGCCGTCCCGGATGCTCAGCGCGCCCTGGCGGCACCGCTCCACGCACTTGCCGCAGGCGCGGCACCAGTCGTGGATGATCAGCCTGCGCGGCTCGCGCTGGGTGCGCTCGGCAGCGGCGGGGTCGGGGGCGAGGCCTTCCATCAGGCGCAGGTTCACGTCGATCTCGTCCTGGGACTGCATGCCGCAGCACACCGCATCGATGCACCTCAGGCCGTTCAGGTAGTCGAAGGCTTCAGCAGGGCTTTTCAGCAGGTGCCCGCCCCCCAGAGGCTTCATGGCGAAGATGCCGATGCCTGCGTCATGGGCGCGGGCGATGGCGGCGGCCATGTCATCCCGGGTGCCGTCAGGGATGCCTACGCCGGTGCGGTTGATCAGCGGGTGAATGATGTCCAGGCCGGGGTAGCGGGGAGCGTAGTCCACCGCGGCCACCCGGTGGGTGGAGAAGCCCACGGCCTTGATGTTCCCTTTGGCCTTTTGCTCCAAATAAAAATCGAAGGCCTCCCGGTGGCCTTTCAGGGTGAGCATATCCTCTTGCTCGTGCATGAGGAAAATGGGGATCACGTCCATGTCCAGCCTGCGGCGAGCGTCGTCGAAGGCCTCCTGGGCGGTGGGACGATCCCAGGCGTAGGACTTGGTGGAGATCATTAGATCAGGCCGCTTCTTCAGCGCCAGGCGCAGCGGCTCGTAGGTATCGTAGAGCTGGGCTGTGTCGAAAAGATTGATCCCCTGGCTGGCGGCATAGAGAATCAGCTCCGCACCTTTTTCGGGCGGAAAATCCCGCTGCATGGGGCTGATGGTCAGGGTGCCGAAGGCCAGGGGAAACACATTCAGGCCGCTTTTGCCCAGCGGCCGCAGGGTCATCACTTGGTGTGACCCTCCAGATAAAAGCGCACCAGCTCCTCCAGAATCTCATCCCGCTCCAGGCGGCAGATCATGCTGCGGGCCTGGTTGTGGCTGGTGATATAGGTGGGATCGCCGGAAATAATATAGCCCACGATCTGCGTGATGGGGTCGTACCCCTTGGCCTGCAAGGCGTTGTAGACATACATGAGGATGTCCTGCGCCTCGTTGCCGGTTTCCTGCAGGGGCTTCAGCTTGGTGGTGTTGAACATTTCAGGCACGGTGGCAGCTCCTTTACCCAATGATACATCTCTATTATACACGCTTTTCCAGTAAAACGAAAGACCTTTTTCTGGCTTTTCATGAGAAAATATTAAGAAAATTGTAACAAAATTGTTTCACACCCGCCAACCCCGCAGCGCACCCCGCAGGGAGACCACCACCGGCAGCGCCGCCACCATGCCCAGCGCCCCGCCCAGGAGGCCGCCAGCGGAAATGGCCAGCAGCACCGCCAGGGGATGCAGCCGCGTGGCGCCGGAGAGGAACCGGGGCGAGAGCAGCCCGCTTTCGATCTGCTGCACAAGCAGCAGTACCCCCAGCGTCCACAGGGCAGCCACCCAGCCGCCCTGCAAGGCCAGCAGCACCGCGGGGATGCCCGCGATCACCGGCCCCACATAGGGGATCAGCTCCATGATGCCCATCAGCAGCCCCAGCACCAGCCAGCCCGGCGTGCCCACCAGCAGCAGCCCTGCGGCGGTCAGCATACCCACCGCCAGGGAAAGCAGCAGCTGTCCCCGCAGGAAATTGGCGGTCTCCCGGCGCATTTCCCGGGCGGCGCGGGTGGCGCGGGCACGGTAGCGCACGGGGATCAGCAGCATCAGCCCGGAGGCGATGCGCCGCCTGTCACGCAGGAGGTAGAAGGCAAACAGCGGCGCCAGGAAGAGCTTGCTCAGGCTTTGCAGCGCCTGGGTCACCGCCTGGGCGACGCCGGATACCACCGCCCCCGCCCGCTGGCTCAGCTGGGCAAAAAGCTCGTCCCGCACGGGAGTCAGGTCAAGGCCGCGGGCTTGCAGAAAGGTCTGCACCCGGCCAAGCAGTTCCTCGCCCCATTGCAGCAGGGCGGGGAAGTCCGCCGCCAGCTGCCGGAACTGCTGCACCAGCGGCGGGATCACCACCAAGAGCGCCAGGAGCGCCAGCAAGGCCAGCGCCCCGAAGGAAAGCCCTGCCGCCGCGCTGGGGGAGAGCCGCTTTTCCAGCAGGCGGCACAGGGGCAGCGCCAGCACCATGAGCAGGTACCCCGCCAGCAGCTGCACCCCCAGCGCCCACAGCACCCGTCGCAAAAGAAACGCCCCCACCATCGCCCCGGCGATGATCCACGGCAGGCGCTTACGGTGGGCGATGCTGTGCTGCATGGGGATGCTCCTTTCACAAAAGAGGCAAGGCGGTTTGCATATGCAACTGGGCAGGTTATGTTAGTTTCCACCTCATCCGACCTTCGGCCACCTTGTCCAGGTCGCAATCGCAGATTGCTCCCCGCTTTGGCTAAAAATATGCCACTGGCATATTTTCTTAACGCGTCGCGCCCTCAAGGGGAAGGCATATGCCCGCATGTGGACAAAGGCTTCCCCTTGAGGGGAAGCTGTCAGCGCTTGCGCTGACTGATGAGGTGGAAACTGGCGGGCTGAACAGCGCAACACATTTACATGTTGTTTTTCATCCAGCGCTTGGCCATGTTCACCTTCCGGCGGATCATCCGCCCGGCGGGCATCATCATCATACCGGCGCCCAGCATAAAGCCCATGGCGCCCATTGCTATTTTACCCATATGCGCACCTCCTTTCGGTCAATGGAGGATCCGCTCCAGGGTGCAGCCGCAGGGGATCAGCACCTGGCCGGGTTCCTCCGGCTGGGGACGCACCACAAACTGCCGCGCCAGCATTCGTCCCAGGGTCAACTCTTCCACCAGCCCCAGGCTGATCTCCAGCGCGGTGACCTGCATGGTGGCGGGGTTCACATAGGCGTCCGTCACCCGTCCCAGGTTCAGCCCGGCGGTGTCCTTCACGCTGGTGAGGGTGAAGGACGCATCCCGTGGCAAGCGGGCAGGCTTGCGCCGCAGGATCACGGACACATCCCCCATAACGGCAATGGCCTCGGCTTCCACCCACTTGGCGCTGCCCAGCCCATGGCGCACCACCAGCCCCCGCAGGGCGCGGCCATCCGGGGTGAGAACGGTTTGCTCCACCAGCCCCACCAGTTGGCCGTTCAGCGCGGCAGGCAGACCCACCAGACTGCCCAGGCGCATCACAGGTCGTCCGCGTCCTGCACGGGCACGTCCCACTCGTCATCCCAGGGGACGCCGGTGTAGGAACCCAGCACGTCGTAGGGATTTTTCTTCTGCTGCTCGCGGATGATGGCGTCCACCAGCTCCTTGGGTCGCTTGTTCATGGCGGCATTCCTCCTTCGCAGAAAAAGATTGCCCGGACGGGCGCGGATTCATGATGAAAACTTGTGGAAAAAGAAAATGAAAAAGGCTCCCCTTCGTAGGGGAGCTGTCTGAGCGTAGCGAAGACTGAGGGGTTAACCCCTCCGGCTCGCCTTGCGGCGACCCACCTCCCCGATGAAGGGGAGGCATTATTGCTTTATTCTTCCTCGAACATATCCTTGCCCACGCCGCACAGGGGGCAGACCCAATCCTCGGGAACATTTTCCCATTCGGTGCCGGGCGCCACGCCGTTGTCGGGATCGCCGGATTCCACTTCGTACACATAGCCGCAAACCGTGCAAACATAATGCTTCATAGCCTTGATCTCCTTTCGTTGGGGGAGGTTTGCCTCCTGAAAAGAGTATCAACGTTTTTGCGGCGGGTGAAACAGGTTTTTTGAAAATTATTTTGCAGCAAGCAGCGGCGTGACTTCGCCCGTGGCCAGCACCCGCAGCCGGTGCAGGGGGCGGGTGAGCATCACATACAGCATCCTGCACAGGAAGGGATCATCCGCAAATTCCGTACTGCTGGCGTTGCACACGGCCACGCAGTCGAATTCCAGCCCCTTCACCATGGCCGCGGGCAGGATCAGCACACCGCCCTGGTAGTCCGTGTCGTCCTCCTTCATCAGGCGCACGGGCAGGTCGTTTTTCAGCAATTTGTAGAGGTGCTCCGCCCCGGCGCGGGTCTTTTCGATCAGCGCAATGGTGTGGTAGCCTTCCTCCAGCCAGGCCTTGACCTGCTGGCGCAAGGCGGCATAGCGCTCCTTGTCGGTGGTGTAGACGGTGACGGTGGGTTCCTCCCCATAGCGCAGCACAGGGCGGGCGGTCTGCTGCCCCGGCACGGGATGACGGGCGGCCACCCGGCTGGCCAGGGTCATAATTTCGACGGTGTTGCGGTAGCTGGTCACCAGCTGCAGCAGCGTGGCTTCGCCGCCGAATACCGGCTCCATCCATTGTCGGTAGTCGCTGATGCCCTCTTCCTCGTGGATGCCCTGCATCAGATCGCCCACCAGGGTGAAGGTGGCGGCGGGGTACTGCTCGTGGAGCAGCGCCAGCTGGTAGGGGGAGAAGTCCTGGCACTCGTCCATCACGATGTGGCGCAGGGGCTTCTTCGGCAATCCATACACCGCCTGGCAGATGCTGCACAGCGCCGCCAGATCCTCCTGCTGCACCCGCTTCTTGTCCAGCAGGGGCAGGGTGGCCTCCTGCACGGCCTGGGATTCGTGCCGCATCAGGTAGGTGCGGTACACCGTCAAAAGCGACAGGTCGGGGAACAGGCTGGGGAACTCCTTCAGGTATTGCTTGGCGCGCTGGTCGATCTCCGCCATGCGGTCGTCCCGGCTCTGAAGAAGCTTCCGGGCGCGGGCGCGGCGCTCCTCGCCATCGGGCAGGGAGGAAAGCAGCAGCGTCAGGCGATCCTGCGCCATCTTGTCCATGGCGGCTTTCATGGCCTCGGCCACCTGCAAAAGCCGCTTCTTGATGTACTTTTTCAGTTCGTCGATGCGCTGCGCCAGGGGGAAGGGGCGCAGCTGCTTGAGGAAGATGTCCTGCACCTCCTCCGGCGTATACAGGGTATGCCCGCCGAAGCGCAGGCCATTGGAAGGCAGGATCTCTGCCTGGTAGCCATCGAGGAAAGCCTCGATGCTGCGCTTCATGTCCAGGGAGGCCTTGCGGCGCAGCACCTCGCCCATGGCGGCGCGGGAAGCCTCGGTGCCGGTGAGCTTTTCTTCCAGGCGGCTGACCAGCTGCATCCTGGGGGCGTGCTTGCCCATCCAGCTCTGGCACAGCCCGGCGAAGGTGGTCTGGATCACCCGCTCCACGCCCAGGTCGGGCAGGACCTGGGAGATGTAGCTGAGGAACAGCGGGTTGGGGGCGAGGATCATCATCTGCTCCGGGCGCAGGGTGTCGCGGAAGGCATAGAGCAGCCAGGCGATGCGGTGCAGGGCGATGGTGGTCTTGCCGCTGCCGGCCACACCCTGCACAATGAGGTTCTGCCGCAGGGGATGGCGGATCACCAGGTTCTGCTCGGCCTGAATGGTGGTGACGATCTCCTTCAGCCTGTCGGAGCTGACGGAACCCAGCACACCCTGCAAATAGGCGTCCTGGCTCACCACGCCGCTGTCGAACAGGGAAATGAGCCGCTCGCCTTCCACGGTGAGCATACGCTTCAGGGTCAGTTCGCCCCGCACCTTGCCGTCGGGGGCCTCGTAGTCCATGGGACCCACCTGGCCGGAGTAGTACAGGTTGGCCACGGGGGAGCGCCAGTCGGCCACCACCACATCCAGGGTGGAGGTGTCGTGTACGCCCCAGCGACCCAGGTAGTGGGTCTCAGGCGCGCCGCCCTCCGGGGTGAAGTCCAGGTGGGCGAAGTACGCCTGCCTGCGGGAGCGTGCCAGGTTGTGCAGGGTGTCCACCTTCATGCGAAGGATGTCCATCATCACCTGCTCGTCCATGGTGGCGTCGGCAGGAACCACAATGATGCGCTCCTCCTCCGCGCCCACGCCGGTGTCCTTTTCCAGTTTGTCGATCTCTCGCTGTACGGTTTGGCACACCTGTGCCAGATGCTGCGCCTCTGCCAGGCTCTCCGGATGATCGGGTAAAACGTAGGGTTCCATGTTCCTCCTTCTTCCGGCAGGGTATACAAAAAGCCCCTGCCCTTCATCTAATGAATTCGCAGAGGCTTACATCAAGCTGCAAGCGTGTGTTGTGGAGGTATTGTAACAGAAAAGAGAGTTATTGTCAAGGACGCAGAGGGCTCTGCCCTCTGCACTCCCGCTTAAGGGTCTTCGACCCTTAAGAATCCCATTCGGGGTGGGCGTTTCGGACGCACATAAGCAGGGGTCACGCCGCGGGGTCTTCGACCCGTTTCATGGGCGCGCCGCGACGCGGATAAAGCAGCCAAAAGCCTCCCTCCCCGAGGGAGGTGGCAGCCGCTTGCGGCTGACGGAAGGAGTGGTTCTGCCACTTGCTCCAATGCCATACTTCCTTGGCACCTGTAGGGGCGATCTGCGATCGCCCGCGGCGCTGCACAAAATGCCAAGCAGGCAGATGATGCAATGTGCGCAGCCAGGGGGCTGCTGCGGAGATTTACTTCTTCATCGCGAACCCGTAGATACCGATAGCCGCTGCGATAGACAGATTCAGCGAATCGATCTTCTCGTTGCTGGGGATGCGCACGGGCTGGCCTTTGTGGGCAAACTCGGCGGGGAGACCGCTGCCCTCGTTGCCGAAGACCAGCGTCCAGCGGGCGGGGATGGGCTCGGCCAGCACATCGGGCAGGGAGCGGGAGCCGTCCAGCATAAAGGGATACAGCGCCCGGTCGGGATGCTCGGCCTGGTAGTCCTCGAAGGTGTCGTAGACCTTTACCCGCAGGGAGAACAGGCTGCCCATGCTGGCACGCACCACCCGGGGATCGAACACATCCACACAGGGGCGAATGAGGGCGATATCCTCCACGCCAAAGCCCAGGGCGGTGCGCAGAATGGTGCCCACGTTGCCCTGATCGGACGGGTTGTGCAGCACCACATGGGGGACATCTGCGGCCAGGGCATCGCTGAACTTGCTGAACACGGCGGCGGCAAAGCAGTTCTCCTTGCCGGAAATGCGGCTCAGCGCCTTATCGGCGATCTCCACGCGGACGTGGAGCTGTTCCGCCAGCGCGGTGAGCATCTGGGCGGCCTCGGTTCCTTCAGCCTTGGAGTGCAAAAGCACCCGGCGAGCGCAATCGGGGCGGTGGAGCAGGCACTCCATGGCGGGGAAAGCGCCGGGGGCGTAGCCGTAGTCCAGGTCGGATTTGTAAGGGGCGAGTGAAGGCATGGTGGTTCCCTCCTGTTCGGGGAGATTATAGCATATTTTTGGGCGGGTGGAAAGAGCGGGGGGAGAGAATTCGGAATTCGGAATGCGGAATGCGGAATTGAGAGTGTGGCACCCAATCCCTCCGTCAGCCGCAGGCGGCTGACACCTCCCTTTACACAAGGGAGGCTTTTGGGGTGCATAGCCTAACAATCCCCGCGTCGCGGCGCAACCGTATTTGCGCCGTGACCCCTGCAAAGGAAAAACCCATCTTCCAATACAGAAGATGGGTTTCGAAAGGGACGAAGTCCCTTCGCGGGTTGTCAGGGCAGCGCCCTGACCGGGAGTCCAGAGGGCAGCGCCCTCTGGCGTCACTCCACAAGACCCTGGTCTTTGGCTTGGGCGGTGTAGAGTTCGTAGTAGGCGCCGTGTTTGGCGAGGAGCTCGTCGTGGCTGCCGGATTCAAGGATGCCCTTGTTGGAGATGTAGAGGATGCGGTCGCAGTTCTTGATGGTGGAGAGACGGTGGGCGATGATGAAGGAGGTACGGTTCTTCAAAAGCGCCTGGATGCCCTCCTGCAGGAGCTTCTCCGTTTTGGTGTCGATGGAGGAGGTGGCCTCGTCCAGGATCAGGATGCGGGGATCGCTGAGCAGGGTGCGGGCAAAGGATACCAGCTGCTTTTGCCCCTGGGAGAGGCGGTTGCCGCGCTCGTTCACGGTGGTCATGTAGCCCTGGGGCATTTCGCTGATGAAATCATCGGCGCGAACCATTTTGGCGGCGGTGCGGATCTCCTCCTCGGTGGCGTTCAGGCGGCCATAGCGGATGTTATCCATAATGGTGCCGGAGAAGATGAAGCTGTCCTGCAGCATAATGCCCAGCTGGTTGCGCAGGCTGTTCAGCGTGACCTCGGAGATATCGTAGGTCTTGCCGTTTTCATCCGTGAGGGTGATGGAGCCGCTGTTCAGGTTATAGAAGCGGCAGAGCAGGTTGACCACGGTACTCTTGCCAGCGCCGGTGGGACCCACCAGGGCGATGCTCTCGCCAGCCTTCACATGCAGGTCGAAATGCTCCAGCACGTGGATGCCCTCTTCATAGCCGAAGGTCACATCGTTGAAGTGGACTTCGCCGGTGATGTCGGGCAGGCGAGCAGCGTTCTCCTTGTCGTCCACCACCACGGGCTCGTCCATGGTCTCGAAGATGCGCTCCAGGTAGGCCAGGTTGTTGACGAAGGAGTTGTAGATGTTGGCCAGGTTGGTGATGGGCTGCCAGAAGCGGCCGACATACTGACCCATGGCCAGGATCACGCCGAAGGACACAATGGCGCCGCCCATCCAGTAAACACCGGCGGTGTACATCACCGTGAAGACCACCTGGGTGATCATTTCAGAGGTGAACCACACGCTGTTGGAAATGTACACAGCCTTCATCCAGGCGGCGCGGCAGGCAATGGCCAGGCGCTCCATGATGGAGCGGTTCACATCCTGGCGGGCAAAGAGCTGGCTGACGCGAACGCCGTCGATGGACTCGGCCAGGTAGGCATTGTAGTTGGAGTTCTTGTTGCTCTGGTTCTGCCAGGCCTTGCGCTGGCGGGGTTTCAGATACCAGATGAAGGCTGCAAACACCGGCAGGCCGGCAATGACGATGGTGGCCAGGGTGACATTGGTGGAATACATGAACACCACGATGAAGATCAGGTTGATGATCTCCAGAATGGAGTTGATGATGCCGTTGGACAGGATGTCCGAAACGGAGTTGACGTAGTTGATGACGCGCACCAGGATCTTTCCGGCGGGGCGGCTGTCATAATAGGAGAAGGGCAGGCGCTGCAGGTGGGCAAAGAGATCCTTGCGGATATCGTAGATGATCTCCTGGCTCACGTGCGCCATGATGCGGGAGCGGATGACCGTGAACACGATGCTCAGGCCAATGATGCCCAGGAAGAGGATGGCCATTTTGCCCAGCATGGCCATGTCCTTGTTGGGCACGGCTTCGTCCATGACCCATTGGGTGATCTTGGGCACGAACAGACCGGCCACGGAGGCGCAGGCGGAAAGCAGCAGCGCCAGGAGCATTTTCACCTTGTGCTTGCTGATGTACTTGAAGGCGCGCTTGAGGTGACCCAGGTCAAACGGGGACTCCAGACTCTCGTCAACGTCGAACTTATTGCGAGCCATTAGGCGATCCCCCCTTCGTACTCAATGCCGTTCTGGAGGCAGTAGGTCTCATAGTAGTAGCCGTGGTTCTTCAAAAGCTCCTGGTGGGTGCCGCGCTCGGCAATGGCGCCGCTGCGGTCAAGGACAATGATCTGGTCGGCGTCCTTCACCGAGGAGATGCGCTGGGCGATGATGAGCTTGGTGCAATCGTAGGGCAGGGTCTTCAGCTGCTGCTGGATGTACTGCTCGGTCTCCATGTCCACGGCGGAGGTGGTGTCGTCCATGATGAGGATGCCCGGGCGCATGGCCAGGGCGCGTGCCAGGGCAATGCGCTGGCGCTGACCGCCGGAAAGACCCACGCCGCGCTCGCCGATGATGGTGTCATACCCCTCCGGCAGCTTGGTGATGAAGTCGTCCGCAGCGGCACGGTTGGCAAAGTCGCGGACTTCCTCGAAGGTCAGCTCCTGATTGCCAAAGGCCACATTGCCCTCGGCGGTATCGGAGAAGAGGAACACATCCTGAATGGCGGTGCCGATGCCGCCGCGCAGCTCCTGGAGCTTCCACTTGCGCACATTGCAGTCGTCCACCAGAATTTCGCCCTGCTTCACATCGTAGAAGCGTGCCAGCAGCTGGATGATGGTGGTTTTGCCCGAGCCCGTGGGACCCATGATGGCCACGGTCTCGCCGGGGTTGGCGGTGAAGGAGATATCCCGCAGCACGTCCTGCCCGTCGTAGGCGAAGGACACATTGCGGAACTCCACCTTGCCCTGGAGCTTCTCGTGGGGCACGGCGCACTCGCTGTCCACAATGGAGGGCTTGCCCAGATCCATTTCCATGATCTTGTTGGCGCAGGTGGTGAAGCGCTGGAAATCGTTGAGCAGGTTGCCCAGCATACGCATGGGGTTGGCCAGCGCCCAGCTCAGGCTGGTGAAGATGGTCAGTTCGCCGGGGGTCAGTTCGCCCTGGATCATGAACAAGCCGCCCAGGAACACGGTGATCAGCGTCATGGCGTTGGCCAGGATCTCGATGAAGGGGTAGAAGCTGAGCCAGAGCTTGTTGATGGCCAGGTGAGAATCGCGGAAGGCGGCGGAGCGCTGGTCGAAGGCTTCCTTCTCGTGCTCCTCCCGGGCAAAGGCCTTCACCACCCGGTTGCCGGCAATGTTCTCCTGGGCGGCGGTGTTCATCTCGCTCAGCTTGTCGCGCATGTTGATGAACAGCTGGCGCACCTTCTTGGAATACACCTTGGTGATGATCATCAAAAGCGGCGTCACGCACACCAGTGCCAGCGCCAGCTTCCAGTTGACGAAGAAGAAGTAGATGGAGGTGGACAGGAACATGATCACGCTGTCCACGGCGGCATAATCGATATAGGAAAGGAAATGACGGCACCAGTCCGTATCGGCGGACATACGGGTCATCAGATCGCCGGTGCGGTGGGTGTCGAAAAAGCGCATGTCCTGATACTGCAATTTGGTAAACAGCCGGGTGCGCAGGTTGAACATGGTATTCTGGCTGGTCTTTTCCAGGGAGATCACCATGTAGTAGCGCATACATTCGCGCACGACCTTAAAGCCCAGCATCGTCAGCAAAATGGGCATCAGGGGATCGGGATTCTGCGCCACGATGACCTCGTCCACCAGTCGGGAGGTCAGGGTGGGGTTGATCAGCAGCATCACCGAGGTGACCGCGCTGATGATCAGCGCAATGATGTGCTTTCTGTGGAACGATTTGTCCATCACCGACCACAGCCATTTGATCTGCTGCATACGTACATCCTCCACAAAATAATTTGCAGTATTTGGATTGATTGAGAAGTATAGCACAACATGGTTGCAGGTGCAACGACCTGGATGGGAAAGTTAATGACCGTTTGGGAAATGCTGCGGAGTCGTCCAAGTGGCAGAGCCACTTGGACGAGGGTTGCGCTCCGTCGCTGTGGGCTAAAGCCCACGGCCGCTCCTTCGCGTAAGGAAAGTTTTCAGCAGAGCTGAAAACGACCCGCCCCGCCGGGAAACCCGGCGGATACGATTGCAGTCGGAGGGTTTGCGAACCCTCCGACACCACCCGGGGATTTGCGTTCCTACTGGAGGTTGGGAATATTGCATCTATATGCAAATGTAGGGGCGAACTGTGTTCGCCCGCCACGCTGCATCCTCTGCCTTCTGGGCAAATGGTGCCACGCCGCGGGCGATCACAGATCGCCCCTACACGGTTGCGTTAGTATTTTGCTTTGATCTGTGCCGCCACAAAGGAGGCAATGTTCTCCTTCCAGCCGTCGTCGGGATGCACCTCGCCGTGCTCCTTGGCGATCAGCCGGGAGAAGCCGCTCTCGTAGAAGCTGTCGATGACCTTCACCCCCAGGGCGCGGCATACCTTCACGATGATGTCGCGCTTGAGCAGCGCGGTCTCGTAGCTCATCCAGGGCATATCCGTCCAGGTCTGCAGGGGCGTGGCCACAAACAGCTGGGCATAGGGGAAGGCGCTTTGCAGCGTTTCGATGGCCCAGCGCAGGGCGGAGGCCATGCTGTTGCGGGTCAGCTCGCGGTAGGGCTGGCGCAGCACCGCTTCTGTGTCGTCCACGGGGGTGTTGTAGGGCTGGTTGCCATCGTTGGTGGAAATGGCAATGTAGAGGATATCCGGCACGGTGCCGTCCCCGGTGCCAAGGATGCCTTCTAATTGGAAGGAACCGTCCATCGGGTGCCGCCAGCAGACGGTTTCCCCCTGGGGCGTGGCAGCCTGCAAAAGGCGGCGCACCTGGTTGGAAAGCACGTTGTCGGCGGTGTTGGTGTTGGGCGGCTCAACGAGGGTGACGGGGGTGATGTTGATATCCCCATCGTGCCAGTCGGTGCAGGTGGCGTAGCCGCAGGCGAAGTTGCCCAGCAGGCGGGCGTTCAGCTTGCGAGCCACCACCGTGCCGATGCCCGTCACCTGGTCGGAGGTGATGCTGTCGCCCATGCAGGCAAAGACCGGGCGGCTCATGCTTCCTCCACGAACCACACGGCAGCGTCGTGGGCGTTCAGCGTGGCGGCGAGCTTCTTGCCCTTCTTGCCAGACCACAGCTCTGTGGCGGACTTGATGCCGCTAAGACCAGCCTCGGCAGCGTCCAGGCTCAGCTTGCGCTTCTTGTCGCTCAGGTTGAACAGGGCGACATACACACCCTTGCCATCCTTGCGGGGGGCAACCCAGGCGGAAGCCTCATCGGTGGTGTACAGGGGATGGGCGCACCAGGTGGTCTTCTGAATTTCCAGCAGGGGGGCGTTGGTCAGCAGCTCCAGGGTGAAGACATCGTTCTTGGTCATTTCCGCGCCGATCATCAGCGGGGAGCGCATCATGCACCACAGAGTCATCATGGTGCGCTGCTCCTCCTGGGTAAAGGCCGTCCAGTCGTTGCCGCCATAGCATTGGCGCAGGGCGCCCACGGGCAGCATATCCGCATCGGGCCAATGGCCGGGGCCAGCGTGGATGCACCACTTCTCCGCCCGTTCGAACATAGCCTTGAGCAGCTCCCATTGATCCCAGAAGTCGTCGGTGATGCGCCACATATTGGCGTAGGTCTTCAGATGCTCGGCTCTTTCGAGGGGAGCAGCGCCGGGGGAGAGGGACAGCACCATGTCCCGCCCGCAATTGCGGCAGGCGGTGGAGATCAGTTCGATCTCCCGCTGGCAATGGGGATATTCCCGGGCGATGTCGTCGCACTTCACATAGTCCACGCCCCACTGGGCATAGAGCTGGAAGATGCTGTTGTAGTAGGCCTGCGCCTCGGGCAGGTCGCACTTGAGGCCGTACATATCCGGGTTCCAGGCGCAGATGGAATTGGGGTTGGCCACCTGGCCGCAGTTCTTGTCGCAGTTCAGGATGGGCAGCTTCTGGTGGGCGGCCATGCGGGGCATGCCGCGCATGATGTGGATGCCGAACTTCAACCCAAGGCTGTGGATGTAATCCGCCAGGGGCTTGAAGCCAGCGCCATTCGCTGCGCTGGGGAAGCGGTTCTCCGCGGGGAGCAGGCGGCCGTATTCATCCATGCACAGGGGCGCAAAGGGAACATATTCGTGGGTGGCGGCGGTGGGCTGATACCATTGGATATCCACCACGATGTACTCCCAGCCGTATGCCTTGAGGTTTTTTGCCATATAATCGGCATTCTGCTTCACAATGTCTTCGGTCACAGCGGCGCCATAGCAGTCCCAGCTGTTCCAGCCCATGGGCGGGTATTGAGCGACCATAAAAAGGATACCTCCTTGATGGAATTGTGCGGTGTAGGAAATTATAGCATCTTTTTGCGGACGAAACAATCCGATTGTGCGCTTTTCATCTTTTCTTGCGGGGAACGATATGCTATAATGACCGTGAAGCACGCGCCCATGGCGCACAAGCAAGGAGCGTACTATGCAAAAGATCACATTGAATCCCGCCCGCAGCGCGGGAACCATCAACAAGAACATCTTTGGTCATTTTTCCGAGCATCTGGGTCGCTGCATCTACGGCGGCCTGTTTGTGGGCAAGGACAGCCCCATCCCCAACAAGAACGGCATGCGTACCGATGTGGTGGAGGCGCTGAAGAACATCAAGGTGCCTGTGCTGCGCTGGCCGGGCGGCTGCTTTGCCGATGAGTATCATTGGGAAGACGGCATCGGCCCCCAGGAAGGCCGCAAGCGCATGGTGAACACCAACTGGGGCGGCGTGGTGGAGGACAATTCCTTCGGCACCCACGAGTTCCTGGAATTGTGCGAGCAGATCGGCTGCGAACCCTACATCAATGCCAATGTGGGCAGCGGCACCGTGCGCGAAATGGCCGAGTGGGTGGAGTACCTGAACTCCGAGGGCGATTCCACCGTGGTGAAGAAGCGCTGGGCCAACGGCCGCAAGGATCCCTGGGGCGTGAAGTTCTGGGGCGTGGGCAACGAGAGCTGGGGCTGCGGCGGCAATATGCGCCCCGAATACTATGCCGATGAGTACCGCCGCTACCAGACCTACTGCCGAAACTACGGCAAGAACCGCCTGTTCCGCATTGCCTGCGGCCCCAATGGCGACGACTACAACTGGACGGAAGTCCTGATGAAGAACGCCCGCTGGCACATGGACGCGCTGACCCTGCACCACTACACCATCTGCGGCGATCATTGGAACGACAAGCGCGCTGCCACGGGCTTCACCAGCGAGGAATATTACCGCACACTGAAGCACTCCACCAAGATGGAGGAGTTGGTGACCCGCCACAGCGCGATCATGGATCGCTACGATCCTGAAAAGAAGGTCGCCCTCATCGTGGACGAGTGGGGCAACTGGTTCGACGTGGAACCCGGCACCAACCCCGGCTTCCTCTACCAGCAGAACACCATGCGCGACGCCATGGTGGCCGCCATCACCCTGAATGTGTTCATGAACCATTGCGACCGCGTGTGCATGGCCAACCTGGCGCAGACGGTGAACGTTTTGCAGTCCGTGATCCTCACCGAGGGCGACAAGCTGGTGAAGACCCCCACCTACCACGTCTTCGACCTGTACAAGGCGCACCAGGACGCCCAGCAGGTGGACTGCTATGTGGAAAGCGAAGAGGTGGGCGAGGGCAAGTTCACCCTGCCCCAGGTCATTGCCTCCGCTTCCCAGAAGGATGGCAAGCTGACCCTGACCCTGGCCAACACCTCCATGGACAAGGCCACCGAGGCGGAGATCGCCGGTGTGTGCCTGTGCAAGGTGCAGGGACGCATTCTCCAGGGCGAAGCTGCCCAGTACAACGATTTTGACAACAGCCCCCTGGCTGTTGCGGCCTTCGATGGCATCGAGGGCAACAAGGTCAAGCTGCCCGCCTGCTGCGTGGTGGAACTGACCATCGGGTAAGCCTTGGTTTTTCAGCCGCTTCTGTCGGGATGATGGGAGCGGCTTTTGTTCTATTTGAACAAGTGGAGCAAGTAGCTTTCCACCTCATCCGGCCTTGCGGCCACCTTCCCCTCAAGGGGAAGGCTTTTGCGTGGCCATACCTTGGCTTCCCCTTGAGGGGAAGCTGTCGCCGCAGCGACTGATGAGGTGGAAAGCTGCACAACAGTCCTGCTTCTTTTTCCCTTGACTTTCCCCGCCTCTCATGTACAATAGGAAGCGTTACGTTTCAAGGAGGAAATACCCATGTTCAAGCGCTGTATTGGCGATAAGAGTTTCTATAAGGCGGTGCTGGCTCTGGCCATTCCGCTGGTGATCCAGCAGGCTATTACCAGCTTTGTCAACCTGCTGGACAATGTGATGGTGGGCGGATTGGGCACCGAGTCCATCAGCGCGGTGGCGGTGGTGAACCAGATCTTCATGGTGTTCAACCTGAGCCTTTTCGGCGGGCTGAGCGGCGCGTCCATCTTTGGTGCGCAGTTCTTTGGCAAGGGCGACATGAAGGGCATGCGGGACACCTTCCGCTTCAAAATGATCTTCGGCGTGGTGCTGACCATCATCGGCACGGCGCTGCTGACGGTGTTCGGCGAGACCTTCATCAACCTGTTCCTGCAGGGCGAGGCGGACGGCGGCTCCACGGAGCTGGCGCTGCAGGAGGGTCTGAACTATCTGCACATCATGCTGTGGGGCTTCTTCCCCTTCATGGTGGTGCAGGGCTATGTCAGCTCTCTTCGCGAGACCGGCGAGACCTATGCTCCCATGAAGGCCAGCGTGTATGCCATTCTGACCAACCTGGTGCTGAACTATCTGCTGATCTTCGGCCACTTCGGCTTCCCGCGCATGGGCGTTTCCGGCGCGGCGCTGGCCACGGTGATCTCCCGCTATGTGGAAATGGTCTACATCCTGCTCCATGCCCACCGCCATCCGGAGAAGTACCACTTCCTGCACGGTGCCTACCGCAGCCTGCACATCGATGGTGCGCTGCTGAAGAAGATCGCCGTGACCGGCACGCCCCTGATGCTCAACGAGGTGCTTTGGTCCCTGGGCATGACCTTCATCAACCAGAGCTACTCCACCCGCGGCCTTTCTGCGGTGGCGGCCATCAATATCACCGGCACGGCCTGGAACCTGTTCTGCGTGGTGATGTTTGCCATGGGCAGCGCGGTGGCCATCATGGTGGGGCAGAAGCTGGGCGCAGGCGACAAGGAAGGCGCACGGGACGTGGATCGCAAGCTGGTGTTCCTCACGGTGGTGATGCACATCATCATGGGCACGCTGCTGATCCTCTGCTCCGGGCTGATCCCCCTGATGTACAATGTGGAGGACAGCGTGCGGGAGCTGACCCGTCAGCTGCTGATGGTGGCGGGCGCGTCTTTGCCCATCCATGCCTATGTCCATGTGGTGTACTTCACCATCCGCTCCGGCGGCAAAACGGTGATCACCTTCATGTTCGACTGCGTGTACACCTGGGTGGTGCCGGTGGCGCTGGCCTTTGCGCTGTGCCACTATACGCAGCTGCCGGTGCTGGGCGTGTATTTCTGCATCCAGTTCATTGATATCATCAAGGTGATCATCGGTGCGCTGATGCTCAAGTCCGACTTCTGGGCCAACAATGTGGTGAATGAGGTCAGCGAGGTATAATGTCTCCTGCGCTGGGGCAACCTTCCAGCGAGGTGATGAACTATGATGTGGACGCAGAAAGAAGCGTCGCTCCTGGAAGACCTGAAGGCACAAGAGAAGCTCTGCATTGAGAAATACGGCAAGTATGCCCAGCAGGCCAAGGATCCCCAGCTCAAGCAGCTCTTCAGCCAGATCCAGCAGACCGAGCAGCAGCACGAGCAGACCGTGACCCAGATGCTGAACGGCACCATTCCCCAGCTGAACCAGCAGGGCGGCGGCCAGCAGCAGAACCAGCAGGCGGGTCAGCTGCCCGCCTATGGCCAGCAGCCCTCGCAGGACAAGCAGGACGATGCCTACCTGTGCCAGGATGCCCTGAGCATGGAAAAGCACGTCAGCGGCGTGTACAACATGAGCGTGTTTGAGTTCCGCGCACCTCAGGCGCGGGATGTGCTGAGCCACCTGCAGCAGGAGGAACAGCAGCACGGCGAGATGCTCTATGGTTATATGGCGAAAAACGGTATGCAGGCGTGAGAAACAGGGAGGAAGTCCAAGCGGCTTCCTCCCTGAAAATTTTTATGCTGGTAACGTTTCCGGAAGGAGAAACGCCTCCTTTGGCGAATGCTAACCACATACCCCATTGATGATGAAGAAAGCAGGGTGTCATGACATGATCCGCCGTTACGATTTCGGCTCACCTATCCATACCGGCGCGGTGGTGCGGGAAATTTCCGCAGAAAACGCCGCTGTGCCTTACT
Source organism: Clostridia bacterium (assembly GCA_017463245.1). GTDB lineage: Bacteria > Bacillota > Clostridia > Christensenellales > Aristaeellaceae > UBA11524. The sequence goes on from JAFTPN010000017.1 coordinate 117,632, forward strand.
TTGCCACCGAGGTGCAGGACAGCCGGGTACGCTTTACCATTCCCATGGATGCGGACGACCTGGTGTTCGGCCTGGGCGAGAGCCTGCGGGGCATCAACAAGCGCGGCCACCTGTACCGCGCCTGGAACTCCGATGATTTCTCCCACACCGAGAACAAGGCCAGCATCTACGCCTCCCACAACCTGCTGCTGTTCAGCGGCAAGGAGAAGCTCTTCGGCGTGTATTTCGACGATCCCGGCGCCATGGAGTTCGACCTGGGCTACACCCGGGGCGATACCGCCGTGATCACCTCCGAAAACGGCGATCTGAGCGTGTATATCATCGAGGCGGAGAGCCTCACCGCCATCTGCAAGGAGTTCCGCGGGCTGACCGGCCGCAGCTACATGCCCCCTAAATGGGCATTTGGCTACATCCAGTCCCGCTGGGGCTATTCCTCCGATCCCGAGGTGCGCAATGTGGTGAAGGAGCACCGCGACCGCCACATCCCCCTGGACGGCGTGTGCATGGACATCGACTACATGGAGGACTTCAAGGACTTCACCTGGAACAAAAAGAACTTCCCTGACCTGCGGAAGTTCAACGACGATATGCGGCAGGATCACATCCGGCTGATCCCCATCATCGATGCGGGCGTGAAGCAGCTGGAGGGCTACGACACCTGCGATGCGGGTCTGGAGAAGGACTACTTCGTCAAGAAGGCCGACGGCAAGCCCTTTGTGGGCGCGGTGTGGCCCGGCCGCAGCTACTTCCCGGATTTCCTGCGGGAGGATGTGCGCACCTGGTTCGGCGGGGAATACAAAAAGCTGATGGACGAGGGCATTGAAGGCTTCTGGAACGATATGAACGAGCCCGCGCTGTTCTACTCCGAGGAGAGCATTGCCGAGGCCTTCGCCGTGGCGGACAAGCTGCGCCATGAGAACCTGGACATCCACAGCGCCTTTGCCCTGAAGGACGCCTTCAACGGCACGGCCAACAACATGGAGGACTACCGCCGCTTCTACCATGAGGTGGACGGCCAGACCATCCGCCACGACAAGATCCACAACCTTTACGGCGCTTACATGACCCGCGCCGCTGCCGAGGGCTTCCGCCGGTATGACAGCAGCAAGCGCTTCCTGCTGTTCAGCCGCGCCAGCTTTGTGGGTGCCCACCGCTACGGCGGCGTGTGGCAGGGCGACAACTCCTCCTGGTGGAGCCACATCAAGCTGAATTTGCAGATGCTGCCTTCCCTGAACATGTGCGGCTTCCTGTACAGCGGCGCCGACCTGGGCGGCTTCAGCTGCAACACCACCGAGGATCTGATGCTCCGCTGGCTGCAGCTGGGCGTGTTCAGCCCCCTGATGCGCAACCACTCCGCCGACCACACCCGGGAGCAGGAGGTCTACCGCTTTGCCAACTGGGAGGATATGCGGGACATCATCACCGTGCGCTATGGCCTGCTGCCCTACCTGTACAGCGAATTCATGAAGGCTGCCCTCACCGACGGGATGTACTTCCGCCCCCTGGCGTTCGACTATCCCACCGATGATGTGGCCTGCCGGGTGGAGGATCAGGTGATGCTGGGCAGCGACTGCATGATCGCCCCGGTGTACGAGCAGAACGCCCGCGGCCGCCATGTGTACCTGCCCGAGGATATGCTGATGGTGCGCTTCCGCTCCGCCACGGATTACGACCTGACCCCCATGGAGGCCGGGCACTACTGGATCGAGCTGGCGCTGAACGAAATGCCCCTGTTCATCCGCCGCGGCCATGTGGTGCCCCTGGCCAAGCCTGCGGAGTATGTGGAGGGCATCGACTTCACCGACTTGCGCCTGCTGGGCTGGCTGGACGCGGGCATCACCACCACCCTCTACAACGACGACGGCCAGACCACCGAGCCTGTGCTGGAGCGCGGCCTCACCACCATCACCGTGACGGTGGAGGGGGAGAACGTCACCGCCCAGGGCGCGGGGCTGACGCTGAATGCGGACGATGTGATCGTGGGCGAATAAATCAACAAGAAAACGGCTGCTTTCCTTTGCTGGAGAGCAGCCGTTTTTGTATTACAGGTCGATGCGTACCCGGAAACCCTTTGTTGATTCGAGCGAGAACAGCGGCAGGCCATGCATGAGGTATTTGCTGTCCTTCAGCGCGGCAAACATTTCCCGCGCCTGTTCCTCGGTGATGGGCGGGTCAAGGCGTTCGGCCTGCTGCACATCCTCCAGGGAGACCAGGTCATCCACATCCAGTTCGTCACGGGTGCGCCAGATGGTCTCCAGCTTCTTCTCGTAGTCCTTGCGTGCCTGGGCGGAGGCGGACTTGGCCAGCAGGTGCATGCCCGCCTTGCTGAACAGGAATCCCGTGGGGAGCCAGAAGGTTTTGTCAGAATCCTTTTGGGGGTCATAAATGCGAATCTTCATCCTGCTCACCTCACTCTGTCCAAATGGCCAGCTTGATGCTGGCATCGTTCACATCCACCAGCTTGCCCGTCACGCCGGATTCGATCATCTGCACAATGGCCTTGTAATCCAGATCGTGCAAGGCCTGAACGGTGGCGGGGCTGATCTCGTCACCATCTGCGTTGAAGGTGAACGACAGCATATTGTACAGCACCGCATATCGGAAAAAGACGAAGGGCAGGTTGATGCAGATGCGGACTTCACCGGGCTCTTCCACAGCCATGCGGACGATCAGCTCTTCGGGCTTCCGGGCGGGGACGTCGGTGGTGGCGGCAGCATCGGCACCGGTGAGCAGCAGGTCGATGCTTACGCCCAGGCAATTGGCCAGGCGGGGCAGCGCCATGATGTCCGGGCAGGACTGGGCGTTCTCCCATTTGCTTACGGCCTGAGGCGATACATCCATCATTTCGGAGAGTGCCTCCTGGGTCAGTCCCTGCTGTTTGCGCAGGGCTTGAATGCGCTGCCCCAGGGAGAGGGATTTCATGTCGGTCATGGGGTGGCCTCCTTTCGATGGCTGCATCATAGCACAACGGACGGTTGAGTTCCATAGCACAACGGTTGAGTTGGCCTGTTTTTGGTGAAAAACCGCAGCGGTTTTGTCGCTGCGGCAGGGGGTTATTCTTCAACCAGCCTGATCTTCCTCACATCCGCCTCGGTCACGGTCATGAACAGGGTGCGCTGATTGGTGTAGATCATCATGCCCGGCGCGGCGCCGCTGGGCTTTTTCACGTGGCGGCGCAGGGTGTAGTCGATGGGCACGGAGGAGGAGCGCTGCCCCTTGGAGTACCACGCGGCCAGGATGGCGGCTTCCTTCAGGGTCTGGTCGGGCAGGTCGCCCTCGTGGTGGACGATGACGTGGCTGCCGGGCATATCCTTGGCGTGGAGCCACCACTCGTTGGGGCGGGCGCCGGTGGTGAGGCGGTCGTTCTGGGCGGCGTTCTTGCCCACCTCCATCAGGATGCCGTCGCTGGATTCATACTTGTAGGGCTTCGACTTGGGCAGGGCGCGCTGCTGGCGGCGGTTGGTGTTGCGCTTCATGTAGCCGGTGCGCACCAGCTCCTGGCGGATCTCCTCCAGTTCGCTTTCGCCCACGCACTTGCCCACGTCCAGCAGCATGGTCTCCAGATAGTTCAGCTCTTCGAGGGTCTTTTCCTTCTGCTGGGCGGCGGTCTCCCGGGCGGAGCGCGCCTTCTGGTACTTCTTGAAGTACCGCTGGGCGTTCTGGGTGGGGGTGAGCTGAATGTCCAGGGGGATCACGATGCTGCCGCCGTTTTCATCATAGAAGTTGGGCAGCTCGGCCTGCTGCATTCCCTTGCGGAGCTGCCACAGGTTGGCATTGAGGATCTCGCCCATCAGGCGGAATTCCTCCATGCGGGCGGCGGAGGCCAGCTCCTCCTCCTGCAAGGCCAGCTTCTTTTCGCAGCGCTCGATTTGCCCCTTCAGCAGGCGCACCATGGAGGCGCTCTTCTGGTTGATGCGATCCTGGGCGTCACGGGCACCAAAGTAGCGTTCCAGCGCAGCGGACAGGGAGTCGTATTCCTTCTGCATGTCCAGGGGCTGGCTGAGATAGGGGAAGGCGAACACATCCAGGGCGTCGCCTACCTCGTCCAGCAGCACCCGGGGAGAGGCCATGTCCGGCAGGCGGCGCAAAAGGTCGGCCAGCCGGGCGGCGGCTTCTGGCAAATCGCAGTTGGCCACGCGGAAGGCCAGCTCCCTGGCCGCGGGATTGGACAGGCCGGAAACGCTGGCAGCCAGCGCCTTGTGCAGGGGAGCATCCCCCTGAGCAAGCAGCTTGGCATGGAGCGCCTCGGCGGTGATGTCCTCCGGCTGCAGCTTGTCCTGGGCAGGGGGCGGCAGGTAGGTCAGGCCGGGCTGGATCTGCCGCACACGGCTCATTTCCATGTTCACATGGCGGGCAGCTTCCAATATCTTGTCCTGCCCGTCCACCAGGATCAGGTTGGAGTGCCGCCCCATGACCTCCAGGATCAGGCGGCGCAGCACATGGTCGCCCAGCTCGTCCACCACATCCACATCGATGTACACGATGCGGTCGCCGCCGATCTGCGTCACGCTCTGCACGCGGCCGCCCAGCAGCTGCTTGCGCAGCAGCATGCAGAACATGGGCGGCTCCAGCGGGTTGGGAAAGTTTGACGTGGTGAGGTGGCAGCGGGCATTGTTGGGGGAGGCGCACAGAAGCAGCTTTTTGTTTTCGCTGCCCGCGCGGATCAGCAGGATCACGGTGTCCTTCTCCGGCTGGGTGATTTTATCGATACGGCCGCCGCACAGGGCTGCGTGCAGCTCCCTGGCAGCAAAGCCGATGGTGAGTCCGTCCATAGGCATGGGGAAGTTCCTCCTTCCGGTGTCCCTGCTATTATACGGCATTTTGCCCAAATTGCAAAGGAAAACCGCAGGAGGCAGCGAACATGGAAAAAAGAAAATATTTTGCGGAAACAGCGAAACATTTGTCGGGTATGTGCGACTAACAAATGGAAGCAGCAAAACCGGCCGGGAAGGAGGCGCTGCATGGAAGACTTTGAGAAAATGTGTCACCAGGAATACCAAACGGTGCAGAAGTTCCTGCTGCGCCTGAGCGGCAATGCCGAGCTGGCGGAGGAGCTGACCCAGGAGACCTTCTACCAGGCGATGCGCAAGTGGAAAACCTTCCGCAACCAATGCGCGGTGTCCACCTGGCTGTGCGGCATTGCCAAGAACCTGTTTTACACCTACTGCCGCAAGCCCAAGCCAGCCCCCATCGACCAGGTGCCTGAAAAACCGGGGGAGGACTTTGTGGACACGCTGCTGGACAAGGAGCAGCGCCTGCAGGCGCACAAGCTTCTGCACAGCCTGCCGGAGCCGTACAAGGAAGTGGTAACGCTGCGCACCTTTGGCGAGCTGACCCACCAGGAAATCGGCGCGCTGTTCGGTAAGCCCGAGCGCTGGGCGCGGGTGACCTATTACCGGGGCAGGCAGATGCTTGTCCGACTGATGAAGGGAGAGGAATTTGATGAGTGATAAGAAGCAGCTGAATGATAAATGCGCCGTGGCTCGTGACCTGATGCCCCTGTGCATCGACGGAACTGCCAGCGAGGCCAGCCAGCGCAAGGTGCGCAAGCACGTGGTGGACTGCCCGCCCTGCGCCACCGTGTATCAGGAAATGCAGACGCAGATCGACCTGGATATGCCTGACCAGCAGGAGGCCAAGCAGTTCGACACGGCGGTGAAAAAGGTGAAGCACAAGCACGCCTGGCGCAAGCTGCGCAATGTGCTGCTGGGCGTGGTGCTGGCGCTGGTGGTGTGCGCAGGGGCGGCCTATGGCTACTACTGGTACTTTGTGGAGGAAGTGCCCTTGCCGCTTGACACCTATAGCGTAGAGCTGGTGCTGCGCTCGCCCCAGAGTGAAAAGACGCCGGTGATCATCAAGGCGCAGAATATGCCCAAGCCTGCCGAATTGCAGGTGGCCTTGCAGCTTGACGGTTCCGTGATGGACGACAGCAACCAGCTGAGACCCTGCTGGGTGATGAACGTTTGGGCTACGGTGACCCGCTCGGTGAACCTGGAAACTTGCGGCTACACGGATAACAATTACTACGCCTTTGATCAGCTGATGGAAGGCGAAAACATCTATGACGCTGGTGTATTCATGATCAACGGCGCACAGTATGATGTGCATACCATCTACAAGGGTGCTGTGGGCGACAAGCAGTCGCTGGTGTTCAAGCGCGGCATGGAGGGCTTTGACCTGGAATGGGAGACCATGCAGGATGCTGTGCTGCGCAATGTGTCCTCGCTGACATTCGTGCAAAATAAGCAGGCTTCGGCGGCCTCGCGCAATGAACCGCCGTCCGTGATCACCCCGGTGGCGACGCATATGCCTTTTGCCACCATGGAGCCTGTGGCGCTGGTCGATTCCACGCCGGATCCTGATGCTGTGGTTCACGCCACCGCTGCGCCCAGGCTGACGAAGACGCCTACCGCGAATTGATGCACTCCACGATCTCCACTAAGATCACATCATCGCCGATCTTGCAGATATTGTCCCAGGGGATCACAATGCCGCAGCGCTCGCCCCGGAAGAGGGCGCTGAGGCTGAATTCCCCCGGCACCACCAGGGCGCTGACCCTGCCATCGGCGGCGCAGAACTCGATATCCATGGGCTTGCCCAGGGAGGCGCCCGTGAGGGTGTTGATCACGTCCTTCTGTTTCAGATCGCCAAGGGTCATGGACATCACCGGCCTTTCGCAGCAGTATATGCGCGGAAAGGCGGGAATGTGCCAGCCAACCCCTCAGTCAGCCGCAAGCGGCTGCCAGCTCCCCTGTGTAAGGGGAGCCTTTTTGCCTTCCCCTTGAGGGGAAGGTGGCTGAAGGCCGGATGAGGTGGAAAGCAGCACACAAGCCCTGATACTTGGCTGCGCATCTGTAGGGGCGATCTGTGATCGCCCGCACGCCGCACAAAAGCATAGCAGGCAGGCAATGCAGCGTGGCGGGCGAACACAGTTCGCCCCTACCGGCATCACAAGCGGCGCAATGAGACAAGGGGCAGAACCATTGCCTTTTGACGCGCAGCGAAAAAGTTTGATAATTTTCTCACAGAATCGGAAAATCCCCCTGTTCAGACCGGGAAAAGTGTGCTATACTATCATGGACAATGAATGTCCCCATGTCACGACTATCTCATGATAGGAGGAACCAATCCGATGCTTTACACCAAGGAAGTTGAAGAAATGGTATGCGTCGCGAAGGGCCCCAACCACGGCCCCGCGCCCATCCCGGAAGAGGGCAAGTGGATCCAGGCCAAGGAGATCAAGGACATCTCCGGTCTGACTCACGGTATTGGCTGGTGCGCCCCCCAGCAGGGCACCTGCAAGCTGACCCTGAACGTGAAGGAAGGCGTCATCCAGGAAGCGCTGGTCGAGACCATCGGCTGCTCCGGCATGACCCACTCCGCCGCCATGGCCAGTGAGATCCTGCCCGGCAAGACCATCCTGGAGGCGCTGAACACCGACCTGGTGTGCGACGCCATCAACACCGCCATGCGCGAGCTGTTCCTGCAGATCGTGTACGGCCGCACCCAGTCTGCCTTCTCTGACGACGGTCTGCGCATCGGCGCTGGCCTGGAAGACCTGGGCAAGGGCCTGCGCAGCCAGGTCGGCACCATGTACGGCACCCTGGAAAAGGGCCCCCGCTACCTGGAAATGGCCGAAGGCTATGTGCTGAAGATCGCCCTGGACAAGGACAACCAGATCTGCGGCTACCAGTTCCTGTCCCTGGGCAAGATGATGGACGCCATCAAGAAGGGCATGGAGCCCAACGAGGCCTACGAGAAGAACATCGGCACCTACGGCCGCTTCAAGGCCGAAGACGGCGCGGTCGCCTGGATCGACCCCCGCAAGCAGTAATTAAAGGAGGTATGTGATAATGGCTCTGTTTGAAAACTACGAAGGCCGCATGCCTCAGCTGCAGCCTGTTCTGGAAAAGTACGGCTTTGCCTCCTGGGAAGACCTGAAGGCTTACAACAACTCCAAGGGCGTGGACGGCTACGGCATCACCGAAGGCATCCAGCCCATCTGCTTCGAGAATGCCAAGTGGGCCTACGAGCTGGGCGCCGGCATTGCTCTGAAGAAGGGCGTGAAGACTGCTAAGGAAGCCGCCGTGTGCATCGGCGAAGCCCTGCAGGCCTTCTGCATCCCCGGCTCCGTTGCCGACCAGCGTCAGGTTGGTCTGGGTCACGGCAACCTGGGCGCCATGCTGCTGGACGAAGCCACCGAGTGCTTCGCTTTCCTGGCTGGCCACGAGTCCTTCGCTGCTGCTGAAGGCGCCATCGGCATCGCCCGCAATGCCAACAAGGTTCGTAAGAACCCCCTGCGCGTGATCCTGAACGGCCTGGGCAAGGACGCCGCCATGATCATCAGCCGCATCAACGGCTTCACCTATGTGGAGACCAAGTACGACTACCTGTCTGCCGACGTGAAGGAAGACCATGCCCTGACCATCGTGAAGAAGACCGCTTATTCCGATGGCGAGCGCGCCAAGGTCAACTGCTACGGCGCTGACGATGTGCGCGAAGGCGTGGCCATCATGTGGCACGAGGGCGTGGGCGTTTCCATCACCGGTAACTCCACCAACCCCACCCGCTTCCAGCACCCCGTTGCCGGCACCTACAAGAAGGAAATGATCGAGGCTGGCAAGAAGTACTTCTCCGTTGCCTCCGGCGGCGGCACCGGCCGTACCCTGCATCCCGACAACATGGCTGCCGGCCCTGCCTCCTACGGCATGACCGACACCCTGGGCCGTATGCACTCCGACGCTCAGTTCGCTGGCTCCTCTTCCGTGCCCGCTCACGTGGAGATGATGGGTCTGATCGGCATGGGCAACAACCCCATGGTTGGTGCTACCGTGGCCGTGGCTGTGGCCGTGGAGAATGCCTCCAAGTAATCAGGTTTTAAGAAGGGCAGAAGTGATTCTGCCCTTCTTTATTATTGAAGGTGAAGTGGATGGATGCATTAACTTTTTCCTTTTTTGCATTTCTCATTCGAGGTGTGTTTCTTGGCTTTGTTACCCAGCATATTGCAACCAGCAAAGGATATGAAACGGGATTTGCTTGGGGTTTTTGGCTTGGTTTGATAGGTGTATTCGTAGTTGCGGTAAAACCGGAAGTCAATGTATCAGCTCATAATTACGGAGAGAAAAACCAATATTGGAAGCGACTTGCTGGAGAAACGCCTAAACAAGCCCCTTGGTGTTGCGTGTGTGGACAAGAGAATGTTGCCGATTTGCAATATTGTACCAGATGTGGACGCACGAAGGAAGAAGGCGAAAGCAAGGCGTTTGTGAAGGTGGAATGCTCGTATTGCGGGGCCAAAAACAATGCAAGCAACGAAGAGTGTTTTGCTTGCGGACGCTCTTTGAAAAATTCTTCTTACACACCGGCAGTGCAGACAGTCAGGCAAGAAACGCCGAAACAGGTTGTTGGTGATGTCGACAGCCTGGAAGCGTTGAAAAAACTTGCAGAATTGCGAGATTTAGGTGTGTTGACTGAGAATGAATTCCAAGAAAAGAAAGCGGCTATCATGGCTAAGATATGATGCGATATGGGTGAGGCTGGAGAGTTGAAGTAACAATCGATGGTTGGTGCTACCGTTGCCGTGGCTGTGGCCGTGGAGAACGCCTCCAAGTAATCTCTGGTTTCAATCGGGTCTGTCCGGAAGGGCAGACCCTTTCTCGTTTTCGCTAAGGGGTAACGGCCGTAGTTTCCACCTCATCAGTCAGCGCAAGCGCTGACAGCTTCCCCTCAAGGGGAAGCCTTGGTGCATGGTCAAGCAATATGCCTTCCCCTTGAGGGGAAGGTGGCCGAAGGCCGGATGAGGTGGAAAGCTGCTGGAGCGTAACCTATGTAGGAGGCTGATGCCTGATGTGGATCCTATTGACCTACGTATTCCTGCCCATTGTGGCCATCCTGGTGCTGAACTGGCTGTTCAAGCGGTCGATGAAATAAAGTTGGGGTCGTGTGCCATCTTGAAAAGGGGATTATCAGATGTTTGAAAACATTGGCGGCAAGTTGAAGACATTTGCAAAAGTCAGTTTCTGGGTCGGTATGGTTTTTGCTGTGCTATTGGGTATTGTGGAAGCGGCGCAAAGCAAAAGCTTTCTGCTGGGCGTTTTGGAAACGGCGCTTTGGGCTTTGGGCATCTGGCTGGAGGCGCTGGTCGTTTATGCGGTTGGCGATATTGCGGAAAAGTCAGCAGAGAATAATAAGCTGTTAACGAAGATGGCGGCAAGTCAGTTGGAGCAGGAGCCGAAACGCGTCAGCAGACTGGATGCGCTGAGCAAGGATGAGCCAGCTCGCCCGACGGACGGCTGGATCTGCGAACAGTGCGGCATGAGGAATAGTTCAGGCGCAAGATTTTGTAAGGGCTGTGGAAATTACAAGTAATCACTCAAAATGACAGGGAGCTTCCTCCGGCGGGGGAGGCTCCCCTTTTGTTTCGAGAAAGTAAAGATTGGGTCAATTTTTTGCCCAAATGGACAATTTCAGCAAGAAAAGGGTTGAAATCCCAGCCTAAATCCTCTATAATATAGGCAGATAAAGCTGGCACGTGATATCGCCAGCGAATAACGGAGGTAGAAACCTATGAAGAAATTGGTTGCCCTGATGCTTGCCGTGCTGATGATCGGCAGCTGCTTCACCAGCGCCTTTGCCGTGAACGAGGATGTTTCCGGCAAGGTCATGATCTACACCTCGATGTATCAGTTCGTCATCGATATGATGGACGAAGCCATCAAGAAGGAATTCCCCAACCTGGAAGGCGCTAACGAAGGCTCTTTCTTCTTCTATGGCGGCACCGGCACCATCCAGCAGAAGGTGGAAGGCGAAATGGACACCGGCACCCTGGGCTGCGATATGCTGATGGTGGCTGAGCCTGCTTACTCCCTGCAGCTGCAGGAGGGCGGCTGGCTGCACCCCTATGTGGTGGAAGGCGCTGACGAGCTGCTCCGCTTTGACTACGACAAGGAAGGCTACTGGTACCCCGTTCGCGTGTGCAACATGGTGCTGGCCTACAACCCCGAAAAGTATTCCTACGACGAAGTGCCCCACACCTTCAAGGACTTCGCCTATGACACCAGCCTGAAGGGCCTGACCTCCATGGGCAACGCCATGACCAGCGGCACCACCATGGCTGCTGTGGCCGCCCTGACCGACAAGTATGGCTACGAGTATCTGGACGCCCTGGGCGCCAATGGTACCATGATCGAGTCCGGCTCCTCCGCCCTGGCGAAGCTGCAGACCGGCGAGTGCAAGGTCATCATGATCCTGGAAGAATCCGTGCTGAAGATCCGCGAGGAAGAAGGCAGCAAGATCGAGTGCATCTATCCCGAAGACGGCGTGATCCTGATCCCCTCCACCGTGATGACCGTGGCCGAGGATCGCAGCGCCAACATGAACGTGGAAGCTTGCGAAGCCCTGACCGAGTGGCTGCTGAGCGAAGAAGCCCAGAAGCTGATCCTGGAAGCTTACATGCACTCCGTGTTCGCCACCATGACCGAAGTGCCCTATGACTCTGTGGACACCAATGGCCTGATCGAGAAGGACATGGGCGTTGATTGGGTTCGCTGCTACACCCAGCGCGACGAGATCCGCACCCAGTTCCAGGAGAAGGTTACCCAGTAATTTCAAGCACAGCGGTGCTTCCGCGGGGGAAGCCAATCATGGCTTCCCCCGCGTTTTGAACATTTATGGATGAAACCGTCCAAAAGGGGGACGCACGGATGAATAGCGCGGCTGAAATGCAGCGTGGTAAGCAGCGGGATTATACGCCGCTGATATCCAAGGTGATTATTGCCCTGCTCCTGATCCTCGGCCTGGCGATGATCGGCGCCGGTGTGATGGGCATCAGGGACTTTGACGCCTCCGGTTATGACGCGGAGGACGCTTACAGCGCCATTCGCGATCTGTCCGCTGTGGTGGACAGCGACTGGGAAACCAAGCTCCAGCCTCTCCTGGCGGAGCAGACCCCGGAGACCAAGGCCGAGCTGGATGCTGCTGCCTATGCCATGCTGGCAGAACTGTGGGAGAGCCAGCGCGAAGGCTCCACCGCTGATCTGGACGCCTGCCTGGCTTCCTTTGCCGAGGGTGAGCGTGCGGAGAAGACCTACCAGCTGCTGTATGCTGGCTATGCCGTGAATGGCCCCCGCATCACCACCGCTATCCGCAAGGAGCTGGCGCTGGTGCCTGCCGAAGAGCGCGAGGACTTCCGCCGCGCCGTGCTGGCCTGCATCACCGATGAAACCGCCCCCCTGCCCGCCAATGCCACCAAGGCTGCGGGCGAACTGGAGGGTGCCAAGCGTGCTGCCATGCTGATGCAGGTGTACTTCGTCAGCTATGACGATAGCGGCGTGGGCGTTGATACCGAGCTGGCCAACAGCTTCAAGAAGGCTGTGCGCAACAAGAGCGCGCAGCTGGATGCCTATGCCAAGGTGGTCTCCGGCGAAGTTGGCTGGCTGACCGCTACCGTGTTTGGCAACAGCCGCACCATCATCCTCCTGGGCATCCTGCTGGTGGTGGATATGCTGCTGCTGATCTTCCTGATGAGCAAGGAAAAGACCTGGATCATCGACTTCAAGTGGATCCTGATCCTGGCCATTGTGGACTTCCTGCTGGTATTCCAGCTCTTCCCGCTGATCTACCTGGCGGCCAAGGCTTTCATTGTGGATGGAGCCTTCAGCCTGGAGACCATCAAACGTTTGTATACCTATGAAATGAACCTGAAGGCGCTGCTCAACACGCTGATCGCCTCCGGTGCCACCATGGTGCTGGGTACCCTGCTGGCCTTCCCCCTGGCCTGGCTGGTGGGTCGCACCAACCTGTATGGCAAGAAATTCTTCCGCAGCCTGTTTGTATTGACCTACATGGTGCCGCCCTATGTGGGCGCCATGGCCTGGCTGCGCCTGTTGAACCCCAATGTGGGCACCATCAACCAGGTCATCCGCATGATCTTCAACATGGGCGATGTCACCGGCCCGTTGAACATCTACTCCCTGGGCGGATTGATCTGGGTGCTGACCACCTTCTACTATCCCTACGCTTTCATCACCATCAGCCGAGCGATGGAGAAGATGGATCCCTCCCTGGAGGAAGCCAGCCGCATTTCCGGCGCTTCTCCCCTGAAGACCCTCTTCACCGTGACCCTGCCCATGATGACGCCCTCGCTCATCGCAGGCGCGCTGCTGGTGTTTGTGTGTGCCGCTTCCTGCTACGGCATTCCCTCCATTATCGCTGCACCGGGCAAGGTGCATACGGTGACCACCCGCATCATCGACTACATGGGTCTGGGCGACCAGGGCATGAACGATGCCACCGGCCTGGCGGTGTTCCTGATGGTGATCGCCATCATCGTCTTGTATGTTTCGGACTTTGTGGTGGCGAAGAAGCAGTACATCACCGTGTCCGGCAAGTCCACCCGCCCCAACATCGTTGACCTGCGGCGCTGGCGCATCCCCATGACGATCCTGGTGTCCCTGTTCGCCATCATCGTCATCGGCCTGCCCTTCGCCACCATCCTCATCACCTCCTTCAAGGTGGACGTGGGCAAGGGTCTGTGGGAGGCTGGCAACTTCACCCTGAACCAGTGGACGCAGATCTTCGGTCGCACGGAGACGCTTGCATCCCTGAAAAACTCGCTGATCTTCGGCGCGGTAACGGCGACCATCGGCATCGTGGTGGCCTGCGTGATGAGCTACCTCCTGCAGCGCACCCGCATCCGCGGCCGCAAGATCCCGGACTTCCTGATCACGCTGGGCTCCGGCACCCCCTCGGTGGTTATCGCCCTGGGTCTGATCATGACCATGAAGGGCAACTATGGCGTGAACATCTACAACACCGCCTACATCATGATCGTGGCCTACCTGATCAAGTACCTGATGATGGGTATGCGCACGGTGGTTTCCGCCATGAGCCAGATCCACGTGTCCCTGGAGGAATGCAGCCAGGTCTCCGGCGCCAGCTGGCTGAGAACCATGTTCAAGATCACCGGCCCGCTGATCTTCCCCTCCATTGCGGCAGGCTGGTTCCTGATCTTCATCCCCAGCTTCTACGAGCTTTCCATGACGACGCTCCTGTATTCCAACAGCACCAAGACCATTGGCTTCCAGCTCTATGAATACTGGACGTACACCAGCCAGCCCCAGAGCTGCGCCATGGCCTGCGGCATTCTGGGCGTGGTCATTCTGCTGAACTTTGTCCTCAACCGCCTCACCAAGGGCGAATTCTCCATCTGAGAAAGGGGAAATACCGATGGCAACCGTTACGATCAAGCACATCACCAAGGCCTTTGGTGACAATGTGGTTCTCAAGGAATTCAACGAAACCTTCCACGATGGCGAGTTCATCACCCTGCTGGGCCCCTCCGGCTGCGGCAAGACCACCATGCTGCGCATCATTGCCGGCTTTGAAAAGCCCACCTCCGGCGAATTGTACATCGACGACCAGCTGGTGTCCGGCGGCAAGACCTTCATCCCGCCGGAAAAGCGCAGCGTGGGCATGGTGTTCCAGAGCTACGCCGTGTGGCCGCACATGAATGTGTATGACAACGTGGCCTACCCCCTGACCATCAAAAAGACCCCCAAGGCGGAGATCAAAAAGCAGGTGGATCGGGTGCTGGAGATCGTGCATTTGTCCCAGTATGCCGAGCGCTTCCCCAACCAGCTTTCCGGCGGCCAGCAGCAGCGTGTGGCGCTGGCTCGCGCCCTGGTGGCAGCGCCCAAGCTGCTCCTGCTGGATGAGCCCCTCTCCAACCTGGACGCCAAGCTGCGCGAGTCCATGCGCTTTGAGATCAAGGAGATCCAGAAGGAGCTGGGCATCACCGTGGTCTACGTCACCCACGACCAGACCGAGGCCATGGCCATGAGCGACCGCATCTTCCTGATCAACCGCGGCGTGGTGCAGCAGTGCGACACCCCCGAGAACATCTACAACCAGCCTGCCAACCAGTTCGTGGCGGACTTCCTGGGCAAGGTGGAGTTCTTCAAGGGCGTGGCCAAGAACGGCAAGATCACCTTCCCCGCCTTGGGCGATCAGCACATCAAGTACGATGGCCCCAAGACCGGCGCGGTGGAGGTGGCCATCCGTCCGGAGAACATCTCCTTCACCTCCGTGAAGAAGGGCGACCTGACCGGCGTGCTGGAAGCCCAGTACTACCTGGGCGACGTGGACGACTGCCGTGTGCGCGTGGGCGACAGCACCGTGCGCGTGATTGCTCCCGGCGCGGCCTTCAAGAAGCTGAAGGACGGCCAGGAGGTTGGCCTGACGGTGGACGACTATCTGGTGTTCGACGACGACGGAATGCTGGAGAAGCTGCTGGAAATCCAAACCTAACGGTTTCGTTGAAGTGGCAAAGCCACTTCAACGAGGGTTGCACTCCGTCACTGTGTCCGGCGCAAGCGCCGTCCACGGCCGTTCCTCCGTGTAAGGAATGTTTTCAGCAGAGCTGAAAACGCCCCGCCCCGGCGGCAAAGCCGCCGGATACGATTACAGTCCTGGCGGACGGCTAAGTAAGAGATTTCCAAGAATGTGAAGAGGCAAAACAGCCCCGCAGCGGTTTGATCTGCTGCGGGGCTGTCTTTATGCATTTTGAGCGGCTTCCTTCAGTTCGTCCACCTTGGCGGTGAGCTTTTTCAGCACCGCTACACCCTCGCGGAGCATATCCCGCTCCGGCAGGCGGGGATCCTTCAAAAGCAGCGCCGTGGGGCGGGTGGCGGAGAGTGACAGCCGCCTGTCCACACCCATGGCTTGCAGGAGGATCATGGGTTCCGGGGTGCAGCGCTCGTCCAGCTTCATCATCAATTGACCCTGGCGGTACAGCACCTGGCTCACGCCCAGACGGTTGGCCAGGGCGCGGAGCTGGGCAATGTCCAGCAGGGCATCCACCACGGCAGGGGTCTCGCCAAAGCGATCCAGCAGCTCGTCGGTAATGTCCTCCCGGTCGGCCTCGGTGCTGAGGGCGGCAATGCGCTTGTACATCTCCATGCGCTGGCGCTCGTCCCGCACATAGTCGCCGGGCAGGTAGGCATCCACCTTCAAGTCCACACGGGTCTCCAGCTCGCTGGGGTTCATCAGGCCGCCCTGCACCTCGTGGAGGGTCTCCTCGATGAGCTTGCAGTACATGTCGTAGCCCACGGTGGCCAGGTGGCCGTGCTGCTCGGGGCCAAGGATGTTGCCCGCGCCGCGAATTTCCAGGTCGCGCATGGCGATGCGGAAGCCTGCGCCGAACTCGGTGAATTCCCGGATGGCGGAGAGCCGCTGCTCGGCGGTCTCGGAGAGCATCTTGTCCGGGCGGACGGTGAAGTAGGCATAGGCCTGACGGTTGCTGCGCCCCACGCGGCCACGGAGCTGATATAGCTGGCTCAGGCCAAAGCGGTCTGCGTCAAACACGAACAGCGTGTTGGCAGTGGGCACGTCCAGCCCGCTTTCGATGATGGTAGTGCACAGCAGCACATCGTAGCTGCCTGCGTAGAAGTCCATCATCACGTCCTCCAGGCCATGCTCCTTCATCTGGCCGTGGGCCACGCCGATGCGGGCCTCCGGCACCAGGGCGCGCAGGCGGTTGTAGAACTGCTCGATGGAGTTCACCCGGTTGTAGAGGAAGTACACCTGCCCGCCGCGGCTCAGCTCGCGGAGGATGGCGTCGCGCACCAGGGCGTCGGAGTACTCCACCACATGGGTCTGCACGGGCATGCGCTCCTCCGGCGGGGTCTCCAGCACGGACATATCGCGGATGCCCACCATGCTCATGTGGAGCGTGCGGGGGATGGGCGTGGCGGAGAGGGTCAGCACGTCCATCTGGGTCTTCATGTTTTTGATGACTTCCTTGTGCGCCACGCCGAAGCGCTGCTCCTCGTCCACGATGAGCAGCCCCAGGTTCTTGAACTGCACATCCTTGGCCAGCAGGCGGTGGGTACCCACAAGAATATCGATGCTGCCGTCCTTGAGGCGGGCAAGCACGTCCTTGGCCTCCTTGGCGGTGCGGAAGCGGCTAAGCACATCGCAGCTGACAGGGAAGCCCTTGAAGCGCTTGATCACCGTGTTGTAGTGCTGCTGCGCCAGGATGGTGGTGGGGGCGAGGATAGCCACCTGCTTGCCGTCCATCACGGCCTTGAAGGCGGCGCGGAGGCTGACCTCCGTTTTGCCGTAGCCCACGTCGCCGCACAGCAGGCGATCCATGTTGCGGTGGGATTCCATGTCGCGGGTGATCTCCCGCACGGACTGCTCCTGGTCGGGGGTCAGCTCGTAGGGGAACTGATCCTCAAACTGGCGCTGCCAGGGGGTATCGGGGCCGAAGGCGTAGCCCTGCTGCTGGCTGCGCTTGGCGTAGAGCGCCACCAGGTCGAAGGCCAGCTTTTTCAGGCCTTCCTTCACCTTGGACTTCTGCTTTTGCCAGTCGCCGCCGCCCAGGCGGTTCAGCTTGGGGGGCTGGTTGGGGTTGCCGATGTAGCGCTGCACCCGCTCCAGCTGCTCGATGGGCACATAGAGCTTGTCGCTGCCCTGATACTGGATGAGCAGGTAGTCCCGGTAGGTGCCCTCGCTTTGCAGGTGGATGGTGCCCTGGTAGATGCCCACGCCGTGATCTTCGTGTACCACATAGTCGCCCACCTTCAGGTCGGTGAAGGCGGCGATGCGCTCGCCGGAGTTTTTGCGCGCCTTGGCCTTGCGGTAGCCTGCGCCGTAGATGTCCGAATCGGAAACCACCACCAGCCTGGCTTCCGGCCAGATGAAGCCGTGACCCAGGGTGATGGGCAGCACCAGCACCTCGCCCAGGATCAGGTTGTGGGCGTCCTCCACAAAGGTGGCGGGGCAGCCCAGCTCGGTGAGGGACTGGGTGAGGCGCTTGCCGCGAGCCACGCCGCCGGAGAGCAGCGCAATGGCATAGCCCTGCTGCCGCCAGGCGTTGCAGTCGGCGGCCAGCAGCTTCACCTGGGATTGATAGCCCGCCACGCCCTTGCAGCCCAGGTCGATGACCTTTTGTGTTTTTACGCCGCCCATGCCCCGCAGGAACTCGGAGAAGGTGGCCAGGGGACGCTGCATCAGGCTTTGCAGCAGGGTCTCCCAGTCCAGGAGCAGCTTCTCCTGCTGCTGCACCGCTTCGCCGCGCTCCATGGCGGCGTGGAGATCCTCGGAGAAGCCCCGCAGACGCTCGTCGCTGCGGTCACGGAGCTGGTCGGGCTGGGAGAGCAGGATCACATCCGGCTGGAACCAGTCCAGCAGGGTGTGTACTTCGTCGGTCAGCACGGGCAGCCAGGCGCGGATGCGGCGGAAGGGCAAGCCCTGCTCCACCAGGTCTGCATCGGAAAGCAGCTGGGAGGTGCGGCGCTCGATCTCCGCGGTGCGGGTGGCAGAGGCCGCCTTTTCCCGTGCCTTGGGGGCGATCTTCTCATCAAAGAAGGAGGGCAGCTCGTCGTCGTCCTCCGGCAGGGGAGGCAGGTCGGCAAAGAGCAGGGATTCGGCGGCCTTCTCCGGCTCGCTGCCCTGCACCGCGTCCCGCATCCGCTGGGCGGCGGAGGCCCAGGTGCTTTCGGGCAGCAGCACCTCGGTGGCGGGGGGCATCACGGCCACGCGAACCCGCTCCAGGCTGCGCTGGCTGATGCAGTCGAAGGAGCGGATGGAGTCGATCTCATCATCGAAGAACTCGATGCGCAGGCTCTGCGCGCCGCTGGGCGGGTAGCAGTCCAGGATGGAGCCGCGCAGGGCGCATTGCCCCTTGCCCTCTACCATGTTCACCCGCTCGTAGCCCATGCGGGTCAGGCGGCGGATCAGCTCCTCCGGAGCGATGCGGTCGGCCACCATGAGCCGGATGGTGGCGGCGCGGAAGGGATCAGCCGCACCCATGCGCTGCATGAGGGCGTCCATGGAGGCGCAAAGCAGCCGGGTCTCGCCGCCAGTGACGCGAGCGAGGGTCTCCAGGCGGCGCCAGGCGCTCTCGTGGCTGGAGGCGCCGCGGGTCAGGTCGATCTCCCCGCCGGGGAGGCAGGCGGCTTGGGCCCCCAGCAGCTGCTGGGCATCATCGGCGGCGCGGGAGGCCTTCAGGTCGTTGGCGGTCACCAGCAGCACGCGCTTGCCGGTATCAGCCGCCAGCTTGGACGCGACAAAAGCGGCCTGTCCTTCAGGAAGGCCGGTGACGGCGGTGGGGGTGGAGGAGTGGAGGTGGTCAAGCAGCTGCTTGATGGAGGCGGAGGCGGCTCCGCCGAGAAGGGCTTGGGACATAAAACCTCCGGAAAAATTCGGAATTCGGAATTCGGAATGCGGAATTGAGAGTGTGGTACGGGCGGGCGATCGCAGATCGCCCCTACAGGTGCGGAAACTTGTTTGACGTTGGTGCAAGTGGCAGAACCACTCCCTCAGTCAGCGCAAGCGCTGACAGCTCCCTCGGGGAGGGAGCCTTTTGGCGGGTGCATAGCCTTGCAGTCCCCGCGTCGCGGCGCGACAGTATTCGCGCCGTGACCCCTGCTCGGAGACCGACCAGAAACGCTATCCCCGCATGGGTTTCGAAAGGGTCGAAGACCCTTCGTAGGGGAGTGCAGAGGGGACAAAGTCCCCTCTGCCCCCGTCACTTCCCGTTGTAGCTTTGCATGGCGTGGTCGATACCGGATTTGAGCCAGGCTTCGACGCAGTCGGCGGCGTTAGTGAAGGCGGTGGCCATGGCGTCCTGCTCTTCGCGGGTCTGGTAGTGGGAGAGGACCCAATTGGCCAGGTCCCAGCCTTCGGGTTTGGCGCCCACGCCCACGCGGATGCGGGGGAAAACCTGGCTGGGGGTATGCTGGAGGATGGAGCGCATACCGTTGTGGGTGCCGGCGCTGCCGGACTTGCGCACGCGGAGCTTGCCCAGGGGCAGGTCGATGTCGTCATAGATGATCAGCAGGTGATCCAGGGGGCATTTGTACCACTGGAGCAGCTCGCCCACGCACAGGCCGGACTCGTTCATATAGGTCTGGGGCTGGCAGAGGACGACGCGCTTGCCGTCGATGGTCACCTCGGCCAGCAGGCCATTGCACTTCTTGCGGGTGAGGGGGGCGTTCCAGCGGCGGGAGAGGATATCGGTGGTATCGAAGCCTACGTTGTGGCGGGTGTGGGCGTACTCTCTGCCGGGATTGCCCAGGCCTACGATGATCCAGGTTTCTTTTTCCATAAGTAATTTCTCCAAAACACGTTTTCGCGGAGAGGCAAAATGGATACCCCTCCGCTAAAGTATGGTCAGCTTTTGTCAGTTCATGAGCCAGTCTGCGGGCTTGATGACGGCAGTCTGCTGCTCGTCGCCGGTGATGTCCAGCACCATCAGGCTCTTGTGGCCGGAGATGCGCTTCTTGGCCGGGGCGGCGGTCTCCATCACGAAGGCCATGCCCACCACGTCCACGTTGAATTCCCGCATCAGCTCCACCATGCCGTTGGCGGTGCCGCCAGCCTTGAGGAAGTCGTCCACGATCAGGGTGCGCTGGCCTTCCTTCACGGCGCGGCGGGAGAGGGACATGGTTTCGATATGGCCGGAGGAACCAGCCACATAGTTGATGTTCACCGCGCTGCCCTCATACACCTTGGAGGAACGGCGGGCGATGACCAGCGGCACGCCCAGGGCATTGGCGGTGTACATGGCCACGGGAATGCCCTTGGTCTCCATGGTGAGGACAAAGTCCGGCGCGGCATCGTAGTATTCCGTGGCGATGATCTCACCCATGCGACGCACGATCTCCGGGCTGGAAAGGATATCCGAGGAATACAGGAAGCCGCCGGGCAGCACGCGGCTGGTGCCGGAAAGCTCCTGGCTCAATTCCTGGATGTACTGGCGGGCAGCCTCGCGGCTGATGGTGGCGCGGTAGCGCACGCCCCCGGCAGCGCCGGTAACGGTCTCCAGTTCGCCCAGGCCAAACTGCTTCACCACCTCGCGGAGGATGTCGATATCCTCGCTCATGGTGGACTTGGCAGCGCCGAAAAGCTCGCAGAAGTAGGAAAGGGTAAAGATGCGGTTAGGTGCATCGGCAAGGATCTTCATCATGGCGCTCATGCGCTCGTTGCGGCGGATCTTCTCCAACTGGGGTCGCTCCTTTCATCATACCCGCCTATTATAGCACAAGTTTGCGAATGATGGAAGAGGAAAATTGCACGAACGTTCGGGTTTGTTTTCGGCAAAAAAGTCCACTCGCCCGGCAAGAGTAATGGCAAGGATGAAGTCCTCCTTCACTTTACACCATGGAAATACCGAAACAGCAAGCCCGCCAGTGCTTGCCATTTCTTGTACTGCTGTGATAGAATGAAAACGATAGGCTTGAATTTGGCGGTGTGTTATGAATTTTGAAAAAATGTATTTGGAAGAGGATTTATTTCCGAGAGAGATAGCTTCTTACGAAAAGCGAGATTATGGCCTTTTGTTTTATAACGAAGAAAACAAAGACTCCTTCGACTCTAACCATGCAATCATATTCAAAGAAAAGATATATGATATAAAAATGGTTCTCAGGGACATCCTCAACTTTTATTTTGAAAAGGGAATCAGGCCAAACATATATCAATCTATTCGTGATGAGGGATATTTTGATGAAATAGCAAGCGAACTCTCTGCTTGTGGCTTTGAATACTGGACTGAAGCGCAAAAATACATGGCTTTATCCGAGAAGAATACAATTGTACCCAACCCTGAAATCATTGTTCAAAAGACATCAAAATGGAACGATGAATACGGAACCGAGATATTTGAAAAAGCAGGTGAACCTTGGGAAATAGATGTAGCAAAAAGAGCGCTATTGAACAGCAACACATTATTCTTCGTTGCCTATTATAACGGGAATCCTGTAGGCATGACGCATTGCCACATCACAGATGATGTTTGCAGAGTTGACTATTTGCTTGTTTCAAAGGCGCATCGGAATATTGGTGTAGGGCGAGCATTGATCAACAGCTTTGTGACGTATTGCCACGAAAACCATATCGTGAATTGCTATTTGTGGCCTGACGGAGAAACAGCTGAGAGAATATATTATGAAGCTGGTTTCCGCTATGTGGAAACAAAGCTGGCCGGAAGAGCGACGTACAAGAGAGCTAATCCATGACTGGACGATTAGAACAAACTTGAATTTATCGGGCCACATAAACAAGTGAGCATCCGGCATTTTCGCTGGATGCTCACTTGGTCGTTGCAGGACAATAGTTCCTTCAGAACCCTCCCACCTGGGGCGAGGGGGAAGATTCAGTCGCTCAGCCCATCCTGCAGCTCCTGCAAAATGCGCTGGCGCAGGGTTTCGCATTCATCAGGCCAGCGGCGGGCGCAATGCTGTGCCAGCGCCTCGTCGGCCATGGGGAGAAGTAGGGTCAGGGTAGGGCGGTCGGCGTCGTCCACCAGGGAGAGCAGCCACTCCTGCTGGCTGGTCTGCTCCAGGGCGGCGGTGGGGGGCAGGGGCGCTTCGCTGGGGGCGAAGTCCCGGCTCAGGGTCAGGGTCACGGCGTTGTACACCGCCTGCGCCGCGCTGCGCCAGCGCCGCTCCAGAAAGGTGGGCGGGGTGTCCTTGGGCAGGGTGATGAGAATGTCCAGCAGGGAGGTGCTGCCCTCCAGCAGCCGCAGCCGCAGGCAGAGCCGCCCATCTCGCAGGGTGAAGGAATCTGCCGGGGTCAGCTGCTCGGTGCGGAATTGCTCGCGCCAGCGGGGCGCCTGGGCGTCCATCAGCTGGCGGCGGCTCACCGGGATGCGGTGGGCAAAGGCCTCGATGGCATACTCCCCCTCGGGGGTCAGGGTCAGCAGATCGCCCAGGGGATGCGCCTGGGTGGCCAGCTGGCCTTGCTCCTGCATATCGCTGAGGCTCAGCTGCATGGTGAAGTAGTTCATCAGGTCGTTTTCCACCAGGAATTGCAGCAGCTGCATGGCCGTGGCGGGCTGCAAACGGCGCAGGGCATAGAGGATGGTGAGCCTGTTTTCGGATTCGGGAATGTGCTTGCGCTCCATAAGGCCTCCTCAAAGAGAAAGCCTCCCAGACTTGCGCATGGGAGGCTGTGCTTGCTTGTGAAAGGGGATGAGCGATCAGGCCAGGAAAGGCTTGATGTCGTTCATCAGGTCATCGCAGTCGTCGGTGTAAACCTCCAGGGTGATGGGCTTGGACAGATCCAGGGAGAAAATGCCCAGGATGGACTTGGCGTCCACCACGTGACGGCCGG
The DNA here is from genome assembly GCA_017463245.1 of Clostridia bacterium. Lineage (GTDB taxonomy): Bacteria > Bacillota > Clostridia > Christensenellales > Aristaeellaceae > UBA11524. Next base: position 140,750 of record JAFTPN010000017.1, read on the forward strand.
CACGCAGATCCATGTCGTAGGGATAGCGGTTGACGGTGTTCACGAAGGTCTTTACATTCTCGGCGAGGCTCAGCTTAATGTTGATGGATTTCATATTCATCTTACCTCCATTATCTCTCTACAGATAACATTATACTGGAAACCATGGAAAAAAGCAAGGGCTGCGGCCAAGAAAATTTGCAAAAAGTCCAGAAAAATCAAGGCTTTGCGGGGAGCGGCTGCATCTGGAAGGATAAGGGGTGAAGGCGACAGGGGACACATCGTTTCGGGGTTGAAAAGCAAGCGCCCGCCGTGGTATACTTATCTGTATGCTCAGAAAAGAAGGAGGCGCAGGCATGGAGCAGGTGGAAGCCAGCGTGCTGGGTACCATTTACCGCAACGAGGAAAACGGCTACTCCGTGCTGATGGCGCGGATGGGTCGCAGCGAGATCACCATTGTGGGCGTGCTGCCGGAGCTGACCGCCGGGGAGCAGGCCATTTTCTCCGGGGAATGGGTGGAGCATCCCCAATATGGCCGCCAGCTGAAATGCACCGGCTGCCAGCTGCAAAAGCCCACCACCCTCCTGGGCATCGAGCGCTACCTGGGCTCCGGGCTGATCCACGGCGTGGGTCCCAGCACGGCCAAGCTCATTGTGCGCCAGTTTGGCGAGGAGACCCTCACCGTGCTCTCCGAGCATCCTGAGCGCTTGCAGGAAGTCCCCAAGATGGGCAAGAAGCGGTGGATCCAGATCGCCGAAAGCTTCCGCGAGCAGCAGAGCGCCCGGGAGGCCATGATCTTCCTGCAATCCTACGGCATTCCGGCCAACCTGTCCGTGAAGATCAGCCGCCTCTACGGCGAGCGCACCCCGGCGGTGATCCGCGCCAACCCCTATCGCCTCTGCGAAGACCTGGAGGGCGTGGGCTTCCTGACGGCGGATCGCATCGGCACCGCCCTGGGCATTGCCCCGGACAGCGAACACCGCATCCAGAGCGCCATCAAATACATATTGAAGGAAGTCTCCGTCAGCATGGGGCATGTGTACCTGCCCCGGCGGGAGCTGATTCAGCGGGCGGCGGGGCTGCTCCATGTGGAGGATGCCATGTGCCAGCGGCAGATCCAGCAATTGCAGCTGAACCGGGACATCGTCATCCAGGGCGGCGACGGCGAGGAGGAGCGGGTGTACCTGCCCCTGTTCGATGCTGCCGAGCGTGAAGTTGCTCAGCGCCTGTGCGAGCTGATGGCCTCCCTGGCACCCACCAAGAGCGGCAGAAGCGTGCTCAGGGACATCGACCGCTTTGAAAAGACCCGCAGCATCCGCTTTTCCCAGCGCCAGCGGGAGGCCATCGTCAGCGCCCTGGAGCAGGGCGTGCTGGTGATCACCGGCGGCCCCGGCACGGGTAAAACGACCATCATCAACTGCATCATCAGCCTGCTTTCCAGCGAGGGCGAGGTGGTGCTGTGCGCCCCCACCGGCCGCGCTGCCAAGCGCATGACCGAAGCCACCGGCTTTGAGAGCAAGACCATCCACCGCTTGCTGGAATACGGCGGCGACGATACCTCCTTTGCCCGCAACCAGGAGAACCCCATTGAGGGGGACTGCATCATCGTGGACGAGACCTCCATGGTGGACTTGATGCTGATGCGGAACCTCCTGCGCGCCATTGAACCCGGTACGCGGCTCTTGCTGGTGGGCGACGCCGATCAGCTGCCCAGCGTGGGCGCGGGCAATGTGCTGGGGGACATCCTGCAAAGCGGCGTGGTGCCCCATGTTCGCCTGACGGACATCTTCCGCCAGGGCGAGACCAGCCGCATCGTGGTGAACGCCCACCGCATCAACCAGGGCGAAATGCCCCTTTTGAATGAGAAGGGCACGGACTTCTTTTTTGAGCGCAAGGAAGGCTTTCAGCTTGCCGCCCAGACCATTGTTCAGCTGGTGACCACCCGCCTGCCTAAGTTCCTGGGCTATGGCGAAAAGGAGCGCCTGGCGCAGGCGGTGAAGAACATTCAGGTGCTGGCTCCCGCTAAGAAAGGCGAGTGCGGCGTGGGTGCGCTGAACAATATGCTGCAAGCCGCGCTGAACCCGCCTGCTCCCCACAAGCCCAGCCTGCACTATGGCGAGACCATCTTCCGCCTGGGCGACAAGGTGATGCAGACCAAGAACGATTACCAGATCGAATGGCGCAGGGAGACTGCCTCCGGCTGGGAGGACGGCACCGGCGTGTTCAATGGCGACGTGGGCTTCATTACCGAAGTGGACGAGGAGGAACACAGCCTCACCGTGCTCTTTGACGAGGAGCGCGAGGTGGTGTACCAGTCCGCGCAGCTGGAAAACCTTGATCTGGCCTACTGCCTCTCCGTGCACAAAAGCCAGGGCAGCGAGTTCCCCGTGGTGGTGATGCCCGTGGCAGGCGGCCCGCCCATGCTGCTGACCCGCAACCTCTTCTACACCGCCCTCACCCGCGCCCGCTCGCTGGTGGTGCTGGTGGGCAGGGAGGACGTGGTACGCCAGATGGTGGAGAACGACCACATCCTCAAGCGCTACACCACGCTGACGGAGCGGCTTGCCGCCATGTCGGCGCTGCTGCCCCGATGAAGCTGCTCCGTGCGCTTTACCCGGAGCGGGTGATCTGCGTGGCCTGCGGGCGGCCATCGGACGGGGAGTTCCTCTGCTCCAAGTGCGAAGAAGAGCTGGCGAAGCTGCGCCTGGATACCCCGGGCCAGCACGCTGCCTATGTTTATGATGGCGTGGCCAAGGAGCTGGTGCATCGCCTGAAATACGATTGCGTCACCGCCTCGGCCACCGTGCTGGCGCGGGAGATGTCCCGCTGCGCGGTGCAGCTGCACCTCTCGCCGGACACGGTGGTGACATGGGTCACCATGCCAAAGCTGCGAAGGAAAATGCGCGGCATCGACCATGGCAAGGTGCTGGCGCAGGCGGTGGGTCTGCGGCTGGGCTTGCCGGTGAGGCAGCTGCTCATCCGCAGCGGGAAGCATCCCCTGCGCACCCAGCGGGGCTCCAGCAAGGCCAAGCGCCTGCGGAACCTGGTGGGGATGTTCTCACCCGTTGAAGCATTGCCGAAATACATTTTGCTGGTGGACGATGTGACCACCACCGGCGCTACCATGGAGACCTGCTGTACCTGCCTGCGTCAGGCTGGCGCACAGGTGACACATCTTGCGGCCACCAAGGTCGTGTGATCGTTGGAGGGATCGACCCATGAAAAGCCTGAAGCTGCTGCCGCTTTTGCTGGTGCTGCTCTGCCTGTGCGCCTGCGCCGGGGCAGAGGAAATCTGGACAGCCACAGACCTCACCCCCGCCACCGAGGATATGCCCCTGGCGGAGGACATCACCCAGCAGGTGCTGATCAACGGCTCTCTGGACAAGGGTCACCTGAACAGGATGCGGGACGGCAACTACCGCTCCATTTGGGAAAGCCCCACCCACTACAAGGTGCCGGAACTGATGATCACCCCGCCGGAGGGCAAGGCAGCGGGCGGATTGATGATCAAGTGGCGCTCCATTGAGACGCTGAAAACGGAAATTCAGGTGCGTAACGCCGCTGGCGAATGGGAGACCGTGGCCTATGGCGGCGACGACTTCCTGGCGCAGTACATCCCCCTGCCCAATATCACCGAGGAATTCCGCATCATCCCCGGCGAAGAGGGACGGCGGCTGCAGATCAGCGAGATCATCGTGATGGCTCCCGGCCGCCTGCCCCATGATTTCCAATTGTGGCAGCATGCCCCGGAAAAGGTGGACTTGATGCAGATCGTGGGTCACCCGGACGATGAGCTTTTGTGGTTCGGCGGCCTGCTGCCCACCTATGCGGGAGAATTGGACAAGGAAGTGCTGGTGGTCTGCTCCTCCTATCGCAATTTCCACCGCCGGCTGGAGATGCTGGACGGCCTGTGGACGGCGGGGGTGACCAACTATCCCCTGTTCCCGCGCCTTCCTGACCTGCTGACCAACAACATGGAAGAGGTGCTGGACTTCTGGGGTCGCAACACCGCGTACAAGACCATTGCGGAGCTCCTGCGGAAGTACAAGCCCGATGTGCTGGTGCTGCAGGACGAAAAGGGCGAGTACGGCCACGGCGTCCACCGCGCTATCACCTATGTAAGCAAGAAGGCCGTGCCCCTGGCAGCGGACGCCGCCTATGATCCGGAAAGCGCCCTGCGCTACGGCCTGTGGGATGTGCCGAAGGTGTACATCCACTTGTATAAGGAAAACCAGATCCAGATGGACTGGAAAAAGCCGCTTTCTGCCTTTGACGGCAAGACCGGCCTGGAGGTGGCCACGGAGGCCTTCCGCAAGCATGTGACCCAGCAGGGACACTGGGATGTGTGGGACGGCGGCAAGTGGGACAACAGCCTCTTCGGCCTGTGGCACACCACCGTGGGTGTGGATGAAGTGGGCGGCGATATGTTTGAGCATATCGACAAGCTGTATGCGGAAGACTAAGCCCAAAGGAGGCTGCAACGATGATCGATGGAACGCTGGTGCGGCTGCGCGCCTTTGAGCGCAGCGACGTGGACGCCAACCACGCTTTTGTCAACGACATGGAGACCCTGCGGGGCATGATCAGCGGCATCCCGTTTCCTGCCTCCATGGAGGACGAGTACCGCTGGCTGGAGCAGCAGTCGAGCTACAGCCGGGGCGAGTATCAGTTTGCGGTGGAGGACTTCCAGGGCGACCTGGTGGGGCGCTGCGGCGTGATCCGCCTGGACTGGAAGAACCGGGTGGGGGAGCTGGCCATTATGATCGGCACGCCCTACCGTGGCCGGGGCTATGGCAAGGAGGCCATGCAGCTTCTGTGCGACTTCTGCTTTAAGGAAATGAACCTGCATAAGCTGAAGGTGAGCGTGTTCGCCTTCAACACGGCGGCCATCCGCTGCTACGAGCGTAACGGCTTTGTGCAGGAGGGCATCCTGAAGCAGGAGATCTTCCGGGAGGGCGCCTATCAGGACGTGGTGGTGCTGGCCCGGCTGCAGGACTGATTATTTGTTGTTTTTTTCACACTCGCCGTTGACAGAACGGGAAAGCGGCGGTATGATGGACTTTGTTATTGGTTTGATGGATGGAGGAAACGCAAGTTGAAGAAGATCGTAACGAAGTTCGGCGGCAGTTCCCTGGCAGACGCGACGCAGTTTGCCAAGGTGAAGGGCATTCTGGAACTGGAAGCAGCCCGGCAGTATGTGGTGCCCTCTGCCCCCGGCAAGCGCTATAAAGAAGACGACAAGGTCACCGACCTGCTCTACCGCTGCTACAAGCAGGCGGCCGCAGGCGAGGACTATCAGCCCACCTTTGCCCGGATCGTGGATCGGTATATGTCCATCGCCCGTGAGCTTGGCCTGAAGGTGGATATCATGGCCGCCCTGAACGAGGTCAACGAGAACATCGGCAAGGGCGCCAGCGCCGACTATGTGGCCAGCCGCGGCGAATACCTCAACGGTATGCTGCTGGCGGACTACCTGGGCTGGCGTTTCCTGGACAGCGCCACCGCTGTGTTCTTTGACGAAAACGGCAACCTGGACAGCGAAAAGACCCAGCAGGTCATGTCCGGCCTTCTGGCCGATGGCGAACCCACCGTGGTGCCCGGCTTCTACGGCTGCGGCGCTGATGGCCAGGTCAAGACCTTCTCCCGCGGCGGCAGCGACATCACCGGCGCCATTGTGGCTCGTGCGGTGAATGCCGATATGTACGAAAACTGGACGGACGTGTCCGGCTTCCTGATGGCGGATCCCCGCATTGTGGAAAATCCCCGGGATATTTCCTCCATCACCTACAAGGAGCTGCGCGAACTGAGCTACATGGGCGCTTCCGTGTTCCACGAGGACGCCATGTTCCCCGTGCACAAGGCGGGCATCCCCACCAATATCCGCAACACCAACAAGCCCTATCACCCCGGCACCATCATCAGCCTGAATGCCCCGGTGGAGACCGCCGTGCCCACCATCACCGGCATCTTCGGCCACAAGGGCTACAGCGTTATCTCCGTGGAAAAGGCCATGATGAACGCCGAGCTGGGCTTTGGCCGCAGGGTGCTGCAGGTGCTGGAAGAGGAGGGCATCTCCTTCGAGCATCTGCCCACGGGTATCGACACCATGTGCGTGGTGGTGCATGGCGAAGCCCTCGCCCCCAAGCGCGAGACCGTGCTGAGCCGCATTGTGGACAGCGTGGAGCCGGACACCATCACCGTGCATGACAATATGTCCATCATCGCCACCGTTGGCCGAGGCATGGTGCACAACTGCGGTACCGCTGCCCGCCTGTTCTCCGCCATGAGCCGCGCCCGCATCAACGTCCGCATGATCGACCAGGGCTCCAGCGAGCTTTCCATCATCGTGGGTGTGGACGATACGGATTTTGAAGCGACCATCAAGGCGATTTATAACGAGTTTGTGGGTTGAGGTTGCGAGAGGGCGGCTTTTTCTGAGAAAAAGCCCCCTCTCGCGCTCTCCCCGAAAAAGCGGCGACTTTCGCATAATGGGCTTCTGACATGAAGTGGTGCGTTAGCGAAACGGAATATTGCTGGATTTTCAAGGGAGTGTTGGAAAACGCTTCCTTGTTTTTGCGAAAGAAGGAACTTTTCATGGAGATCACCTGGCAGATGTTCCTCATCGTGTGTCCGCTGGCCTTCCTGGCTGGCTTTGTGGACAGCGTGGCCGGCGGCGGAGGGCTGATCAGCCTGCCTGCGTATTACCTGGCGGGGCTGCCGCCGGTGCTGGCGGCGGGAACCAACAAGCTCTCGGCCTGTTTGGGTACGCTGGCGGCTTCCATCCGCTTCATTCATGGCGGGTGGGTGCAGCTCACCGTGGCGGTGCTGGCGGCGCTGGGGGCTTTTCCCGGCAGCTGGCTGGGCACCACGGTGCTGCAGCTGATCCCGGAGAATGTGATCCGCGTGATGATGATCGCCGCCATTCCCCTGGTGGCGCTGGTGGTGCTGCGCAAGGGCAAGGAGATGCAGGGCGTGTGCCGCATCCCGGCCAGGTGGTTCCGGGCGGTGAGCTTCCTCATCGGCTTTGTGGTGGGCTTCTATGATGGCCTGGTGGGGCCTGGCACCGGCACCTTCCTGATCCTGCTTTTCACCATGCTGCTGGGCATGGAGGCCGTTACCGCCAGCGGCACGGCCAAGCTGGTGAACCTGGCCAGCAATGTGGCCTCGCTGGTGACGCTGCTGTTTGCGGGCAAGGTGCTCATCGGCCTGGGCATTCCTGTGGCGCTGTTCGCCATTGGCGGCAATTACCTGGGCGCGGGCATGACCATCCGCAAGGGCACCGGGTTCATCCGGGGCATGCTGATGGTGGTGCTGGCACTGCTGCTTGCCAAGATGGTGCTGGATGTGGTATCATAATAAGTCAAGAAGAGGAAGGAGGCTGCCCGCATGATGGAGCAGACCCAGCAGGATATTTCCCTGCGCGTACCCGGTGAAATGGCTTATGCTTTGGTGATCCGCACCGCATTGGGCGGCGTGGCCATCCTGAAGGACTTGACTGTGGATCAGATGGACGATCTGCGCACCGCTGCTGACGAGGCCTGCGACTGCCTGCTGCATCAGGGGCGTCCGGTGGCGGCCATCAACGTCCGCGTAACGGACAGGGGCGAGAAGATCACCGTGAGCCTGGAGGCAGAGTTCTCCGGCTGCAAGGAGGGCGAATGTGCCGACCAGACGGCCATTTCCCAGGCGGTGCTGGAGACTCTGGTGCCGGAGGTGGCGCTGACGGCTGGCGAGTGCGGCTGTATTCAGCGCATCGACCTGACCATGCACCGCACGGTGTGAGGAGGCTGCCATGAACGAGCTGTCCTTAACGCCGCTGCTGGAAAGCTATGCGCGCACGCCCTCGCCGGGGCTGATGGAGCAGCTGGTGGAAGGCTATCTGCCCCTGAGCCATGCCATTGCCCGGCGCTTTATGGGGCACGGCGTGGAGCTGGAGGATCTCCAGCAGGTGGCGGCCATGGCGCTGATGAAGGCCATCCAGCGCTTTGAGCCGGAGCGGGGGCTGAAATTCTCTACCTTCGCTGCGCCCACCATCACGGGTGAGGTGCGCAACTACATCCGCGACAAGGGCTCCATCATGCGTATGAGCCGCGACGCCCGCTCCCAGCTGTACCGGATGCAGCAGGTGCAGGATCGCCTGACCCAGCAGCTGCAGCGGGAACCCACCCTGCGCGAGGTGGCCGATGAGATGCACGTTACCTACGACGAACTGCTCTCCTGGCTGGATCAGCGCGAGGCTACGGATGTGTCCTCTCTGAACGAAACCTTTTCTGATGATGACGAACGGGATCTGGAAGCCCGTCTGGGCGTGGCCGAGGGCGGCTACGAGCAGGTGGAACAGCGGGAATGGCTGAAGTGGGTCTTCAGCCAGGTGACGCCGGACGAGCGGCGGCTGCTGGAATTGCGGTTCATCCACCGCATGGGTCAGCGGGAAACTGCCCGCATGATGAACGTGAGCCAGATGCAGGTCTCCCGCATAGAGCGCCGGGTGCTTGCCCGCTTGCGGGAGCATACCGAGGACTGGCGCGCCTCCCGGGAATCCTGATTGCCTGATTGAATGGAAGGAGCTTATCTCCATGTATCAAATGACGCCGCCACAGCCGCCCAAGCCCCCCAAGAAGAAGCTCAGCTTTTTTCAGATTTTGCTGATTGCCTCTGCCTTCGGCTTCTGCGGCTGGTATCTGTATACGGCGCTGGTGCCGGCTGCGGCCACCACCGCCACCATCACTGCCGGTACCCTGTCCGCCCGGTATGAGGGCGACTGCCTCATCGTCCGCGACGAAACGCCCTACGACGCCGAGGGCGTGACCTCTGTGGACTACAAGGCGGAGGAGGGCAGCGTGGTGCAGCGCGGCTATGAGATCTGCCATGTGTATTCCTCCGGCTTCTCCACCCGCGAGATGACTGCCCTGCAGGACTACCGCGACCAGATCCGCGATTATCAGATGCAGCTCATCAAGGCCGAGACCACCTACGATGCCCGCAAGGAGCGCGTGGAGAGCGATGTGCTTGCCCGCGCCAAGGAGGTGCGGGAGCTGATCAACGGCGCCCGGGGCAGCCTGAGCAACCAGGAAAAGCTGCTGGACGCCGCCATCGACGCCCGCCAGCAGTACCTGAAGCAGAAGTATTCCTCCGACCAGCGCCTCAGCCGCCTCTACGACGACGAGCTGTCCCAGATGCAGCGCATCGACTCCTGGACCAAGCCCTATGCCGCCACGGCAGAGGCCATTGTCAGCTTCTATTCCGATGGCTATGAGTACGGACTGAACGCCACCAACTACGCCACCTTCACCCCGGCGGAGGTTCGCGCCATGTACAATGGCCTGAAGCCGGAGAAGTCCACCATCCAGAAGGGCAAGACCACCATTTACCGCACCGTGAAGGACGGCGCGTGGAACGTGCTTTTCCTGGTGAAGGACACCACCTGGAACCCGGTGGAGGGGCAGACCTACGAATTGCAGATGGAGCGCTTTGAAAACACCACGGTGAACGCCACGGTGGAGTCCTTCACCCGCTCTGGCGGCGAGCTGCTGGTGCGGCTCTCCGTGCGGGATTCGGTGCAGCCTGTTTTGTACATGCGCACCTGCCAGGCTGTGCTGGGCGACTATATGTCCCAGCTGTGTGTGCCTTCCCGCGCCCTGATCCGCCAGGACGATACCGATGGCGTGGTGGTGGTGGACGGTACCAACCAGTCCTTCATCCCGGTGAACATCATCTTCCGCAATGGCGAGGATGTGTATATCTCCGCCATCCAGCAGGGACTCTTGTTTGAAGGGCAGACGGTGCTGCTGTTCTAAATTCGGAATTCGGAATGCGGAATTCGGAATGGAGGTGTGAATATGGAGTTTCTTGAATTGAAAAACCGGGTGGAAACGGTGAGGGCGAATTTAGCGAACGCATCGGAGGGAAAGTACCCCGCACCGAAGCTGATCGCGGTGACAAAGACCCATCCCGTGGAGACCATCCTGCCCCTTTCAAAACTGGGTATTGTGGATGTGGGGGAGAACAGAACACAAGAAATTGTGGAAAAAAGGAATTTTTTAAGAGAAAATTTTCAAATTCACCTCATTGGACGGTTGCAAAGTAACAAAGTTAAATATATAATAGATGATGTATGTTTGATCCATTCGCTGGACAGGTTATCCCTGGCGGAGGAGATCGACAGGCAGGCGCAGAAGCACAACCGTGTGATGCCTGTGCTGGTGCAGGTCTCCCCGGCGGGGGAGGAGCAGAAGGGCGGTATGCCGCCGGAAAATGTTCTTCCCTTCCTGCGTGAGGTATCCCGGATGCCCGGCCTGCACGTTCGCGGCCTGATGGCGGTGATGCCCAACACCCAGGACGAAGCCTATCTGTCCGGCCTTTTCGCGGATATGCGCACCCTGTTCGAGCGTCTCAGGGATGAGGCGGTGCAGGGCGTGGACATGGAGGAGCTTTCCATGGGCATGTCTGGCGATTATCTGCTGGCCGCCCGTCACGGTGCGACCATGGTTCGCGTGGGCAGCGCGCTTTTCGGCCCCCGAACCTGATGCAGGACTCAATGGTTGGGAGGATTTTCAATGGCGTTTAAAGATTGGACGCAGTCCATTTGGGACAAGATCAAGGCCAGCAGCCCCTTTGGCCAGGCGGATGTGGAATCCAACATGGCCAACGGCGGCTTCAGCGGCTACAAGCCCAACACGGCCAAGCACCGTGCCATGCGTGAAACCATGCAGCACACGGCCATGGGCGATATGCCCCAGATGGATCCTATGATGACCGGCATGAACTGGGAACAGCCCCAGCAGGTGGAGCAGTCCACTGCCTTTGGCGGCTTTACCGGCATGGTGCCGCCCCAGGCCACCGGCTATCAGTCCACGGGCTACCAGCCTACCGGCTATCAGCAGCCCATGAACAGCTATACCAATGTGCAGCAGCCGGTGATGGGCTACCAGCCCACGGGATACCAGCAGCCCATGAACACCTGGCAGGAGCAGCCCCAGCAGCCCTATGTGGATCCCATGGCGGGCAACCAGTTCGGCGCTCCCCAGCAGGGCATGAACTTTGGCAACACGGTGCAGTTCCCCGGCGCGCAGCAGGGCGGCCAGTTTGCTCCCCAGCAGAACCAGCCCCCGGTGCCCCAGCCCAATAATATCAGCTATATGCCCGGCAATTTCGTGGGCGAGGACGGCACGGCCTACAGCCATTGCGAGCGCATCGCCATGATCGCCAATGTGAGCATGTGCTACCGCATCATCGAGTTTATGCGCAACAACGAGTCCGTGATCGTCTCCACCGAGCAGATCACCGACGAGGCGGAAAACCAGCGCTGCCTGGACCTGCTCTACGGCGCGGCCTTCTCCATGAAGTGCTCCTTCACCCGCATTTCCGCCAAGAGCATCTACCTGGTGGCTCCCGGCTCGGTGATGGTGATCCCCTACAAGGCCGTTCGCCAGATGAGCGACCAGGACATCAACGCCCGCTGGCCTGAGCAGGAGCGCAACGATCGGCGCGACCGCTACGCCCCCCGCTCCGAAAACCGCTACGGCGCCCGCAGCCAGGGTTATGCCTATGGCCGACGGGACTACCAGCAGGATGACTACGCACCCTACGGCGGCTACAACGCCGTTGGCTATGGAAGATAAGGATTTGGAGGTACAAGAACATGGGTATTATTACTGGTCTGATCGATCTGGTGCTGATGGTTTTTGAGTTGGCCGTGATCGTGCATTTTGTGATTTCTCTCATCAAGCCCGCTTCCAACAAGTGGATCGAGCTGCTGAACAGCATCGTGGAACCCGTGCTGAAGCCCATCCGCAAGCTGCTGGTGGAAAAGCTGCCCGCCAAGTATCAGACCTTTGACTGGTCTCACCTGGTGCTGATCGTCGTCGTGGCCATCATCCGCATCATTCTGTAATGCGCCTGGACGGCCAGGAACAGCTTGCTTTGCGCCTGCATCAGGCAGCGGAGCGGGCTGATAAGCTATCGCGTCCCATCACCGCGCGGTTCCTTTCGGGAGCCGAGCGGTCTTTGGCTATTCATGCGGCTCGCGAGGCCGGGGTCAGCGTGGCCTTCGATGGCGGTTGGCCGGAGGCGGAGCGGGTGCAGCCCTGCTTCTATCCTGCGGATGAAGAGCCCCTCTTCACCGGCGTGTGGATGGAAGCCCGGTGGAATGCGAAGTTCGTCACGGTAGACCACCGGGCGCTGCTGGGCAGCCTGATGGCCTTGGGCATGGATCGCGCCTTCTTCGGGGATATCATTGCCCAGGAGGATCGCGCCTACCTCTACGTGCTGCCGGAAATGGCGGCGCGGCTGCCCATGGAATGGAACCAGGCTGGCCGGGCTACCCTGACGGTGAAGGAGATAGAGCAGGCTCCCGCCATTGAGCCGCCCAAGGGCAGCATGATGAAGGACACCGTGGCCTCCCTGCGGCTGGACAGCGTGCTGGCCAGCGGCATGAAGCTATCCCGCGCCCGGGCGGCGGAGATCATCCGCCAGGGCAGCGTGATGGTGGATCACCTGCCGGAGGAGCGGGTGGATCGCTTGCTTGCGGCGGGACAGCTGCTCTCCATTCGCGGCTTTGGCCGGGTGCGCCTCATGGAGGTGGGCAGCCCCACCCGCAAGGATCGCCTGCCCATCACCCTGGAAGTATTTGCAAAAACATAATATTCGCCGCTGGCGGAATGAAAGGAGCAATTCACCATGCAGATCACCATTGAAATGATCGAAACCAAAGAGTTCAAAACCAAGCCCCGTGGATACGACCCCCAGGAGGTGGACGAGTTCCTGGACGCCATCTGCGACGAAATGGTTCGCCAGCTGGATCAGATCGCTGCCCTGCAGCAGCAGCTGGCCGCCGCCAAGGCTGCCCGTCCTGTGGTGGAAGCGCCCACCCAGCAGATGAAGCCCATCGTGGCCGCTCCCGTGAAGGCCGTGCCCGACGCTGACTTCCGCGAGATCCTGGAAATGGCGCAGAAGGTCAAGAACGAGACCATCGCCGCTGCCGAAGCCAAGGCCGAAGAGATCGTTGCCAAGGCCAAGGAAGAAGCCGCTGCCAAGCTGGACAACCTGGACGTGGAAAAGGAGACCCTGACCAACCAGGTGGCCGCCCTGAAGGCTGCCGCTGCCGAGTATCGCACCAAGTTCGAGTCCCTGCTGCAGGCTCAGCAGGAGGCTCTGGAGAAGGCCAGCGATCTGTTCTAATCAAACGAAATTCAAGGGAGACGGTCTGTTTGGGCTGTCTCCCGTTTTTTGCACCAGAGGGGTTTTCAACCCCTCTGGACTCCCCGACCAAAGGGGCGCTGCCCCTTTGGAAACCCCGCGAAGGGTCTTCGACCCTTTCGAAACCCATGCGGGGATGGCGTTTTGGACGCACATAAGCGGGGGTCACGGCGCGAGTACGGTCGCGCCGCGACGTGGGGGAGTGGCGTTGTAGCGAAGGAGGTGAGTCGGCATGGAGAAGATCAGAATGGCGGTGCGCACGCTGGTGGAGTTTACGCTCCATGGCGACGATATCCTCCGTTTGGGTGGCAGTCTGCGGGAGATGCAGGATGGCATGCTGGGGCACAAGGCGCGCCAGGCGCTGCTGGGCGAGGGCTGGCAGAGCGAGGTGCCGCTGGGCATCCGCATTCCCGTGGAGGAAGAGGACATCGAATTGCACATCACCGGGCGCATGGACGCTTTTTGCGATGGGGACGTGCCGGTGATCGAGGAGATCAAGCTGTGGCAGCACAAGGAGCCGCCGGTGCAGCCCTATCCCGCCCACGAGGCGCAGGCGGTGTGCTATGGGCATATGCTTTGCCGGGAGCGGAAGCTGGCGCAGGTGATGATCCGCGTGGCCTATGTGGATCGCAAGGGTGGGCTGCGGGGGCAGTTCGACACGCTGCTGACGGCGGAGGAATGCCGCGCGCGCTTTAGCGACCTGCTGCTGCCCTATATTCGCCGGATGCGGATGCTTCGCAGCCATCGCCGGGCGCGGAATGCCTCGCTGCACGCCTTGCAGTTCCCCTATGACAGCTACCGCACCGGGCAGCGGGACATGGCGGTGCAGGTGTATACGGCCATCCGGCTGCAAAGGCGGCTGTTTGCCAGCATGCCCACCGGCACGGGCAAAAGTGTGGCGGCGCTGTTTCCGGCGCTGAAGGCGCTGGGGGAGGGACTGACCTCTCAGGTGTATTACCTCACCGCCCGCACCACCCAGCGCCAGGGCGCGCTGGAGGCCGTGGCGCGGATGCATCGCCAGCCCCTGCACCTGTGGACGCTGACCCTGAACGCCAAGGACAAGCAATGCCCGGAGCAGACCGTGTGCCACCCGGACTTCTGCCCCCGGGCGAAGGGGCATTTCCTGCGGGACAGCGCGGCCATTGAGGAGATCATGCAGGAGGACGACTGGTCGCCGGAGGCCATAAGGCGGGTGGCGGACAAGCACAATATCTGCCCCTTTGAGTTCAGCCTGGCGCTGGCGGAGATCGCCGATCTGACCATCTGCGACTACAACTACGCCCTTGACCCGGCGGTGCATATCCAGCGCATCTTCGACAGGAGCGCCGATGTGACTCTGCTCATCGACGAGGCGCACAACCTGCTTGGCCGCGTGCGGGAGATGCTCTCCGGCAGCATCGAGGGCGGGCGCATCCGCAAGCTGCGCACGGTGGTGGGCAAGGCGGCGGGGCGCAAGCACCGGCTGTACAAGGCCATGACGGCGCTATTGAAGGCGCTGGACGACCTGCCCGTGCCGGAGGATGCGGACGAAGGCCGTCTGAGCGCCATTCCCCAGAGCCTGGACAACGCCGCGGCGGAGCTGGCAGACGCCTTCATGGCGGCGGCGGGCGAGAGCTTCCCCTGGGACGAGGCGGGGGAGCGCCTGGGCGACACCCTGCTGGCGCTGCTGAGCTTCCTCCGGGCGCGGCGGCGGGATGCGGCGGAGTACGCCTTCCTGTGGCAGGGCCGCAAGACCCGCACAGTAACGGCCTTTGCCCTGGAGGTGGGCGCGTACTTCCAGGAGGTGACGGCGCCCCTTTCCGGCGTGGTGTGCTTCTCCGCCACCATGGAGCCGCTGGAGGACATGAAGCGCCTGCTGGGCGGCGAAGAGGAGGATGCCTGCTTCGCCATGCCCTCGCCCTTCCCGCCGGAGAACCTGCTGATCTTGCAGGAAAACGTGAACACCCGCTACCAGCACCGGGAGGCGGCCTGCGGGCAGATCGCGGAGGCTATCCGCCGCCTGTGGGAAAGCAAGCCCGGGCGGTACATGGCCTTCTTCCCCAGCTTTGCGTTCATGAATCGCGTGGCGGAGCAGATCGACTTGCCCTGCCAGGTGCAGTTTTCCGGCATGACAGATGAGGAACGCAGCGCCTTCCTGGCGCCCTATCAGCCCGGCGGGGAGCCGACGCTCTCGCTGTGCGTGCTGGGGGGCATCTTTGCCGAGGGCATCGACCTCCCCGGCGATGCGCTGGACGGCGTGGTGATCGTGGGCGTGGGGCTGCCCCAGGTGAATCTCTTTCAGGAAACGCTGCGGGACTATTACGAGGAGACCCTGCAAAACGGTTTCCTCTACGCCTACATGATCCCTGGCATGCAGAAGGTAGCCCAGGCCGTGGGTCGGGTGATCCGCACGGAGACCGACCGGGGCGTGGCGATCCTGCTGGACGACCGCTATCAGCAGGGCAGCTACCGGCGGCTGATGCCTGCCCATTGGCGGGTGCAGCAGGGGGCGGAGCTGCGGGACTTCTGGGCAAAAACTTGACAAATCAAGGCATCTGTATACAATAAGTATGTGACATTTTTCGATATATTTTCATTCCGTCATCATCCTGTCACCACATCATCGACAAAGAAGCGAGGTACAGCCTATGTTTGGATTCCGTCCCGATGGCCGGCGCATTACCACCATCGATCCCATCGTCCGCATCACGCCTTACCTGATGCCCATGCGCTGCGACGCCCAGGTGTTTTTGCAGCACAAGGTGGACTACGAAATGCTGGCGCGCTACATTGCCCAGCAGAGCGCCAAGGGCGAAAAGGTGACCTTCATGCAGATCATCGTGGCGGCGTTTGTCCGCGCGGTGAGCCAGCACCCGGAGATCAACCGCTACATCATGAACAAGCAGTATTACTCCCGCAACAACTGCACCGTGTCCTTCACGATGCTGAAGGATCCCCAGGACGCAGAGAGCGGCGAGACCGCCGTGAAGCTCCGCTTCGACCCCACCGATACCCTCTACGATGTGCGCGACCGCATGAACAAGGCCATCGAGGCCAACCGCGGCGTGGAGGAAAAGAACTTCCTGGACAAGCTGGTGGGCATTCTGCACGCCGTGCCCGGTCTGGCCACCGCGGTGGTGGCGCTGGTGCGCCTGCTGGATCGCTACGGCCTGTGCCCCGGCGCGCTGCTGGACGAGCTGCCCTTCCACACCAGCATGTACATTACCAACAACGCCTCCATCGGCCTGCACCATGTGAACCACCACATCTACAACTTTGGTTCCACCAGTCTCTTCTTCGGCATGGGCTCTGTGGAGCGCACCATGGTCATGGAAAACGGTCAGCCCCGCATGAAGCGCTGGCTGCCCATCGGCATCACGGCGGACGAACGCGTGTGTTCCGGCGCCCACTATGCGGGCTTCTTCGCCACCATGAACCGCTGCCTGAACAACCCCGCCCTGCTGGAGGTTCCCCCGGAGACCGTGCGCTACGACCCCGGCATGGAATACCACGAGCCCAAGGTGAATGCTGAGAAGCCCGTGGAAGGGGAAGCGGTGTCGGCGTAAGTCTTTCGGCCTCCCCTTCGTAGGGGAGGTGGGTGAGCGTAGCGAACCCGGAGGGGTTGAACGTTGCAATAGGAACCCCTCAGTCGGCGCAAGCGCCGCCAGCTCCCCTATGAAGGGGAGCCAATATGTGAAACCTCCGCATGAAATATCATCCGGAGGTTTTTGTATTTTCCTGTAACGAAATGCCTCTTTGCGTGTCTTATTAAGTGAAAGGGGGTGAGCTGGTGCAAGATTTCGAGCAGAGCTACCGGGAGTATGAGCGCATGGTACACGCTTTTCTCCTGCGGCTGTGCGGCAACGAAAGCCTGGCGGAGGAGCTGACGCAGGAGACCTTCTATCAGGCGCTGAAGCATTGGAAGGAATTCCGGGGCGAGAGCAACGTTTCCACATGGCTGTGTACCATCGGCAAGCGGCTGTATCTGAACTGCCTGCGCCGCCAGCCCACGCTGCCCCTGGAGGAAGCTCCCGAACCCCGCACGCCGGACATTGCAGAGGCCATTGCCGACAGCGACCGCATGATGGACGCTCACCGCCTTTTGCACCGGCTGCCGGAACCCTTCCGGGAGGTGTTCACCCTGCGCACCTTTGGCGAACTGAGCCATGGGCAAATCGCCAGCCTTTTCGGCAAGAGCGAGAGCTGGGCGCGGGTGACGTACTATCGGGCGAGGCAGATGCTGAGCCACATGGCCAAGGAGGAATGGAATGATGAAGGATAAATGCCAGATTGCCCGCGACCTGATGCCCCTGGTGATCGATGGCGCGTGCAGCGAGGAAAGCAGCAAGTTCGTGAAGGAACACGTGGCGGAATGCCCACCCTGCGCGGAGATCTGGGGCGAAATGAAGACCGAGCTGCCCCGCGTGGCCGCCGAAAAGGAAAAGGCCGAGCTGGAAAAGGCCGCCAAGGCTATGAAAAAGAAGCGGAGGAAGCGCATTGCGTGGACGGCCGTCATTGCGGCAGCGTTGAGCATTGTGCTGTTAATGGGCGGCGGCTGGCTCTATGATGAGCTGACAGTGTATACCAGCATTCCTATGTCCAAGGACGAGGTGGATGTGAAGCTGTACAAGACGTCCGATGGCACAGGGCTGATCGTGTACGACCTGGCGCGGAATGATGCTAACTGTGGACAGGGCTGGAGTTATGGCAGCAGTGGAATTGCAGATTTGTGGATGTACGAGCCGTACATTCAGATCGGTGATGAACGGTATGAAAACCTCCATGGTGGCTATCGCGTCTATGAGCAGGGCTATTGGACAGAAGACGGCTGGTTTTACAACGTGGATGCCTATGAAATTTTTGTGACGATGAACCAGGGGGAGACTCTGACGGATGGCCCGACTGCGATATTTGATACAGGGACACAAACGGATGTGACCTACACGGTCAATGAGCCGGAATGCGTTCAGGAAGTTTGGATGAATTACAGCGACGGTAAAGAACTGCTCTACACCCACGGCGACGAAGTCCCCACCTGTTCGCCGGAAATGGAAGCATACGTGGACTATCTGCACAATCCGCCGGGCATCGGCAAGGGCAAGTATGGCATAGAGTACGACTACGACAAGCTGGCCGAACTCCGCGCTGCCGTGCCTGAGTGGCAATAAGCAGGAATCAGCCTCCGTGCTGTCGAATACGAAAGGGAAACTCGTAGTACGGCAGAACGGAGGCATTTTTGTATGAATATCGGCATCGTTGGCCTGGGGCTCATCGGCGGCTCTCTGGCCAAGACCATCAAGCTGAACACGGAGCATCGGGTCATTGGCTGCGATGTGGACTTGCAGACCATCCTGCAAGCCCAGCTCATGGACGCCCTGGACGAGGAAATGGACAAGACCAACCTGCCCACTTGCGACATGGTGCTGGTGGCGCTGTATCCCGCGGCCATCGTGGAGTGGGTGAAGGAACACGCCCAGCAGTTCAAGCCCGGCGCCATCGTGATTGACTGCGGCGGCGTGAAGCAGGAGATCTGCCGTCAGCTCATCCCGCTGGCCAAGGAGAACGGCTGGCACTTCATCGGCGGCCATCCCATGGCGGGGCGGGAGTTCTCCGGCTTCAAGTATGCCAAGGATGACCTGTTCGACAACGCCAGCATGATCCTCACCCCCATGGGCGACGAGCAGCCGGAGCTGCTCCAGCGGGCGCGGGACTTCTTTATGGACCTGGGCTTCCGCCGGGTGCAGTTCACCACCGCCCTGACCCACGATGAGATGATCGCCTACACCAGCCAGCTGGCGCACATCGTGTCCAGCGCCTATGTGAAGACCCCGCTGGCAGGCCGGCACAAGGGCTTCTCCGCCGGTTCCTTTGCGGACATGACCCGCGTGGCGCGGCTGAACGAGCATATGTGGACGGAGCTGTTCTTCGACAACCGTGAAGCCCTGCTGCCGGAGGTGGAAGGCCTGGTGGAGCGCCTGGCCGAGTACCGCGACGCCCTGCGGGACAATGACCGCGACCGCATGATGCAGCTTTTGCGGGACGGCCGCGAGGTAAAAGAGAGCCTGGAAAACTGAATGCTTGACGGTGAGCGGGCAGGAGTGCTATAATCCTTGGTGCGTGCGGATATGGTGGAATGGCAGACACCGGGGACTTAAAATCCCCTGCTCACAAGGCGTGCGGGTTCGAGTCCCGCTATCCGCACACAAAAAAGAAGTGAAGGCGTGAGGCCGTCACTTCTTTTTTGCTTTGATATATTTGTACAGCTTGACGGGCAGGGAAAGCAGAAAGCAAATGATTTTCCACAGCGCATCAAGGAGGAAGAACAGTAAGTCTATTGGGAAGGGGTCGTTCTTTCGGTAAAGGACGATGCGCTTCATTTCGCCGCAGCCTTCGCACAGATCGAGGTCGGGAGAAAGCACGTAGTTGCGTGCGGGATCATTCTTGTGATACTTGTTCCAGCAGTCACGACAAAACTCGGCCATGTGATATCACCTCGGCTATACTATATCACAGGGCAATACAAAATGCAATGCAATACGCAATGCATATTATATCGTGAAGTTTTAATAGACTATAAGCAATACCAAATGTATTGCGAGGTAGCCTATGGGTAAGTTCAAGATTCCGGTCATGCCGCAGTCTACCAACAAAACGATCCGTTTTCCCAATGATGTGATCGAGGATGTGGAAAAGGCTATTTGCGGCAAGGATTGCACCTTTTCAGCGTTCGTCATTGCGGCGGTGCGAGCGGCATTGGATGACCTGAAAGAAGAAAATGAATGAAGAAAGCCTCCCGGAGCTTCGGGAGGCTTTGCTTATTTCACCTTCACGGTTTCGTGATACCAGGTGCCGGGATGCTCCGGGTTGGTGGTCTCCTGCAGGAGCAGGTTTACGCCGCCGTCGACGGGCTTGAAGGTCAGGGTCACTTCTTCCATGCCTTCGACCTCGAACTGGCGGAGGATCAGCGCACCGTCCTTTACGCCCCAGGCCATCACCACGGGGGCGGTGGTGGCCATGTCGCGGTAGTGCAGGCCGCCGATCATGGGCGGCACATCGTTGCGGTGCCAGGCGCCGCGGGCGGCCTTCAGCACATTGCCCTGGCGGATCGTGGTCAGCACGTCGCCTGCCAGCTCCAGGGTGAACTCGCCCACGGGCAGGTTCTCATAGCTCCCCAGCACGGCGGCGGGGACAGGAGAACCATCGTCCTCCGGCAAGCTGCGCTCGCAGCGCAGGGTGGCCAGGCGGGCAGTCAGCTCGGCCATGGCGGCCTCGTCCTCGGGCAGGGGATCGGGCTGGTAGGCGTTCAGCACGTTGCTGTAGTACACCTGCATCTCGTTGCCCATGTCCTGCACCAGGGCGGTCATGGCCAGCACGGTGTCGGTGCGGCGATCCATGATGCACAGCTGGCCGTACATGCCGTCGCCACGGAAGCAGCCGTTGATGCACATCCACATCTGGTAGCCATAGCCGGCGTTCCAGTCGCCATAGCCCAGCACATCGGGGGCCTGGTAGATCTGCGGCCGGGTGGCGGCGGCCACATAGTTGCGGGGGATGAGCTGCTGATCCTCCCACTTGCCGTCGTTCAGCAGGCACACGCCCAGCTTGGCAATGACCTCCGGCACCAGCGAGAAGCCGAAGCCGCCGGTGCAGATGCCGTGGGGGTCGCGCATCCAGCGGGTGCCGGAAATGCCCATGGGGTCAAAGAGCTTCTCCTGCAGGTAGTCCTCCAGGTCGATGCCCTTCTTCTTCAGCGCGGCAGAGAGCATATAGGTGGCGATGGTGTTGTAGCGGAAGACCTCACCGGGCATTTCGGAGAAAGGCTGCTTGAGGAACGCGATGCGCATGTCCGCCCAGCAGCCCTCGCCATTGGGTTCCTCCGGCTGGCCGGTGGACATCCGCAAAAGGTGGCGTAAGGTGAGGCTTTCCAGCTCCTTGCCGGGGGTGACGCCGGAGGCAGCCACTTCGTCGGCAAAGATGTCGATGACCTTTTCATCCAGGCCGATGCGGCCTTCACCCTCGGCAATGCCCACCGCCACGGAGGTGAAGGTTTTCGACAGGGAGAACACGGTTTGCAATTGGTCGGGGGTGTAGGGGTCGTAGTAGCCCTCGCACAGCACCTGGCCGTGGCGCACCAGCATGAAAGAGTGGATCTGCAAGCCCCGCGCCTGATAATCGTCGATCATGGCAACGATGCGGCGGGGATCAAGCCCGGCCTGCGCCGGGGTGCAGCGGGGGAGCGGGGTGACGTGGGGCATGGGAGCCCTCCTTTATTTGAACATCTGCTTCTTATACATGAAGATGAAGGAAACGATGGCCAGCAGAATGGAGATGCCCACCACGATCCAGAACCCGAAGGGGGAGGACGCGAAGGGGATGCCGCCCACATTCATGCCCCACAGGGAGGCGATGATGGTGGGGATGGACAGCACGGCGGTCAGGCTGGTCAGCACCTTCATGGTGATGTTCAGGTTGTTGGAAATGATGGAGGCAAAGGTGTCCATGGTGCCGGTCATAATGTCGCGGTAGATGGCGCACATTTCAATGGCCTGCTTGTTCTCGATGATAACGTCTTCCAGCAGGTCTGTATCCTCGGGGAACTGGCGGAGGATGCTGGTCTGGCGCATGAGGCGCTCCAGCACCATTTCGTTGCTCTTGAGGGAGGTGGAGAAGAACACCAGGGATTTCTCCAGCTTCATCATCTGCAAAAGCTCCTGGTTGCGGGAGGATTTTTCCAGCTTCTCCTGCACGTGCATGGAGGCCTTGTCGATCTGCTTCAGGTAGGCCAGGTAGCGGCTGGCGTTGCGGTGCAAAAGCTGCAGGATGAAGCGGGTGCGCTTGTGGGTCCAGAAGCCGCGGATACGCTCCTCGGTGAAATCGTTGATGATGGGGGTGTCGCGGGTGCAGACGGTGATGATGATGTCGTCCACCAGCACAATGCCCAGAGGGATGGTGGAATACACATAGCCGCTGCCTTCGCTTTCCACATAGGGGATGTCCACCACGATGAGCGTCTGGTTCTTGTCCGGCTCATACTCGATACGGGCGGATTCCTCCTCGTCCAGCGCGGCGGCCAGGAAGGTAGGGTCGATGGCGAAGCGGGCGTTGAGGCCGTCCACTTCTTCTTTGGTTGGATTCTGAAGGTGCACCCAGCAGCCCTTCTCCAGGGTGGTGCATTCGGTCATGTGATCGTCAACGGTCTTGAAGATCCTCTTCATGGGTGATCAGTCCTTTCCGGCAAAGTGGCCGGAAGCGGCGCTCATTGATGCACGTCAAGCGATGCGCACCTGAAAGGAGCGCTGTTCCCGGAAAAGCATGGTGTTACTACCAGGGTCGGTATCCATGGAAAAAGCCAGCTCCTTTCTATTTGGTGCGGAAGCGGATACTTCCTTATCTTCCATGATAGACGCAAGTTTTCAAATTGTCAACGAAAAAATGCTGTCATATCTCCCGAAAATTGCGGCATTTTTCGACACAAAATTATTTTTTGAGGCCACACAAGGCTTGGCGGTTACTTTCGAGTTTGTGACGCTGAAAATGACCGTTTCGTACATTTACAACGGAGGCTAAACACAATATAATGTCACTTGTTCGCGGTGACCACCACAAGATGTGGTTTGGACGTACAAATCCTTCGGGAGGTGTCGGAGGGCTCGCAAGCCCTCTGACTGTAATCGTATCCGGCGGCTTTGCCGACGGGGCGGGGCGTTTTCCGCTTGCGGAAAACATTCCTTACGCGAAGGAACGGCCGTGGGCTTTAGCCCACAGTGACGTAGCGCAAATTCAAAAAAGTGGCTTTGCCACTTTTTTGACCGCACCACAAGATGTGGTTTCACCCCGCTGATCTGACACAAGCGGTACACAAGTGCGATACCGTTTTTGAGAGGGATCATCGCCGCCCCAAGCCCTGGTGCAGGCTGCGATTTCCCTTTTTCATGCGCCTGTTTGAGGCACGCACAGCAGCACAACTCAGGAGGAGATTCTATGGGTATCATCAACATTCGTAAGCGCGATGGCCGCATGGTGGAATTTGACCAGGCCAAGATCGAAAACGCTATTCTGCGGGCCTTCCAGGCCTCTTCCAGCGCCAAGGGCCGGGAGACCGCCCAGGCCCTGGCCGAGCGCGTGGTGACCGAGCTGGAAAATAACGAGAGCGTGTCCTCTACCCCCACGGTGGAGCAGGTGCAGGACACTGTGGAACGCGTGCTGATCGAAAAGGGCTTTGTGCGCAGCGCCAAGGCCTACATTCTGTACCGCGCCGAGCGCAGCCGCGTGCGTGAGATGAACACCCGCCTGATGAAGACCTTCGAGGACATCACCTTCAAGGACGCCATCGATTCCGATATCAAGCGCGAAAACGCCAACATCAACGGCGATACCGCCATGGGTTCCATGCTGAAGTTCGGCTCCGAGGGCGCCAAGCAGTTCTACGATATGTACGTGCTGGATCCCCGCTTTGCCCAGGCGCACCGCGAGGGCGACATCCACATCCACGATCTGGACTTCTACACCCTCACCACCACCTGCTGCCAGATCCAGCTGTCCACCCTGTTCAAGGATGGCTTCTCCACCGGCCACGGCTACCTGCGCGAGCCCCAGGACATCACCTCCTATGCCGCGCTGTGCTGCATTGCCATTCAGGCTAACCAGAACGACCAGCACGGCGGCCAGAGCGTGGTGGACTTCGACTACGGCATGGCTCCTGGCGTGAAGAAGACCTTCATCAAGCGCTATCGCATGAACATGGCTCGCGCCCTGGAGCTGCTGGTGGGCGACGAGCAGGCCGAAGAAAATGCTGCCGAGATCATGGGCAAGCTGGCCGAGGCGGGCATGTCTCCCTCCCTGGAGCCCAATGAAGAACAGCAGGCTGCCGTGCTGGCTCTTCTGATCGAAAAGACCAACGACGAAGTGCAGTCCAAGCACATTATGGAGTTTGCCCAGAAGCACGCCTGGAAGGAGACCGACAAGGCCACCTTCCAGGCCATGGAAGCCCTGGTGCACAACCTGAACACCATGAACAGCCGCGCCGGTGCGCAGGTGCCTTTCTCCTCCATCAACTACGGTATGGACACCTCTCCCGAAGGCCGCATGGTGATGAAGAACCTGCTCCACGCCACCGAGGACGGCCTGGGCGGCGGCGAGACCCCCATCTTCCCCATCCAGATCTTCCGCGTGAAGGAAGGCGTCAACTTCAACCCCGGCGAACCCAACTACGACCTGTATCGCCTGTCCATCAAGACCAGCGCCAAGCGCCTGTTCCCCAACTTCTCCTTTGTGGACGCGCCCTACAACCTGCAGTACTACAAGCCCGGCCATCCTGAGACCGAGATCGCCTACATGGGCTGCCGTACCCGCGTGATGGGCAATGTGTACGATCCCAAGCGTGAGGTGGCGCCCCGCCGCGGCAATCTGTCCTTCACCTCCATCAACCTGCCCCGCATTGCCATCAAGGCCAATGGCGACGTGCAATGGTTCTTCGAGGAGCTGGAGCGCAAGATGCAGCTGGTGGCCGCTCAGCTGGACGAGCGCATGGCCATCATCAGCAAGAAGAAGGTTCGCAACTTCCCCTTCCTGATGGGTCAGGGCGTGTGGATCGACTCCGAGCGCCTGGACTGGAACGACACCGTGGAGGAAGTGCTGAAGCACGGCACCCTGACCATTGGCTTCATCGGCCTGGCCGAAGCCCTGGTAGCCCTGCGCGGCAAGCACCACGGCGAGTGTGAAGAAAGCCAGAACCTGGGCCTGGAGATCATCGGCGCCATGCGTGCCTTCACCGATAAGCTCTCCCGTGAGCGCGGATTGAACTACACCCTCATCGCCACCCCCGCCGAAGGTCTGTCCGGCCGCTTCATCCGCCTGGACAAGGAAAAGTTCGGCGTGATTCCCGGCGTCACCGAGCGCGATTACTACACCAACAGCTTCCATGTGCCGGTGTATCATCCCTGCTCCGCCTTCCACAAATTGTCCATCGAGGCGCCTTATCACGCTCTGACCAACGCCGGTCACATCTCCTATGTGGAAATGGACGGCGATCCCCTGCAGAACCTGGACGCCTTTGAGAAGATCGTCCGCTTCATGCACGACAAGGGCATCGGCTACGGCTCCATCAACCACCCCATCGACCGCGACCCCGTCTGCGGCTACAACGGCATCATCGGCGACGAGTGCCCCTGCTGCCACCGCAAGGAAGACGGCCGTCCCTTCGAGCGTATCCGCCGCATCACCGGCTACCTGGTCGGCACCCTGGACCGCTTCAACAACGCCAAGCGCGCCGAAGAACACGACCGCGTGAAGCACGGGGTCTAAGGGGCGTTGCCCCTTAGAGATCCCCACCAGAGGGTCTTCGACCCTCTGGACTCCCGTTCGGGGATGGCGTTTTGTACGCACATAAGCAGGGGTCACGGCGCGAATACGGTCGCGCCGCGACGCGGGGGATGTAAGGTCATGCACCGCCAAAAGCCTCCCTTGTGTAAAGGGAGGTGTCAGCCCAACGGGCTGACGGAGGGATTGGTGCCGCTTGCACCAACGCCTTACATATTTCCGCACCCGTAGGGGCGATCTGCGATCGCCCGCTCGCCGCACAAACGC
>JAFTPN010000018.1 GCA_017463245.1 Clostridia bacterium
GGTGGCCAAGGTAGCGGGGATGAACAAATTTCTGCGCATCTACTACGCCCGCGTAAAGGCCTGCTATCCCCTTGAATTTGGCCACAAAAAAAGCGGCTTTACGCCGCAATTTGCCTCTTGAATTTATTTAGCAGGTTTTTTATTTGGGAATTCTTTTCCCGTTTGACACAATTATAGGGCTGTCAAAAAATATCCGCAACGCCTTTGCTTATTTCTTTTGGGACAAATATATCCTTTCTCTTTACTCAGCTAAACTTTTCGTGTACACTAACAATGAAGTCATTTGTTAGCATCGTTTTTTGAAATCGTTACCAGCGAACTTTGGAGGGAGGCGCAACTTTTGTCCACCGTGTTCTACGAGCAGCGTTCCGAAAATGAATTTATCGGTATCATCTGCGACCATCCATTCCCCGCCCACGTGCATGACCCCGCCGAAATTGTCTGTCTCACCGCCGGCTACCTGGAAATGACCATTGCGGGCAAAAAGTGTCGCCTGATGCCCGGCGATATCGCCGTGGTGTTTCCGGCCATTCCGCATAGCTATGACATCGTATCCGAGGGCGTGCAGGGACTGACGCTGATCTTCTCCCCCGACACAATTTCCGAGTTCAGCCGCACCTTCCGCACCATGGTGCCCGTGAATCCCCTGCTGCTGAAGCAGGATAAGCCCACCGAGATGAATGTGATCGTCCGCAACTTGATGAAGCTTTCCGCCCTGGATTCCTCTCCCCTCAAGCAGGGCTACCTGCACCTGTTCCTGGCGTATCTGTTCACCAGCCTCACCCTGCAGCCCATTGAAAAGCACATCCACTCCGGGCTGAGCTATCAGGTGCTGCACTACATCTCCGAGCATTTCACCGAGCCGCTCTCGCTGGAAAGCACCGCCCACGCCCTGGGCATCAGCCGCATCCACCTGAGCCACATTTTCTCCCAGCAGCTGCACATCAACTTCCGGCAGTATATCAACACCCTGCGCATCGACCGCGCCTGTTCCCTGCTGCGGGATCCCACCTATTCCATTTCCCAGATCGCCGACCTGTGCGGCTATGGCAATCCCCGCACCTTCCACCGTGCCTTCCTGGCGCAATGCAACATGCCCCCGAACCAATACCGCACCAAGCTGACCATCTATACCGGCGAGGAAGAACCGCTTCCCGAGGATGAAGAATAACAGCATAAGCAAAGGGCTGTCCGGATCATGGACAGCCCTTTTTCATTTTCACTTTTCAACGCAGCGCAGCCAGCACAGCTTCGCCTCGCCCTGGAGCTTCACCGCCACTTCCACCGTTTCCGGCAGCTCGTCCAGCGCCAGGGGGATCTCCACATTGGCGTAGATGGGCTGCTGCAGCGCGATGCGCGCAGGCTCGTCGGCGCGGTTTTTGTTGTCCTGCAGGGTGAAGGGCACGGGGTTGTAGTCCAGGGTGCTGCCCTTCCAGGAACCCGCAAGCTGGCCGTTCACCAGCACTTCCGCCCGGCAGCCCTGGGCGCTGCACAGATGCAGGATCATCTTGCCCGTCAGGGTGGATGCATCCACATCCCCATAGCGCAGCAGGGTCTCCTGGCCGGGGATGGTCTCCACCGCCGTGAAGCCGTACTGCCCCTGGGTCAGTTGCATATGCTCATAGTCGTCGAAGCACTCCGCGGGGGTGCGCAGGCGCAGGTCGCGCAGACCGATGGTCTCGCCGGGGACGTCCACCTGCGCCCTCAGGGGCAGCTCCGCGCTGGAGCAGCCCACCGCCAGGGTGTAGCAGCCCGCCTCCACCAGCAGCTTGCGGCTGATCACATCATAGCAGCGCAGCTCCTGCACCGGCACGGCGATCTCCACATGGCGCTTCTCGCCGGGGGCGATGGCCTTCAGGCGGCGGAAGCCCACCAGCTGCTTCAGGGGCTTCTTCATGCGGGAGGCCGGGGCGGTGGCATACACCTGCGCCACCTCATCGCTGGTGACAGCGCCAGTGTTGGTCACGTCGAAGCTCACCCGCAGCGTGGTCTGATCCACCAATTCCGCCGCCAGATCGCTGTAAGCAAAGCTGGTATAGGTCAGGCCATGGCCGAAGGGATACTGCACCTGGCCGTCAAAATAGCGGTAGGTGCGCTTGCCCTTGATGATGTCGTAATCGTCCATATCCGGCAGCTGATCGTCGCTCTGATACCAGGTCATGTTCAGGCGGCCTGCGGGGGCATTGTGACCCAGCAGCGTTTCCGCCATGGCGATGCCCATGTCCTGGGCGCCGGTGGCGCTCCACACCACAGCCTTGGCCTTGGTTTCAAAGGCATAGGGATAGTTGCTGAAAAGCGCCACCGCCGTGTTGGCATTGGCGGCCACCACAGCATCCATCAGCCTTTGCTGGCAGGGCGGCAGCACGATGGTCTCCCGGTCGTGCTCCTCCTTGGCGTTCACCATGGGCTGGCAGCCCAGGGCAAGCACCACGATCTTCTTCTCCGCCGCCAGCTTCACCGCAGCCTCGGTGCCGCTCTCCACCACCTGCATGGTCAGGGCGGCGGGCGTTACGCCCTCGCCGGTGATCAGGCAGTCGTTTTCATCCATGCCCAGGGGCATATCGAAGCGGCTGGTCATGGTCACGGTGCCGTCGGCCTTGGGCTGCATGCGGAACAGCTCCTCGATGTGCCAGCTGAACACCGCCTTGTTGGCGGCCTTCACGGGGGTGGAGCCTTCCTTCACGGCCTCCGGGTCAATGGCCAGATACAGCCCGGTGCTGGTGGCGCGGAAGTTGTAGCTCCCCTCGCCCCAGTCCTCCTTGATGAACACCTCCGGCGCATCGCCCAGGCACACATTGCCCTCTGCGTCCAGGCACAGGGGCTTGCCGTTCAGGGCAAAGGTCACCCGGTCGTGGCCATCGCAGCAGGCCACCTCGCCCAGCAGCTGGGCAAAGCCTTGCTTCAGCGTGGTGCGGAAGGTAGGCGCACCGCCGTACCAGTCCTGGTGCCAGGCGTCGGCCAGGGGGCCGACGAGGGCAATGTCCTCCGCCTGCACGGTTTTGTCCAGGGGCAGCATGCCGTCGTTTTCCAGCAGCACCACGGCCTCCCGGGACACCTGGCGGCAAATGGCCTGATGCTTCTCGCAGCCCAGATCGCTTTCCGTCACCCGGTCGAAGGGATTGCGCTGCTGTGCATCATACACGCCCAGGCGCAGCTTGGTGCGCAGCACATTGCGGATGGCCTCGTCCACCTCTTCCTCCGTCAGAAGCCCCA
The DNA here is from genome assembly GCA_017463245.1 of Clostridia bacterium. Lineage (GTDB taxonomy): Bacteria > Bacillota > Clostridia > Christensenellales > Aristaeellaceae > UBA11524. The sequence continues at coordinate 3,214 of JAFTPN010000018.1, forward strand.
GCTCATAGGCCTCCTTGGCGGCGGGGTACACCAGCGCAGGATTGTCGGACATGCTGTCCACGCCCGCCTTGATGGCATGGGCCACGGTCTCCGCATGCATGCCACAGGCATGGGCATGGGTCACCACCAGCCCCATGGCGCCGCCGTCGCCCACAGCGTGGGTCAGGCCGTACTGCTTTTTCAGGATATCCCGCACCTCGCTGTTCAGGATGCCCTGCACGCCGTTGATGCGGTTATAGGCCGTCATGATGGCCTCCGCGCCGCCCTTTTCGATCACCCGGCGGAAGGGCTCCAGGTAGGATTCGTATTTATCACGGGGCGTGATGGTGGCGTTTTTCCACACGCGGCCACGCTCGGTGTTGTTGGCATAGAAATGCTTGAGGGTAGCGGCCACGCGGATGTAATACGGGTCGTCGCCCCGCATGCCCTGCACAAAGCCGGAGGCCATTTCCCCGGTGAGGAAGGGATCCTCGCCATAGCCTTCCTCGTTGCGACCCCAGCGGGGATCCCGTTCCAGATCCACCGTGGGCGCCCAGCGGCACAGCCCGCGGCCAAAATGGCGGTGGTGCAGCACCCGCGCCTCCACGCCCGTCACCATGCCCGCCTGGCGCAAAATGTCGGGATCCCAGGTGGCGCTCATGCCGATGGGCTGGGGAAAGGAGGTGGTGGGCTCCGGGGGACGGCGCATTTCCACCGGCCCCTGATCGTTGCGCGCCTGCACGCCATGGGCAGCCTCGCCGCCCACGCCCACGCCGGGAATGCCCAGCCGCTCCAGGTCAGCCCTGCCGCCGCCGGCGATGAGGCTCAGCTTCTCGTCCATGGTCAGGGCGTCCAGCAGCCAGGCGATGCGCTCTTCATCCGTGCGGGAAACATCCCAGAAGGGCGTGGTCTTGTCGATCCTGCAAGTCATGGCGTTTCTCCTTTATGCTCACGATTGTTTTGCCTGCATCATACCACACTTTTCCGCCGATGGAAAGCCCGCAATTTCTTTCTTCTTCCGTATTTTTATTGGCTATCCTGCATCCTGCGGATCTTCCGCACCACCGGGATCGCCATGCCGATGGCGGTAACGCCGGTGAGCACGTTGGAGATCATCATGGTCAGGCCCACGGCCTCCACCCCCAGGCTGGTGAAGTGCTGGAACACCCACAATACCGGCACCCGATAGGCAAAGACCCGCACCACGTTCAGCACCATGGTGCGCTTGGTGTACCCATAGCCAATGAGCAGCGCCACCGTGGCAGAATTGATGCCCAGGGTCACATAGCCCAGCATCTCCCAGCGGTGGATGCTGACGATCATCTGCTGGAAGTTTGCGTCAAACTGGCTCTGGGACTGGGCAAACACGCTGGCCAGCCAGGGCAGGCACAGGGAAACGATGGTCAGCCCCATAAGGCCAATGGCCACATTGACGCCAATGAGCAGGAAGTAGAATTGCAGCGTGCGGCTGTACTTCCCCGCGCCCCGGTTCTGGCTGATCAGCGGGGCGGTGCCATCGGTAAAGCCGATGTGCCAGGAGGTGGTGAGCCCGCCGATGTTGTTGGAAACGCCCAGCGCCCCCACCGTCAGCGCACCGTACACCCCGGACATGGCGTTCACGATCACCTTGCCCGCCGCAAAGAGCATCTTCTCGGCAGAAACGGGGTAGGCCAGGTTGATCACCGGCCCCACGGTCTCCCGCTTCAGCCGCACCTGGCTGAGGGTAAAGCGGAAAGCGCCGTCGTCCCCCGGCATGGTGCAAAGGGCGTAAACCAGCACCAGCAGCTGCCCCACCAGCGTGGCCACGGCAATGAGGATCAGCCCGCCCTTCACCACATACACAAAGAAGGCGGAGAGCGCCAGCTTCACCAGTATCACGCCCAGATTCAGCAGCAGGATGCGCCGTGTGTGGCCGCGGCTGCGCTCGATGGCGATATACACCGTGTTGAAGAATCCCACCACCAGCGAGAGGATCTCCACCCGGAAATACCCCGCCCCCGTGGCGATGAGCGCCTCCGGCGTTTGCAACAGCCGCAGGAAGGGCTCAGCAAAGGGCACCAGCGTCAGGGCAATGAAACCCGCCACCAGCACCGCCATGGCATACACCGTAGAGACCCGCCGCCGCACCAGGATATCGTCCCCCTGACCATAGGCCTCGGCGATCTTGATGCTGCCGCCCACCGCCAGTCCGCTGCCCAGGGCATTGATCATCAGGGTGATCTGGCTCAGGCAGGCCACGGCGGACACCGCATCCGAGCCGATGTGGGAGGCCATCAGCGCATCCAGCACCTTGAAGATGGATTGCAGCGCCTGATACAGCGCCAGGGGCGCGGACACCGTGAGCAGCACCCGCAGGGGCGAGGCATTCAGCGCATAGTCGCGAAACTTCTCGTCCTTCTTGGAAAAACCAGCCATGCTTTCCTCCGATAAAAATGCGCACTCCCCTTTGCGGGAAATGCGCATAGGTTATTTCATTTGGTTCAGATCACATTCTCCGTTTCCGCATCGAAGAGGTACACGCTCTCGTAGGGGATGGAGAAGACGATGGCGCTGTCCATGTCGGGGATCTCGTGGGGGGTGACCTTCAGGATGGACTTGTCGCTGTCCACATCCACATACACGTTGGCGTTGTCGCCCAGCATTTCGGTCAGCTCCACCGTGCCGGAGATCACATAGGCTTCTTCCTTTTCGCCCAGGGCAACGGCCTCGGGACGGAAGCCGAACACGATGTCTTTGCCCTCGTATTCGCTGATACTTTCGCCCAGCTTTTTGCTCAGGTCAAGGCTGTGCTGGCCGATGGTGATGCAGCCCTTTTCCACCTTGCGGGTGATGAAGTTCATGGGCGGCTCGCCAATGAAGCCCGCCACGAACATATTCACCGGGTTGAAGTAGACCTCCTTGGGGGTGCCCACCTGCTGCACATAGCCATTCTTCATCACCACGATGCGGTCAGCCATGGTCATGGCCTCGGTCTGGTCGTGGGTGACGTAGATGGTGGTGGCGCCGGTCTCGCGGTGGATCTGGGTGATCTCGGAGCGCATGGTGACGCGCTGCTTGGCGTCCAGGTTGGACAGGGGCTCGTCCATCAGGAAGATGCCCACCTTGCGGATGATGGAGCGACCCACCGCCACGCGCTGGCGCTGGCCGCCGGACAGGGCGCGGGGCATACGATCCAGATAGTCGGTCAGGCCCAGGATCTTGGCCGTCTTCTGCACCCGCTCCTCGATCACGTCCTCGTCCACGCCCTGCAGATTCAGGCCGAAGGCCAGGTTGTCGTACACGGACATATTGGGATAGAGGGCATAGCTCTGGAACACCATGGCCACCTCGCGCTCGCGGGGACCCCAGTTGTTGGCCAGCTCACCATCGATGAGGAACTCGCCCTTGCTGATGTCCTCCAGGCCGGCGATCATGCGCAGCGTGGTGGACTTGCCGCAGCCGGAGGGGCCAACAAACACGATGAACTCACCCCGCTCGGCTTCCATGTTGAAGTCATGCACGGCGTGGAAGCCATTGGGATAGATCTTGTTGATGTTCTTCAGCGTAAGGTATGCCATGGTGGTTTGCTCCTTTACTTGGACGTTTGCGGCAAATTCTGCCACGGGATAGACAAAACCGACTAATTTTGGTACAATACCAAACAGAAACGCCACGAGGTGATCAGATGAATGACATCATCTTTGCCGGAAAGCACGTGTTGACCTACAACGTGAGCCGGCACAAGCATAAAAACTGGGAGCTGATCTACTGCACAGGCGAAACGGGCAAGTTCGTCTTCAGCGATCTGGAGCTTCCCTATGCCGAGGGGGATATTGTGGTGATCCCGCCGGACATCCCCCACGAAAACGTGAGCAGCGCCGGATTCACCAACATCCACCTGAACATCGATAACGCCACCCTGGCCTTCCGCCAGCCCACCGTGGTGCGGGACGATGTGAACCAGTCCCTGCGCCACCTCTTCGCCGATGCGTATTACCTCTTCTGCGGAGATCCGGAGCGCCGGGCAGCGCTGCTTTCCTCCTATGGCAATCTCATCGTGCGCCATGTGAGCCTGGGGCGCACCTCCCACCCGAAAAACCGGGTCGTGGAGGAGATCGAGCAGAGCATTGTGCAGAACTACGCCAATCCCAATTATGAACTTGACGAGGTTCTGTCCTCCATGCCCTACTGCTATGATTACCTTTGCAGGCTGTTCCGCCAGGAGGTGTGCACCACACCCCATAAATACCTGACGAACCTGCGCCTGCAGGTGGCCGCGGATATGCTCCTTTCCGGCTGCACCAACGGCAGCATTTCGGAAATTGCGCATATGTGCGGCTTCCGCGATCCGCTGTACTTCTCCCGCCTGTTCAAAAAACGCTACGATGTCTCCCCCAGCGCCTATGGCCGTCAAACGCCCCAGGAGCAGCCGGAGGATGCGGATTCCGACAGTCAGAAGATCATTCTGCCTGAATAAGCCTGCGCACCTCGGTGTAGCACAGCACCAGGGGCGCCACGCCCTTGGCATCGTTGTTCACCACGGGCTCGGAAATGTAGTAGGCATAGGTGCCGTCACGGCGGCGATCCTTCTCCGGCCCCAGGCCAGCCACCAGGCAGATGCCGCCCAGGTCGATGCCCTCATCGTGGAAAGTCAAATACTTGTTCACAATGCCGTCGAAGGTCTTGAGGCCTTTGGCGGCATATTCCTTTGCCAGCACACCCAGGCGCGCGCCCTTGAGCATGGCATAGGCCATCATGCTGCTGCCGCTGGTCTCCAGGTAGTTGCCTTGGCGGCCGGGCTGATCCACCACCTGCCAGTACATGCCGGACTCTTCATCGGCATAGGCGGCAACGCCAGCCATCAGTTCGCGCAGCAGCGCGGCCACCTCGGCCTTCTCGCTGCCCTCGGGCAGGATCTCCGCCAGATCCACCAGCGCAATGGCGAACCAGCCCATGGCCCGCAGCCAGAAGCTCTGGGAAAGGCCGGTTTCCTTGTCCGCCCAGAACACGGTGCGGCTGGCATCATAGCCGTGGTAGTAGAGGCGCTTTTGCTCGTCGAACATATGCTGACGCACAATGCGCAGCTGCTTCACCACATCGGAGTAGTCCCCCTGGCCGAAGTGCTTCTCATACAGCGCAGCAAAGACCTGCGCCATGTAGATGCCATCCAGCCAGACCTGATTGGGATAAATGGCCTTGTGCCACCAGCTGCCCTCATGGGTACGGGGCTGCTCCTGCAGGGCTTCGTGGAGTTTTTCAGCTGCCAGGCGGTATTTCTCCTTGCCGGTCATGGCATACAGGGGAAACAGCACACGGCCTTCGTTGATATCGTCCAGGGTCTGTTTGTCCTTTTCCCAGGTGCGGATGGTGCCATCCTCACCGATGAAGCTGTCCACAAAGGTCTCCACAAAATCGGAGTACCTGCTGTCGCCCAGGATGCTGGCCATTTCCAGCAGCGCGGTGAGCATGCAGCCATCGATGTAGTTCCAGGCGGCAGGCCTGCCCTGGCGCACCCGCTCGATGTTCCAGGCGGTCTTCTCCGGGGAGGACTGCTGGATCAGGTGCAGAACATAGCTGTCGATCTTTCCGTACATTCGCATCCCTCTTAAGAATTCGTTGGCAGGGCGTTATTTGTTCTTGGCGTCGTTGATGATCTTCCTGAAGGTGTTCCGGATGGCCACACACAGCATATCCGCCCCGGTGGCAAACAGGCCGAAGAGTACCGGCTCCACGCTGAGCAGCCGGGTGTTTTCCACGCCGCCGGTAATGGCAAAGATGGCGCTGTTGATGGTGTTGTACACCGTCACCACCAGGAACATCAGCAGGAAGCCATAGGCCAGGTTCATCACAAAGCCTGCTGCGCCCCTGCGGGTCACCATCATCCACCGGGCGTTGCCGCCGGGCAGTTTTTCCGTAAAGCGCAGGAAGTGGTTGATCAAAAGATCCGTCACCATGCCCATCACGATGGCCGCGATAAACAGCATATCGATCTGGTTGGGCACCAGCATGCCCAGTCCCATGAACACGAAGAAGCACACCGCGCCATAGAACCAGAACTTGATCAGAATGACCTTCAGCCATTCAGGGAAGCGCCATTTCACCTTGCCGGAGCGGTATTTGTCCAGCTCCTCTTTGGAATACCGGGGGGTATTTTGCTTGTCCGCAGACACCAGGTCTTCCACCGCGCCGGTATGCAGGTCGTAATAGGAGGCGCTCTTCTTTGGCTGATCCGTGTTGGTTTTGCTCATGATATCAGGCTTCCTCGCTCAGGAGGATGGCTTCCATCTGGCCGACCTCTTCCACCGGCAGCGAGGTATCGATGCGGCGGAGCAGCTTGCGCAGCACGGGCACCAGCAGCGTCAGCACGGCGCCCACGCCGATGATGATGCGATGCACGCCCAGCATGTCAAAGGCGGTGGTAATATAGCGGGTGCTGTCGTCGATGGTGATGGGGTTCATTTCGCGGGTCAGCGCCTTGGTGATGCAGCTCATGTAGTAGGTATCGCAGAAGATCAGGATGCCCAGCATCAGGAACATCAAAACCAGCATGGGGATGTTGGTCTTTTTGCGGTGGGGATAAGCGTTCATAAAGCACACAAAGCTCAGCATGGAGAAGAGCATCGTGCAGAAGCCGCTCAGACCCATGCCGGTCAATTGCAGCTTGGCGGTGGTGTCGGAAACATGGGTCAGGTTGAGAGAATAGTAGAGGAAGCCCACTGCCAGCACCAGCATGGGGATGGTCTGCGGCTTGCGCTTGAGGGAAACGATCATCTTGCGGATGGATTCCTTCAGGCCGCCGCGCTGCTTTTTGCCTTTATTGGCCATGGTTACTCCTCCTTTCAGCGAATAGCGTTGGTGGTTTCCTTGTCGAAGAAGTGGCACTTCTTGAACTGCACGTTCACATGATCGCCGGGCTTATAGTCGCACCAGCCGCGGAGCTTGCAGGTGATCTGCGCATCCTGGGTGCTCACGCCCTGCAGGCGGCCATGCACCAGGGTACTCATGCCCAGATTCTCGTTGGAGAAGACCTTCACGTCGATGTCGCCGCCGGTCTCGATATCCTCGGGGCGCACGCCCAGCACGATCTCCTTGCCCTTGTAGGCCGCCAGCAGGCTCTGCTGCTCGCTGGTGAGCTTCTGCTTGAAGAAGCTGCCCACCAATTCGCCCTCGCCCACCTGAACATGGAAGAAGTTCATGGGCGGCAGGCCGATGAAGCTGGCCACGAAGAGGTTCGCGGGGGTGTCGTAGAGCTCCAGGGGGGTGCCCACCTGCTGCACATGACCCATGGACATGCACACGATGCGATCAGCCAGGGTCAGCGCCTCGGTCTGGTCGTGGGTCACATAGAGCATGGTGGCGTTCATGCGCTTGTGCAGCAGCAGGATCTCGCGGCGGGTGGCGCCGCGGAGCTTGGCGTCCAGGTTGGACAGGGGTTCGTCAAAGAGGAACACCTTGGGGTTGCGCACAATGGCGCGGCCCATGGCCACGCGCTGGCGCTGGCCGCCGGAAAGCTGCTTGGGCTTCTTGTTCAGCTGATCCGTCAGACCCAGGATCTCCGCCGCCGCCAGCACCTTTTTGTGGATCACATGGGGATCCTCCTTGCGCAGCGTGAGGGAGAAGGCCATGTTTTCATACACGGTCATGTGGCCATAGAGCGCATAGTTCTGGAACACCATGGCCATGTCGCGATCCTTGGCGGGGGCGGTGGTGATGTCCTGGCCGTCCAGCAGGAGCTTGCCGGAGGAAATGTCCTCCAGGCCGGCCACCATGCGCAGCGTGGTGGACTTGCCGCAGCCGGAGGGACCCACCAGCACGATGAACTCGCCGTCCTTCACTTCCAGGTTGAAGTCGAACACGGCCTGCACCTTGTTGTCATAAATCTTGTCCAGATGCTGTAAGCTGATGTTTGCCATATGGCATCTCCTTTATCTTTACGCCTTCTCCAACAGGGAAGCATTGTAGGCAGCCAGCTTGCGGCTGCGGGTCACGGCCACGGCGCCTGCAGCCAGGCAGCACACGGCAGACAGCACCAGGCAGGCGATCACCCACACGAACTGGGAGGTTTCCATCACGGGGACTTCCACCGTTTTCTTTTCAATAACGCGCTTGGTCATGGCGCTGTTGGCCATCATGGGCAGGATGAAAATGCGCACGATCTGCCCGATGCCCAGACCAAAGAGCATATAGCCATAGCTGATCTTGTAGTTCTTCACGCCCTCGGAGGCCAGGAAGGCCACCAGCATGAACACCAGGTTGTACACGATGGAAATGCCGATGAGCCAGGTGTAATACCAGTTGCCCACGTCGCTCTCGTAAATGCTGACGAAATAGAACACGTCGAACAGGATGGCCAGGTAGACCATGCGGGAGGAGAAGGTGTTCTTCGTATAGCGCATCCGGTCCAGCTGGATGGCTTTCTTGTCTTCCAGGCTCAGGGTCATCATGCGGCCACTCCCTTTCCTTCGTCGATCAGTTTCTTTTCAGCCCGCATCAGATACAGCTTCCAGCCGTAGTTGATGATCAGCGCCAGGCACACCAGGATCACCACGGCAAACACCACATAGTGTGCATCGAACCAGAAGGTGGAATCGATGTACTCCTTCCTGCGGCGGGTGGCGTATTTCTCGTAGGCGGCGAAGTCGATCTGCAAAAACTGCGCCTTGAAAGCCTCAATCTGCTGATGCGCCCACAGGCTCACGCCAATGCCCGCCCCAGCAAAGCCAAAGGTGGACACCGCGTTGCCGATGTAGTAGCGGCGGCGGCTGTGGGTGCTGGTGATGAACAGCAGGCAGGCCACCAGCAGCAGCGCGATGGAGCTGTTGAGCAGCGCCCGGTTAAAGGGCTGGATGTAATAATACACCTCCGCACCCGGCACGTTCACCTTGGCGGTTTCCAGCTTGGCTTCCTCCGGCAGGGCGTAGAACAGGCCGTCGTACAAATCGGTGGACATGCCCAGGGAATACAGGAACACCAGGCCACAGGCCACCAGCGCTGCGAAGCAAAGGATCTTCTGCAGGGTCAACTGTTTTTTGTACATAATAACCTCCTGAAAAACGCATACCGGCTTGCGGTGCGGAAATAGGTCAGGCTCCGATCAGCCTCTCCATCAGAGGGGCTGATGGGAACCCATGACGGGGCTTGCGCCCCGCCATGGTAAGTATCATTACTTGTTGTAGTACTCGATCAGACGGTCATAAGCTTCCTGCTTCAGGAACAGGTAGTCAGCGCCGCCCATGGTGCCAGCGATGGTCTCAACAGCCTCTTCGGCGGAGAACATGCCCTCGGAAGCGAAGCCAGCAACGATGATGTCAACGAAGGCGTTGGCGCCACCCTTGGCAGCGTTGAACTTCTCAGACAGAGCGGAGTAGCTCTTCAGGGTCTCGTTCTCGTTCTTGGTGTTGGGCAGCACGGTGGGAACGGAGGTGTACCAGGGATTCTCGGTCACAGCCAGCTCGGGGTGCTTGATGGTGCCCAGAGCGATGGCGTTGGAGATCTTGCCGGCGCCTTCCTTGCCCACTTCGTGAGTGCACTGATACTCGAAGGCCTGGCTCTTGGCAAAGCTCAGGGTGGAGCCCAGGTACTGACGAGCATAGTTGGTGTAGTTGCCGGAAGCCTTCTCCCACAGCTCAGCGTAGGTAGCATCGGCGATCACGGGCATTTCGGTGCCGTTGAAGTTGAAGGTCACATAGGAGCCGTCTTCGTTGGTCTTGATGAAGGCGTCGGGGCCGTAGCTCATCAGGATCTGGCCTTCGGTGCTGTAAGCGTAGTCGATCAGCTTCAGGGCAGCGTACAGCTTATCCTGGTTGCCGGCAACGCCTTCCACAGAGATGCCCCAGCCGTCGGTCTTCACAGAGCGCCAGGACTCGGTAAAGCGCATGAACACGCCATCCTCGTTGGTGCCGTCGAACCAGCGGGCCACGGGAACCATCACAGCAGAGTACTTCTCGCCTTCCTGCAGCTTGGTCTCGTTGTACACGGTCTGGGTCTGGTTGTAGTCATAGTGCATGAAGCCCAGGTCGTTCTCCAGATAGGTGGCGGTGGATTCTTCAGCAGTCTCCACGAAAGCCTTGGAGATCAGGCCTTCCTGAACCATCTCGTTCATCTTGGCCATGGCGTTGTAGGCGTCCAGCTCCTGGCGGGCGTCACGCAGGTAGCCATCAGCGTCGATCCACAGGAAGTCCTGACGGGACTCCAGGCCGCGCACGCCGAACAGGGTGCCAGCAAAGCGGAACATATCCACACGGCGCTGGTTGTTGTTGTCCTCACGGGAGAACAGGCCCTGCACAGTGTCGGTGCCATTCAGGGTCTGGGGGTTGGCCACCACGCAGCGCAGCAGGGCAACCAGCTCGTCAGCATCCCAGGCAGCGTTCTGGCCGATGAACAGGTTGGAACGCTCGGTGCCGTAGTAGCCATTGTAAGCGGTGTCGATGTAGGCACGCAGCATGTTCACAGCGGCCACGCCATCCAGCTCGCCAGCCTCATTCATCTTGGCGACGATGTTGCCGGCGGCATCGTAGTTCTTGGTCACCTTTTCCACAGCGGTGCCGTCCAGGGTCACAACGTCGACCTCAACGGTGCCGGTGGTGGGCATATAGGGGGTGTACACGGCGGCAGCCAGCTTGTTGGAAGCTTCGGCGGTGAATTCACCCTCGCCGTCCAGCAGCTTCTGCACCCAGTCAACGCGCATCAGGGGCATACGCTCGATGTCGTTCACGCCGTCAAAGTAGGGGGAGAAGTAGATGGCGCCGGTATCGGTGTTGCCGGTGATGGACAGACGCACGATGGGGTTGGCTTCCAGATAAGCCTTGAAGTTAGGCATCATGTCCAGGTACTCAGCGATGTTCACGATGGAGCCAGACTCGCCGTACTCAGACAGCTTGGCAGCGGTGCCGCTCAGCATGTCAACTTCCACCAGACGATCCTTCCAGAAGTCGAACTCGTTGGAGGCGCTGTTGCCCTGATACAGGTTCTCGAACTTCACGCCCAGCACGTTCTCGACCTCAACCCAGGTGGGCTTCAGGTCGCCAGCCAGGTAGGTCTTGCCGTCGGCCAGGGTCACGCCTTCGCCGGCAACGCCAGCATCGAAGAACAGGCCGGTCTTGGCATTGTTGTAGCCGGTAGCCATGCGCAGCACGGTACCCTCGGCGTAAGGCAGTTCCGCGGTCTCAGCAGAGGCCGTGCCAACGAGCATGGTCATGATCATGGCCAGCACCATCAGCAGAGAGAAGGTACGCTTCATGTTTGTTTCCTCCTTTTTTGTCACCGTTTTCTACGGTGCAATAGACGATTTATGCTAACCGGTTTCCCGGCAAACACCATAAACCAGGCAGTTCCATATCGGAGTTTCCACCTCATCCGGCCTTCGGCCACCTTCCCCTCAAGGGGAAGGCTTGAAGCGCGGTTCCCGCCAAAGGCTTCCCCTTGAGGGGAAGCTGTCAGCGCTTGCGCTGACTGATGAGGTGTCGTTTCCCTTACTCCTTCACGCCGCCAGCGTTGACGCCCTTGGCGAAATACTTCTGGATGAAGGGGTAGATGATGAGGATCGGTACAATGGAGCACACGATCAGCGCGTAGATCACCGAGTCGGAAGAGAAGACCTCGTTCCAGCCAGCCATCTGCTCGGGGTCGGTGTATTCCTCCAGGCGCAGGCGGATGAACACCTGCAGGGGATGCTCGTTGGAGTTGGAGATCATCTGGCGGGCCCAGAAGTAGCCGTTCCAGCGGGAAATGGCGAAGAACAGCGTCACCGTGGCGATGGTGGACTTGCACATGGGGATGTACACCCGGCGCAGCACCTGGAACTCGGTAGCGCCGTCCACGATGGCGGCTTCCTCGATCTCGCTGGGCACGCCCTCGAAGGCGTTGCGCAGCAGGATGATGTTCATGGCCGCCATACCCATGGCGATGACCACCAGCCACTTATCGTCGGTGATGCCAACGGAGTTGAACACGTCCTTGGTGGCCAGGTAGTTCAGGTACTGGGGCACCAGACCGGCGGAGAAGAGCATGGTGAACACCAGGAAGAAGTTGAAGAAACGGCGGAAAAGCAGGCGCTTCTTGGACAGGGCGTAGGCGCCCAGGATGGCCACCAGCAGCGCCCAGACCGTGCCGTAGAAGGTGAGGAACAGGGTGTTGGAATAGGAATTCCAGAACATATTGTCGTTGAACATCCGGGCGAAGGCGTCGAACTGGATGTCCTTGGGGAAGAGCACCACTTCGCAGTAGTCCACCGCATGCGCGCCGCTGATGGAGGCGGACACCGCATACACAAAGGGATACAGGCACGCCAGGGCGAAGATGCACAAAAGCGTGTAGCTGATGACCTTAAAGATCAGCTCGGAGGTTTCAAGCTTTCTTTTCATTTGACTTCTCCCTCCTTAATACAGCGACGTGTCAGAGGCCTTGCGGGCGATGGTGTTGGCGCTAATCACCAGCAGCATGCTGATGACGTTGTTCATCATTTCAGCCGCGGAGGCCAGGCCCTTCTGGCCGCCCACGATGCCCTTGCGCTGGGCGAAGGTGGACACCACGTCAGCCGTCACATAGGTGGTGGGGTTGTACAGCAGCAGCACCTTTTCGTAGCCGATGTTCAGCAGGGCGCCGATACGGGTGATGAGCATGATGACCACCGTGGACAGGATGCCGGGCAGCACCACATAGCGCATCTGGGACATCTTGCCTGCGCCGTCGATCTGCGCCGCCTCGTAGCTGGTGGGCGAGATGGCGATGATGGCCGCAAAGTACACGATGCTGTCATAGCCAGCGCCCTCCCAGATACCGGAGATCTGGTAGATGGCGCGGAAGAAATCGGGGTTGTTCAGAAGGCCGGCCTTGGCGGTCTCGGCGCTGATGAGTCCCAGGGCTTCCAGCGCCTGGCTCACAATGCCGTAGCCGGAGGTCAGAGCGCCCTGCTTGACCAGCATCGTCACCAGGGAGGTCATAACCACCGTGGACATGAACTTGGGCAGGTAGGTAAGCACCTGGCAAGTGCTGCGCACCAGGTTGGAGCGGATCTCGTTGAAGAACAGCGCCAGAATGATGGGCATGGGGAAGCCGAAGCACAGGCCGTAGAAGCTCAGCAGGAAGGTGTTGCGCAGCGCACGCCAGAAGTCGGGCGCATCGGTACCCACCAGCAGGCTCTTGAAATAAGAGAAGCCAGAGAAATACTGGTCGGCCACCGGCAGCACCTCGTCCGGCACCTTAAAGCAGCCCAGCAGCTCGTACATGGGCAGGTAGCGCCAAAACAGGAAAACCAGCAGCATGGGTACCAGCATCAGGTACAGCCGCCAATCCTTCAGGATGGTGATGCCCACGTGCTTCCACGCGTGCTTTTCCACATCATCTCGCACTAACTGTTCCGGGTTTTCACGGTAAACACCGGCTGCCTTGTCGTAGACAAGAAAGTCCGCTGCTCTCGCTGCCATAAAGCTTACCCCCTTGATTCATCATTGGCCGAAATCATCGCTCCAGGCCATTTGTTGTTCTTTTTCCATTTCCTCCGCAACACGCTTGAGGTAATGCTTCTGCTCCTCCAGCACGCCGTCCAGCCTGCGGGTGATCCACACGATCAGCACCGCGAAGAGGGTGGACAGCACATCCGTGGCGATGAAGCCCACGCACACATTCAGCGCATTGCCCATCACCAGCGCCAGCAGGAAGCGCCCCAGCTGCATCAGCACCGCCGTCAGCAGGCCATACAGCATGGAAAAAAGCATGTTTTCGTGTAAGCGCTTCCATCCATCCCGACAAAGAACCTGTGTCAGCACAAGCGCTGCCAGATTGCCGACACAGTAGATGATGTATTGCGGAAGCGTTGCCCCGGAAACAAGGCAGAACACGAATGCCCCAAGAACTGCGGGAATAGCGGCAAAACCGCCCCAGCGAACCATAACGATGGCCGTGACCGCCGGTGTGATGGAAAGCGTGTAAAGCTCGCCTGTAAACCAGCGGGTGGCACCCAGGGTGATCAGCGATTCGCACAGGCAAAGCAGCGCTGTGAAGATCGTCAGATCCATCGCACGGTACTGCCGGAAGGAGATCTGCTGTTTCATTTCATGTCCTCCAGGGATGCGAAATAAACATTTCCGACAGGTTCTTTTGCACTTTATCCAGTTCGGACTATGCCAAAATGGTACATTCCGAACCATATCCAACCTTATTCTACATTTCCTCTGCACCCAAGTACATAAACAAAACGAATTTTTTTATGTACAAACCCGACATTTCGACCAAAAAGTGTGTATTTCCAGCCAAAAATACTTGAGGAAAGCACCCCCGCGCTGCCGCAGGGGTGTAACAGGTTTCATTCTTTGATAACGCTTACCACAGCTTTTCTTTCAGGCTTTCAGCGCTGGCAAAGGGGCCGGGCAGCACGCACAGGCCGCGGGCGTTGCCGTAGTAGTCCCGGTCGAAGGTAATGGCGGAGCCGTCGTTGTTCTCAAAGCGCTGCTCCGGCTCGAAGGCACAGCCCAGGATGTCGCTGTGGATCATCCCACCCCGGAAGGCGCCAATGATGTCGTACACATTGGTTTTCAGGGTGTAGTGGCCGTCCTCCTCCACCAGCTCCACATAGGCCTTGTCGGCGTCGTTTTCCAGCTTGGATTCCTCGTGCTTCCAGGCCTTGGCGCCATTCAGATACACATTGTTCTTGCTCCACACGGGCAGATGCTTTTCGTGGAACTCGCCCAGCTTGCCCATGTCGGGGCGCTTCACATCCAGGTCGAACCAGGTGATCCACTCGTCATAGGTGGGATACTCGTCAAACTGCCAGGTGCCGCAGATGCGCTCCTTCTCCCCGGGATCGCCCCGGCGAATTTCGGCTTGAGGATCAAAGCCCTGCACAAAGATATTATTATAGAAGCGATCGTCGCCATGCAGAAAGTGCATGAAGCCCGCCACCTCCGTGCGATGACGGATGTGATAGGGGGTATAGCGGGTGCCGGTGCCGTCGCCCACGAAGGTGAAGGTGCCGGCCATCAGGTTATGCACCATGGCCACGCCCTGGGTGGCAAAGCGCAGGGACACCTGGGACAGAAGCACATTGTTGTCGATCAGCGTGGGGCCGTGGCTCACCTCCACAAAGATGTCCTGGCTCTCCATGCCGCCCTCTGCCCATTCGCAGTAGTCCGGGCGCTGGTTGTGGTGCAGGAAGTTCTGGCTGATGCGGGTACCCTGCGCCTGCCAGTCGCACCAGATGCCCATGGTGGAGTGGTGGATGTGGTTGCGGCGCATGGTCACGTCGATGGCCGCGTGGAGCTTGATGCCGGAGATCTCCGCGCCGCCCAGCTCCTGCATGTTGTTGATGTGGTGGATGTGGTTATCCTCGATGAGGGAGAACACCGCGCCCATGCGGCCCACGATGCCGGTCTGCTCGCAATGGTGGATGTGGCAGCGCCGCACGATGTGGCTGCCCACCTTCTCCTTCAGCCAGCCATGATACTGGCCGCGGCACAGGGCGTCGCGCTCCATCTGGGTGGGGGACTTGAGGTGCTTGGTGGTGAAGTAGTGGTCGTTCTCCGGGTCGTAATACTTGCCCAGGGAGATGCCGCAGCACTTGCTGTTGGAGATATCGCAGTCCTCAATGATCCAGCCCTTGGACCAATGGGGACCCACCATGCCATCCTGGAAGGCAGCGGGCGGCGCCCAGGTGGTGGCGGCCTTTTCTACCTTGAAGCCGGAGAAGGTGATGTACCCCCGCCCGGTTTCCTCGGGGAAGAAGCAGCGGCGGCGCACATTGATCTCGATCTTCTCTTTATTGGGATCCTTGTCCTGGAAGTTGGCGTAGAGCACGGTCTGGTTGCCTTCCTGCACGGAGAACCACTTGTAGATGGAATACTCCGGCTCCCAGGAGGGCTTGTACACCTCGCCCGCCAGCAGCTCTTCCATGGTCAGCGCCTCATAGAGGGCGCGGTCGTTCATGTACACGCAGCCGGTGTGGCGCACGGTGGGCGCAAAGTACCAGTCGCCATAGACCTCTTCCACATAGGGGTTGAACTTGCCGAAGATGCCGTTGTCCACCCGCACCGTCCACACATTGCCCTCGCAGCGCTGCCAGCCGGTGATCTCCTCCGCGCCGGTGATCACCGCGCCCAGGGGCTCCACCGAGCGGTACACGATGCGCTTGTCCTCGGTGCCGCCATTGCGGGGGCTGACGTTTTCACGGTAGATGCCGGGGTACACCAGCACCTCATCGCCGGGCTGTGCCAGATAGGCCGCATCGCTGATGCGCCGGAAAGGCCGCGCCTGAGAGCCATCGCCCTCCCGGGGGGCGGACTGATTAACATAGTAGATCATACTGTTTCCTCCTTATATTTTGAGTTGAGCGTCATTCATTTACAATACCAGCATACAGCTTTCCACCTCATCCGGCCTTCGGCCACCTTCCCCTCAAGGGGAAGGCTTACCGCCTGCCCATGCACAAAGGCTTCCCCTTGAGGGGAAGCTGTCAGCGCTTGCGCTGACTGATGAGGTGGAAACTCGCATCTTCATACCATTTTCTTTCCACCATTATAGCAACACCCCTCTCCCCTGTCTATGCAGATATTGCATAAACTTCGGCCAGAAAAAAAACTTTTCCAAAAAAGGGCTTGACAAGCATAAGGCATCGTGTTATGATGCTATCAGTTCATCGCGCTAAAGCGGTGAATCGATGAAGAAGATACTATTTTAAGGAGGTAAACCCCTATGAAAAAGATGCTCGTGATGCTGCTGGCTCTGGTGATGGCCTTCTCCATGCTGACCGCTTCCGCTGAAACCGCCAGCGACAAGCAGTATGTGATCGACAAGGGTACCCTGGTGGTGGGCATCACCGATTTCGCCCCCATGGACTACAAGGATGCCGAGGGCAACTGGATCGGCTTCGACGCCGACGTGGCCAAGGCCTTCGCCGCCGAGCTGGGCGTGAAGGTGGAGTTTGTGGAGATCGACTGGGACAACAAGATCCTGGAGCTGGACGCCAAGGCTGTTGACTGCATCTGGAACGGCATGACCCTCACCGATGCTGTGAAGGCCGCCATGGAGACCTCCAATGCCTACATGAACAACGCCCAGGTGGTGGTGGTTCCCGCCGCCAAGGCCGATCAGTATCAGACCGTGGAAAGCCTGGCTGAGCTGGTTTTCGCCGTGGAAGCCGGTTCCGCCGGTGAGGCCGAAGTGACCGCCCTGAACCTGGCCACCAACCCCGTGCTGGCTCAGGCCGACGCCCTGATGGAAGTGGCCGCCGGCACCTCCGACGCCGCTGTGATCGACGCCCTGATGGCCGCCGCCATGGTGGGTGAAGGCACCAACTATGCCGACCTGACCTACACCATCGGCCTGAACAGCGAAGAGTATGGCGTGGGCTTCCGCAAGGGCAGCGACCTGGCCGCCGAGCTGAACGCCTTCCTGGTGAAGCTCTACGCTGATGGCGAGCTGCAGAAGATCGCCGAGACCTACAAGGTGCAGGCTGCGCTGATCGAGCAGGAATAATCCTGAGCTTCACAAAAGTGGCAAAGCCGGAAACGACCCGCCCCGTCGGCAAAGCCGCCGGATACGATTACAGTCAGAGGCGCTGCGGCGCCTCCGACACCTCCTAAGGTTTCAACAGACTGAAGGGGAAACCGTTTTACCGCGGTTTCCCCTTTGCCTCTTATAAGAAAGTTGGTTTGTTATGCAAGAGCTGCTGCAACAGATGGCCGAACAGATGCCCATCGTGATCCGCTCCCTCAACGAGGGCTTTGGGCAAACGCTGCGCCTGTTCTTCGTGACCCTGGCGGGCGCGCTGCCCCTGGGTCTGGTGATCTCCTTCGGCTCCATGAGCCGCTTCAAGCCCCTGAAATGGCTCACCCGTATGTTCGTGGGCATCATCCGCGGCACCCCGCTGATGATCCAGCAGCTGCTGTTCTTCTACTTCCCCGGCCTGGTGCTGAAGCAGAACATCTGGGGCAGCGGCGAGGCAGGGCGCTTTGCGGCGGCCTCCATTGCCTTCATCATCAACTACGCCTGCTATTTCTCCGAGATCTACCGCGGCGGCATTCAGGGCATCCCGGTGGGGCAGGAGGAAGCTGGCCTGGTGCTGGGCATGACCCCCGGACAGATTTTCTTCCGCGTGAAGCTCATGCAGATGATCAAGCGCATCGTGCCGCCCATCTCCAACGAGATCATCACCCTGGTGAAGGATACCTCCCTGGCGCGCATCATCTCCCTGCAGGAGATTATCTGGGCGGGTCAGGCCTTCATGAAGGGCAGCCAGGGCATTTCCGGCGCCATCTGGCCGCTGTTCTTCACGGGCGTGTACTACCTGGTGTGGAACGGTGTGCTTTCCTGGCTGCTGGGCAGGCTGGAAAAGAAACTGGATTATTTCCGTTAAGGAGGTGGAGCAGATGGCATTCCTTCAAGTTGAAAACATTCGCAAATCCTTTGGCGATACTGATGTGCTGAAGGACATCAGCTTCACCATGGAGCAGGGCGAGGTGCTGAGCATGATCGGCTCCTCCGGCAGCGGCAAAACCACGCTGCTGCGCTGCCTGAACTTTCTGGAGAAGCCCGATGGCGGCCGCATCCTGATGGGGGACGAAGTCCTCTTCGACGGCGCCGACGTGCGCACCCTGCGGGAGAAGGAGATCCGCAAAAAGCGGCTGCACTTCGGCCTGGTGTTCCAGAACTTCAATCTCTTCCCCCAGTACACCGCATTGCAGAATGTGATGCTGGCGCGGGAGCTGCTGGCCAAGGAGCAGAGCGACTACAAGGCCAACAAGCAGCGCATCCGCAAGGAGATCCAGGAGCAGGCCGAGGCGCTGCTGTGCCAGATGGGTCTCAAGGACAAGATGCTCAACTACCCCCACCAGCTTTCCGGCGGCCAATGCCAGCGCGTGGCCATCGCCCGGGCGCTGAACCTGCACCCGGACATCCTCTGCTTCGACGAACCCACCTCCGCCCTTGACCCGGAGCTCACCGGCGAGGTGCTGAAGGTGATCCGCGAGCTGGCCGACAAGAACACCACCATGATCATCGTGACCCACGAAATGAGCTTTGCCCGGGACGTGGCCAGCAAGGTGATCTTCATGGACGACGGCAACATCTGCGAAATGGGCACGCCCCAGCAGGTGTTTGAGAACCCCCAGCAGGAGCGCACAAAGCAGTTCCTGAACAACTATACCAGCAATAATCTGTGACAAAGGCACCCCGGAGCGGTTATGTTCCGGGGTGCTTTGTTGCTTGCAGCATCGCGCTGCCTGGCGGCGCAATTGTAGGGGCGAACTGTGTTCGCCCGCCACGGGACGGAGCCAAAAGCCTCCCTCTTTGAGGGAGGTGTCAGGCGTAAGCCTGACGGAAGGAGTGGTTCTGCCACTTGTTCCAACGCGTTGCTTGGTTTTTCCTTTGCAACTGTGCTTATGTGCAGCGTGCGGGCGATCGCAGATCGCCCCTACAGGTGCAGTAACCAAAAGGCTCCCTTGTGTAAAGGGAGCTGCCCCGAAGGGGCTGAGGGATTGGAAGCTGCATCTTTGCACATCTGCATACGGAGTAATACAAGCAGCGCCCAATCCCTCCCCTTCGGCCATCACCCGGCACAAGGCCGGGCGCTGGCTACACTTGCCCATTGCAAGCAATGGGCTGCGTTAGTCAGGCTAAAGCCTGACCTCCGTCAGCCGCAAGCGGCTGCCA
Organism: Clostridia bacterium; assembly: GCA_017463245.1. Classification (GTDB taxonomy): domain Bacteria; phylum Bacillota; class Clostridia; order Christensenellales; family Aristaeellaceae; genus UBA11524. The sequence goes on from JAFTPN010000018.1 coordinate 22,813, forward strand.
CCTCCCTTTACACAAGGGAGGCTTTTGGTTTGCCCTTCCTTTATTCCCTTCCCAGCAAAAACGCATTTGCCTCCCGCAAAATCCGTCGGGAACTCTCAAACTGGAACATCCCCATGGCTTCCTCGTAGCTCACCAGATACGCCCCGGAAAGTTCCTCCCGCTGGTAGGCGATCTCCTGCCCCTCATACTCCCCCAGGAAGTACACCACCTGCTTCATGGTGTTCGCCTTCTGGGGAATGGCATGCTCGTCCGTGGTACGGAAGCCGTCCACCAGCCGCACCGTGAGGCCGGTTTCCTCCCGCACCTCCCGCAGGGCGGTGTCGGTCTCGGTCTCGCCCGCCTCCACATGACCCTTGGGAAAGCCATAAATGCCCTCTAAGTTGGCCACCAGCAGGTATTTCACCTGCTCATTTACCTTTGTGAACACCACCGCGCCACAGGATTTTTCCCAGGTCATGCTTTTTCGCCTCCAAAATGCTTGGTTTTTTTGAGATGGTGCATTATAGCACAGGGAACCAGCAGGGCGCAAGTGCAGCTTTCCACCTCATCAGTCAGCGCAAGCGCTGACAGCTTCCCCTCAAGGGGAAGCTTTGATATGCCTTCCCCTTGAGGACAAGGTGGCCGAAGGCCGGATGAGGTGGAACGCCACATTCCCCACCCCGCAACATTTTTCTACCGCCCCATCTTGTGCGCCGCCCTCTCTTGATGTACAATGGTGCAAGCATCACCAAAGATGGGAAGGATCACCATGAACACAATCCTCAACCGCGACGCCTTCCGCAAGGAAAAGGGCGTGAAACTGTTCCTGCTCTCGGTGCTGATCACCGGGCTTTCCTGCGGACTGTACAAGGGCGTGCTGGACAATTTCCTGGCCGAAGTGGTCGGCATGGGCGAAATGGATCGCGGCGTGACCGAGTTCTTCCGCGAGGTGCCGGGCATTCTGCTGATCTTCATCCTGGCAGCCTTTTATATGCTCTCCGCCGAAACCATGTACAAGGCGGGCGCCATCATCATGCTGGCGGGCATGACCATGCTTTCCGCCCTGCCGCCCACGAAAGTCCTGATGACCATGGCCATCTGCATCTACTCCCTGGGCGAGCATATCCAGCTGGGCATGAAGAGCACCCTTTCGCTGAAATACGCCACCCCCGGCAACAGCGGCGCAGCCCTGGGCGTGCAGAACGCCAGCGGACAGATCGGCACCCTCATCGGCTATCTGGCAGTGGTGGCGGCCTTCAGCTTCGTCACCAAGGATCAGCCCTACACGCTGTTCTTTGTTCTGGCGGCGGTGCTGGCAGGCCTCAGCGCGGTGTGCTCCATGGGCATTTCCGGCAAGAGCGAAACCGACAGCACCAAGCGCCGCTTCTACTTCCACAAAAAGTACACCAAGTACTACATGCTGGAAATGTTCTACGGCGCCCGCAAGCAGGTGTTCCTCACCTTCGGCCCCTATGTGCTGATCCTCTTCTACGGCGCCAACGCCGCCACCATCAGCCTGCTGTTTGCCATTTCGGCCATCGCCTGTTTCTTCGCCTCCCCCATCGTGGGACGCATCATCGACCGTCTGGGCTACAAGGTGGTCATGGTGGCGGACACGCTGATCCTGGTGGTGGTGTGCTTCTTCTACGGCTTTGCCCACCACCTGTTCCCCAAGGATATCGCCTTCATCGTCTGCTGCGTGAACTATGTGCTGGACGCCATCATTTCCCTGGCCTCCATGGCCTCCAACCTCTACGTGCAGGATCTGTCCGATTCCAGCGAGGAAGTGAAGGCCACCATTTCCACGGGCGTGTCCATCAACCATGTGATCACCATTTTCATCGCCCTGTTCGGCGGCTGGATCTGGCAGACCCTGGGCATCGAGCTGCTGTTCATCGTGTCCGCGGTGCTGGGGCTGTGCAACAGCGCCTATGCGGCCACCATCAAGATGAAGAAGGCGGCGTAACGGAGGGCAAACCATGTACATCATTAAGCCCTATACAAACTATACAAGCTCCCTTGAAGAACTCTATCGCAGCGTTGGCTGGACAAGCTACCTCCGCCGCCCCAACCTGCTGGAAGAGGCCTATGCCCGTTCCCTGAAAGCCCTCGCTGCCTACGAGGATGAACAGCTCGTTGGCATCATCCGCGCCGTTGGTGATGGCGTCTCCATCCTGTATATTCAGGATCTGCTCGTCCATCCAGCCCATCAGCGCAAGGGCATCGGCACCCGCCTCTTGAACGAAATACTGGGTTCCTTCCCTGATGTGAACCAGACTGTGCTGATCACCGACGATACCGATGAAACCATTTGCTTCTACGAGGCTGCCGGGTTCCGAAAAGTACAGCAGGTTGGCTGCTGCTCCTTCATCCGCTTGCACGAATGCTATGGTTGAATCCCAAAAACGACCTCTGCATGAAAAGCGCTCATGCAGAGGTCTGTTATTTTGGTCGTCTTATAAGGCGCAAGCCTGACTGAGGGAGTGGTTCTGCTGCCTGCATCCACACGCCCCCTCTCTTGCACCTGTAGGGGCGATCTGTGATCGCCCGCCTGTTGCATTTCCTGCCCACTATGCCTTTGTGCAGCGCCGCGGGCGAACACAGTTCGCCCCTACAATTGCGCAGCCAAGCATCACCGTTTCTCCTTCATCTCCGCAAAGTGCATCATCCGGTCGTCCGTCACCCCGGCATACAGCGCCGAGGTGAAGCGCCCGGTGGCCAAATAATGCTCCATCATCAGCTTGGCGGAGAAGGGCATCTCCAGCGCCATCACCTCGTCCAGGGGCACCCAGCGCAGCTCGCCCTCGTTGGAGGTCAGCGGCACATCCTCCGTCAGTTCCGCAAAGAAGTAGTAGTTCTGCCGGATCTCCTCCCCCACCCGGCGCAGGGTGACATAGCGCATGGCCAGGCCGTGCAGCTGCTCCGGCGCAAGGCCAAGCTCCTCCCGCAGCTCCCGCAGCACGCAGGCGGCGGGGTGCTTCATTTCGCTTTCTTCAAAATGCCCGCCAGCGGAGGCCACCCACAGGCCATCCACCACCCGGGAGCCGTGGCGGTGGAGCATCAGGATGCGATCACCCCGCAGAAGATAGATGCCCGTCATGGGGCGCAGCGTAAACATCAGCAGCACTCCCTTTCGATAATGGAATAGACCTTCTCCGACCAGTCCCAGATGTCCTTGCAGTCATTCTCCACATAGATGACGCGCCCCTGCAGCTCCGGCGGGATGTGGGGCGTCATCATGCCCCGCAGCGCTTCGGGGATGATGATGGTATGCACCCATTCCGCCAGAACCACCTCGTCCCGCACCTTCAGCGGCAGCACACCATCGAAGGTGGTGCCGGGATGCCTGATCAGCTCATCATACCGGAAATAGAACCGCACGCCGGGTGTGAAATCCACACTCAAGTCCTGCTCATCGGGAAAACGACCCAGCTTGCGCTCCATCACCAGCCTGTCGCCAGCCTGGCAGTTGCCCCAAGCGAACATCACATAGTTGAAGTAGTCCGCCGGGTCACCCGCCGCATTGCGCTTCTCGGCCATCAGCACCTCCACCGGCACGCCCCGCGCCCTTACCGCTGAAAGCAGCCGCCCCGTGCGGAAAATGTTCACCGCATTCTCCGGCGGCGCGGTGTGGCAGACGAACTCCGTCACACAGCCCTTGCGCACCGGGCAGGCGGTGCATTCGGTGATCAGCGCCGGACGCGGCACATGGCGGTACTTTTCCGGCTCGGCCAGAGCCGCGTGGACTTCCGCCAGCAGCGCCGCATCCGCGCACTCGATAGCACAGTCCCGGCCGTTGGCCCGCTCGTAGTCCACAAACTCCACCAGCGTGCGCTTCTCCCAATCGGTGATGGCTGGGTAGCGGGACAGCTTCTTGTACAGCACGCCGTCCCAGACTTCGGTGAATTCATAATCGCCTATCTTGATCCGCATATCAGCCTCGCATCAATCAATCACGCCATACGCCTTGCGGCGAACGTCCCGCGCCAGCGCCTTATGCTGCTTGCAGAAAAGCTCCGGCATTTCATCCAGGGGGAAGTATTGCAGCGCCAGGGTCTCCACATGGTCGCAGGCCAGCTGGCCGCCCAGCACCTTGAATTCCACACCGATGCAGATGCTGTGAGCCTTATCCCCGTTGGGATATTCCATATCACAGTCGGTGTAAATTCCGATCAGCCTGCCCACTTCCACATCCAGGCCGGTTTCCTCCTTGACCTCCCGCACGGCGGCCTGCTGAATGCTCTCCCCCGGCTCAATGGCGCCACCAGGAAAGCCCCAGCGGCTGCTGTCGCCCCGCCGCTGCAAGAGCACCTCGCCCTTCGCGTTGAAAATGCAGCCGCCCACAAAGGTCAGGATGATTCTCTCATGCCCCACCTTGCTGCGGAGCCAGCGGATATAATCCATGTGCATACCCTCCCAAACAGGAAAAGGGAACCGCATCGCTGCGATTCCCTTTTTCGTTATGCCATTAGGCGTTGGCCATCTTGGCGATTTCTTCGGCCAGGTTGTCCTGACGCTTCTCGATGCCCTCGCCGCGCTCGAAGCGGGTGAAGCGCACGATGTCCAGCTCCGCGCCGGTGGCCTTGGCAACATCAGCCATGTAGGCCTTGATGTTCTTGTCGCCGTCCTTCACGAAGGCCTGGTCGATCAGGCAAACTTCCTTGTAGTACTTCTCGATGCGGCCCTCGACCATCTTGTCGACGATCTTCTCGGGCTTGCCCTCGTTCAGAGCCTGGGCGCGCAGGATCTCCTTTTCCTTCTCCAGCTTGGAGGAGTCAACTTCCTCGCGGCGGACAGCCTCGGGCTTGGCGGCAGCGATCTGCAGAGCCAGGTCGTGGGCGAATTCCTTCACGGCTTCGCTGTCCTTGTGGGCTTCGTCGCAAGCGACTTCCACCAGCACGCCAACCTTGCCACCCATGTGGATGTAGGTAGACACAACGCCCTCGGTCTTATAGCGGGCGAAGCGGCGCACGGAGATCTTCTCGCCGATGGCCACGGTGGCATCGCTGATCAGGTCGGCGATGGTCTTGGTCTCGTCGTCAACGAACTTCTGATCCATCATTTCCTCAACGGAAGCGGGATTGGCCTTGGCGATGTGCTTGGCCACGTTGTTGGCGAAATTCTTGAAGTTATCGGTCTTGGCCACGAAGTCGGTCTCGCAGTTCACCTCGACGATCACGCCGGTGCAGCCGCAGGGAGCGACGTACTGAGCCACAACGCCTTCAGCGGCGATACGGCTGGCCTTCTTGGCGGCCTGAGCCAGGCCCTTCTCGCGCAGCCACTCGATGGCCTTTTCCATGTCGCCATCGGTAGCGGTCAGAGCCTTCTTGCAATCCATCATGCCAGCGGCAGTGCGCTCGCGCAGTTCCTTAACCATAGCAGAAGTAATAGCTGCCATTGGAATCAACCTCCTATGATGTAGTTGAGTTTCAGGCTTGCGCCCGGGATATTATTCCTCGACCTTGGCGGTCTCTTCGACCACTTCGGACTGCTCGCCCTGCTTGCCTTCCAGCACAGCATCAGCCATCTTGCCGGCGATCAGCTTCACGGCGCGGATAGCGTCGTCGTTGCCGGGGATCACGTAGTCGATCTCGTCGGGATCGCAGTTGGTGTCAACGATGCCCACGATCGGGATGTTCAGGATGCGGGCCTCGGTCACGGCGATGTGCTCCTTGCGGGGGTCAACCACGAACAGGGCGCCGGGGAGCTTCTTCATCTCGCGGATGCCGCCCAGGTTGGCTTCCAGCTTTTCGCGCTCGGCCTTCAGCTGGATAACTTCCTTCTTGGGCAGCACTTCGAACTGACCCTGCTGCTCCATGCGGTCGATCTCGTTCAGGCGCTTGATGCGGGTCTGGATGGTGCGGAAGTTGGTCAGCATGCCGCCCAGCCAACGGTTGTTCACATAGTACTGATTGCAGCGCTTGGCCTCGGACTCGATGGACTCTTGAGCCTGCTTCTTAGTGCCCACGAACAGGATGGACTTGCCTTCCATCGCCACATCACGGATGAAAGCGTAGGCTTCGTCGATCTTCTTCACGGTCTTCTGCAGGTCGATGATGTAGATGCCGTTGCGCTCAGTGAAGATGTACTGAGCCATCTTGGGGTTCCAGCGGCGGGTCTGGTGACCGAAGTGCACGCCCGCTTCCAGGAGCTGCTTCATGGAAATGACTGCCATTTGGGTATTCCTCCTTGTTTTTCCACCCTCTGACCCTGCGCGACCAGCCACCGCCGTGTGGCGGCACAAGCAATCGCGGGACAAAGGTGCGTAATCGGATGTATTATAGCATGTTGTGCGGGAGAATGCAACAGGTTTTTGGTGTAATTCGGAATTATGAATTCGGAATTCGGAATTGATGGTGTGCCGGATGCATGCCCAATGCGGCACCAGGCCACAAACTAAATTCCGCATTCCGAATTCCGCATTCCGAATTTATCTCAATTCCGCATTCCGAATTCCGAATTATTATTTGTTTGCCTTTCCGCCCAATCTGTCGTATACTTATAGTGGGATTTATTGTGAGGTAATTTTACATGAAGCAAGATATCAAGCGCATCGTTGGACTTACGGTGCTCGTGGTGCTGGTCATTGCCGCCTTTGTGATGGGCGTGCGGGTAGCTAAGCTGGTGGATCTGACCTATGTGGAAATGAACACCACCCCCACCCCGGAGCCGCCCGTCCGCAATGTGATGCAGGTCACCATCGACCCCAGCGCCCCCACGCCCCAGCCGGTGCTGCGCAGCGGCTCCCAGGGCGAGGAGGTGTGGCAGCTGCAGACCCGCTTGCGGGAGCTGGGCTACTACAATTCTTCTATCGACGGGCAGTTTGGCCCCGGCACCAAGAATGCGGTGATCGCCTTCCAGCGCCAGCATGGCCTGGATGCCGACGGCATTGTGGGCGAGGGCACCAAGGCGGTGCTGTATTCCGATCAGGCGCAGCTGAAGGCCACCCCCGCACCCACCCGGGAGCCTGTTTCCCCCGCCATGCCCTGGACGCGCACAGACGGTCTGCCCCTGCTGGTGAACCGGGAGAACTTTATGCCCGAGGGCTATCAGCCTGCCGAGCTGGTGAACATGGCCGACTATTGCAGCAGCAATATCGTGAAGATCAAGTACAGCGACACCCAGGCTGAGCGGATGGCGGTGGACGCCCTCATCGCCATGCTGAAGGTGGCTCATACCCAGGGCATCACCGTGTGGCAGGTCAGCGCCGCTTACCGCAGCGAAAGCTACCAGCAGCAGCTGTTCGACCAGCAGGTGGATGAGTACATGGACAAGAATGGCCTGAGCTACAACGATGCCGTGAGTGCCACTCGCCTCACCGTGATGGAACCCGGCTCCAGCGAGCATCACACCGGCCTGGCCTTCGATATCACCGTGCCGGGCGTGGCCTTCAAGGGCACGGAGCAGGCGGAATGGCTGGCGGACAACTGCTGGGATTATGGCTTCATTATCCGCTATGCCTCGGATAAAGAAGACATCACCGGCATCCTGGCCGAGCCCTGGCACATCCGCTATGTGGGAACGGAGCATTCCATCCCCATGCGCGACGAGAACCTTTGCCTGGAAGAATACATCGCCAAATACGGCAGCTATTGATAAGGAGCGACCCTGATGATCCAATATGCCCTTGCCTGGCAGCCCCAATCCGACAACCTGGGCGACGACCTGCGCACTTATGCCGCCATGCAGCTCCTGCCCCGCATCGACCGGGTGCTGGACGCCGACAACCTGGACGCCCCCCTCCCCGACCTGAGCGGTGACGACCGGGTGGTGACCCTGCTCTCCGGCAATGTGCTGCGGGAAAACACCCATTGGCTGCCGGAAAAGCACATCGCCCCGGTGTGCGTGGGCGTGCACCTCTCCCAGGAGGACGTGTGGGGCATTCCCTTTGCCCAGCTTTGCGGCGCAGGCAAGGATTATTTCTCCGCCTGCGCCCCCATCGGCTGCCGTGACCAGCGCACCGTGAACCTGATGGAGCAGACCGGCATCCCTTATCAGCTCACCGGCTGCCTCACCCTGACGCTGAAGCGCCCCCAGGTGCGCACCCAGTCCTACATCTGCTGCGTGGACGTGCCCCACGAGGTGGTGGACACCCTGCAAACCTATGCCGCAGGCACCACCGTGCAGGAGCTGACCCACCAGCTCACCGATGCCTCTGCTGATTTCAACACCCGCATGGACAATGTGAAGCAGCTTTTGCGCATCTATGCCGGAGCAAAGTTCGTGGTCACCCGCCGCCTGCATTGCGCCATGGCCTGCCTGGCCATGGGCACCCCGGTGCTGCTGCTTTACAACAGCGATTACGAGGACGTGACCCGCTTTGCCCCCATGGATCAGATGGTGCGCACCCAGCCGGTGGATGCCTTCCTGCACCAGCTGCACCAGAGCGGTATGCCCCAGGCCTGGACGAACCCCATGGGCATCGAAGCCTGGCAGGAGAAGCTCACCGCCGCCGTGGAACACGGCATCCGCGCCGCTGAGAGCATGGCGCTGCCCATCATCCCCGATGAGACCGCCGCCCTGTGGCGCACCCAGCAGATGCGCCAGCTGGCCGTGAGCAGCGCCGGGAAGATCCACCGTCTGGAACAGCAGCAGCTCACCGCCCTGCACGAGAAGTTCACCTTCATCCTCCGGGAGGACAGCGCCAAGGCCGTCCTCACCACCATGCTGAACGAGCCGGAGGTGCGCACCGCCCTGCAAAGGGCTGCCCAGCGCAAGCTGATCCGCTCCCACCCCTGGCAGCAGCGCCCCGCCGCCTGGCTGAAAATGAAGCTGGGCAAGCTGACCCCCGAGGACTGGCACACCCAGGCCATGGAACAATTGCAGCTTCTTGGCTGGCCGGAGGAAAACCAATAACACAAAACCCGCCAAGGCACTTCACGCCCTGGCGGGTTTTCCTTTGCTTATTTGGTTTTCTTTTCAATGGCAATGCTGGATGCAATGGCATACACCACCGCAGCCACGCTCAATGCCAGCACCCCGAAAAAGAGCCAATGGGCGTCCAGCCACACCTCCAAGGCCAGCAGCGCAAAGATGATGCTGATCAGCAGGAACGCAATGGCCGTCTGGCGGTACCAGGGCTTTTTGTCCAGCTTCTCCCGCTCCTCCGGGGAGGCGTAGATGTAGGCATTGTTGAGCAGGAAGCCCTTCTCCTGAAAGGCGCGGAGGCTGATGACCAGCGCCGCCAGCGACAGCGCGAAACAAATCACAATAATCACCGTCATGCCATTCCCCTCCGCTTATCTTCTCCCCCGGCCAGGGCCGCCCCGTCCACCGGGGCCACCCATGCCGCCATGCCCGCCATTGCGGTACATGCCACCGGGGCGCTGGGCGCTGGGGCGGTGCGCAGGCTGACCCATCGGTCTTGCAGGCCTGGCAGGCTCCATCCGCCGGGGCTGGGGCTTGGGGGGCGGCGTTTGCCGGAAGGAGCGCTGCACCACCGGCCGCTGCACCACAGAGCGGGGCACCACCGTGCGGGCGCGGTTATTGCGCATCAGCGTGGTGGCTACTGCTGCCACCGTGCCCAGCAGGCCGCCAATGCCGGCGGATCCTTCCTCCACCGCTTCGCTCTCCGTCACCGTCCAGGCCGCGGGCGCGGCATCGCCGGTATACTGGCGATAGACCTGATTGTGATAATCCACCAGGAAGCGGGCAATGCGGGCATCCTCCTCCGTGGTGATGCTGAAAGCCAGCGAAGTGCCAATGTTCAGCGTGCCGGGCTGTGCCTTGCTGCTGCCCGCCGCAAAGCTGATCGCATCGGTGATGAAGCTCTCCCAGGAGCGCTTGCCGGTTTCGCCATCGTGCTTGTAATACAAGCCGCCGTCCGCCAGCGCCAGGCCTTCCTCCACCGACCAGAAGATGGAGGAACGATCCATCACCAGGTAGACCTTCTCCCTGTCCGGGATCTCCATGGCCGAGCGAGCCGTGCCTGCCTCCTGGATGGGCGTGCCGAAGCAGCCGTCGGCCACATCGGCCAGGTTCTCATTCTTGCCCATGTCCATCAGCTTCTGCACGCACAGCGCCTGCAAGTCCACCGCCGGGGCAGCGGTGGCCGTCCCCTGCTCATAATGGGGATTGGCCACGGTGGTATCGCAATATTCGCAGGTCAGAAAAGGCTGCGTGTTGTTGGGCGTCATGGTGGCACCGCAGCTGGAACAGATCATCTTCTCCATGGAACCGACTCCTTCATCACCGCATGGAAACTTGTTTGCATCCATTATAAATACGCCGCAGAAAAATGTCAAATCCCCGTTGGCAGATGACCTTTGCTGTGCTATGATGAAGGCACAGCAAAGCAAAAGGAGCATACCTATGCGGATCATCTTCGTTCGCCACGGCCACCCGGACTACGTTCACGATTGCCTCACCGAGCTGGGTCACCGTCATGCCGCAGCCGCCGCCCAGCGCCTGCTAAATGAAGGCGTGGAGCAGATCTTCTCCTCCACCTGCGGCCGTGCGCTGGAAACCGCCGCCCACCTGGCCGATGCCCTGCACCTGCCCATCCACCGCTGCGACTTTATGCGGGAGATCGGCTGGGGCGCTGCCGATGGCCAGCCCCTCTTGGAGGACGGTCACCCCTGGTCCACCGCCGACCGCATGGTGGCACAGGGCGAGAGCCTGCTCTCCCCCGCCTGGGCGCAGGAAGAGCCCTTCCGCCGCAACACCGTGGTGCAGCACACCGATTTCATCGCCCAGGCCATGGACGAATGGCTGGCCACCCTGGGCTACACCCGGGAAGGCCTGTACTACCGCGTGGGCGAAAACACCCGCCGCACCATTGCCGCCTTTGGCCACGGGGGTGCTTCCGCCGCGCTGATGAGCCACCTGTTCAACCTGGCCTTCCCCTTTGTCTGCACCGCCATGGGGCCGGACTACACGGGCATTACCGTGGTGACCCTGCCCGACAGCCCCGGCGCGCTGGTTTCCCCCCGGTTCGAGCTGATGAACGACGCCCGGCACATTCAGGGCATGACCATTCAGAATGTGTACGACCACTAAAACCTGCATAGCAAAAACAGCGGACGGCTTTTCAGCCGTCCGCTTCAGACTGTCAAAAAAGTGATCCAGGCGACCAAAATAGGAGGCGATTTATCAAGGGAGAATTTATCCCGGTTCCTTGCCGGTGGGCTTTCTCGTTGCGCCCGCGTTCTCCCTCAGTCGCCTTACGGCGACAGCTGTCCTGGTCGCAATCATAGATTGCTCCCCGCTTTGGCTAAAAACATGCCACTGGCATGTTTTTTACGCGTCGCGCCTCCCGGAGGGAGCCTTTTGGCTGCGTTTCTTGCAACAAAACCAGCCAAGCATCTGAAAGGGATGTGCGCGGCGGTATGCACAGAGGCTCCCTCCGGGAGGGAGCTGGCAGCCGCTTGCGGCTGACTGAGGGAGAACGCGCAAGTTTCAACCACGACATGCCGCAGCAAACAAGCACGTTAGCCCACGGCTGTACGGCCATCAATCAGGTGGTGCGTATAGACGTCCTCCTGGCACAAGGATAAATCCGTCCTTTACATCACATTTACTGGCTTTGCCACTATTTTTGACACGCAACAGCGGACGGCTTTTCAGCCGTCCGCTTTGTGTTGGTTTCCTTTAGTTTTCCCTGCGCTTGCGATCCACAGCCACCCAGGTCAGGCCGCCAAGGCTCAGCGCCATCAGGGCGAGCCACAGGCCAAGCTGGGCTTCATCGCCGGTCTGGGGCACATCCACCTCTTCCTGCACCTTCAGGGTGAAGACGGGGGACTTGCTTTCGCCATAGGCGTTGCTGACCTCGCACCAGTAGGTGAAGCCGTTGTTCTCGGGCTTCACCGCGCTGGTGGTGTAGCTGGCGGCGGCAGCGCCGTCGATGGCCACATAGCCCTTGCCGTCGTTGCGGTTGATGTACCATTGGTACTTCTCCGCATCGGTGGCGGTCACGGTCATGGTGCCGGTCTCGCCCTCCACCACGGTCACGGTCTGGGCGGCGGCGGGGGCGGTGATCACCGGAGCCTCGCCCGCGGGGTAGATCACCACGGTGCCGTTCACAGGCGCGTAGTTGGGATCAGCGGGGATGAACACCCAGGCGTATTCCTTGCCCTCTTCCACGGGGGTATCGTCGCCGTCCACCCAATGGATGGTGCCAGGCACGTTGTAGGCGCCCTCCGGCAGGGTCAGGGGGATATCCGCCAGGGTCTTGCCGTCCTCGGTCACGGGAGTCACGGCGGGCTGGCCAGCGTCAGCGCCGGTGCCGGTGGCCGTGGTCGTGGCCTGGGTGATGCTTACCTTCTGGGGCACGGGCACCGTCACAGCACCCACAGCCGCATAGTAGTCGGCATCAGCACCAGAGAGCGGCACGGTTTCAGGCAGCTTGGCCTCGGCATAGGTGCCTACGTTGGCGCTGCTGACCTGAGCGGTCAGGGTGCCAATGGCCACGTCGTCGCCTTCGATCTTGCCCTCCAGCTCCACCGCCGTCACGTCCACCTGCTGATTCTCCGGCTGGTAGGCGCGGCTCTTGGCTGCCATGTTCACAATGGACAGCGGCTTCTTCTGCAGGGTCACGGTGGTTTCGCCCTGGGCGCCTTCCACATTGGCGTTGCCCACATACTTGAGCGTAATGGCATTGTCGCCAACCTTCAGCGCCTTGTCGGCGGTGTCGAGGGTCATGGTGTAGAGGCCGTTCTCGTCGGCGTCCACCGCCTCGGAGATCTGCTTGTCGCCCAGGAACAGCGCCATCTGGTCGGCTGCGGGGGCGGTGAAGCTGCGCAGCGAGAGCACGGTGGGACGCATGGGCTGCGCCAGCACGGTCACGGTCTCGCCGTAGGTGAAGGTGCGGGTCTCCGTTTCGCCGTTGAACACCGCCAGGGTCAGGTTGGTGCCCACCTTGCTGACCGTCACCTGGGCTTCCAGGGTCAGGGTGTTCCAGTTGGTGGTATCGTTGGGGGTAAAGGTGATTGCATGGGTCTGAGTGCCGGCATCGCCCACATTGGTGTCTTCGTCCACCCAAGCCCAGGTGCCCAGGTCATGGGCAGGCAGGGTCACGTTGGCCAGGTTCTGGCCGTAGGTGGCGGTGAGGCCTTCGGGCGCGGTCACGTCCGGATCAGCCTTGGTCACCGTCAGTTTGGCGGTGGTTTCGGCGGCGGCATAGGCGTCGTGAGCGTCGGTGGTCAGGCGGATGACAATCTCGCCCACCTTGGTCACGGTCAGGCTGGTGCCGTCCAGCACCGCCTCGCCGGAAACCACTTCGTAGTGCGCCGCGCCAGCGTTGGCATCGATGGTGAACATGGCCGCCACATCGTAGGGCTGCTGCGCGAAGGTGATCTCACCATCCGTGCCGGTGAGGGTCACGGGCAGGGCGTTGGTGTTGGTTACGGTGATGGTGCCGGTGGCAGCCACGCCGGAGGCCAGCTCATGGTTGGTCAGGCTGGCAGCGTCCACCGTCCAGGTAAAGGTGTTGTTTGCATTGGGCGCTGCGCTGTAGTTGGCGCAGGTCCAGGCCGCATCCAGCTCCACGGTGCCGCCGTTGGCATCGGTGTAGGTGATGGTGGCAGGCAGCTTGTCAGCCACCTGTTCGGCGGTGGTCAGGTAGGTGTCCAGGGTGGCATCCGTGGGCTTTTCGACGCTCACCAGCACCAGCTTGGTGATGGTCACATCGGTGGTCACAGCCTCATCGGCGGCGATGATGTAGTAATCCTTCTCGTTGCCGGTGGTGCTCAGCTCAGGCAGCGCCAGGGTGGTGTAGTCGCCCGCATTGTCGGAGGTCAGGGTACCCTGCACGCCCGTCAGGTCGGCGCCAACATCGTCCGTGCCGATGATGCCCTCCAGGGTCACGCCGGTCACATTCACCAGCTTGTTGCCTTGGGCATACACACGGTCGGTGGCCTCGGCGCTGGCGATGGTCAGCTCCTTCTTGTACAGCGTAACAGTCAGGGAGCCGGTGGTGTCGTTCTTGTTGCCGTCGCTTACGTATTCAAGCGTCAGGTTTCTCTGCTCGATCCCGATATCCTTGTTGCTGGTATCATAGGTCAGCGTGAACTCGCCGGTGGCAGGATCCGCCGCCACAGGGCCAGCGATCACCTCATTGCCGCCTTCCAGATACAGCGCCACCTCGTTGGCCGCAGGAGCGCTGCGCAGGCTGAAGGTACGCGGCTGATCAACGGTCACGGCGCCCTTGATGGTGATCACATCGCCATAGGTAAAGTCACCCGTCATGGTCTCGCCCAGGTAGGTTTCAGCCGTCAGGTCGGCAGGGGCGCTGGTGATGGCAAAGGTGCCCTCGGCCTGGCCTTCGTAGTTGGCAATGCCGATGATCACGATCTTGCCTTCGCCCGCGTTCACATTGTCCGTCCAGTTATAGGTAAAGTCCGCATTGGGCGCCAGCGTTTTGCCGCCCAGCGCTACGGTGAAGGCAGGCTCCAGCGCCTCGCCGGTGTAGACCTGGGATTCCGCGGTGATCACCGCTGCATCGATGGGTGCGCGGGTGATCATGTAGCCCAGCTCCACGGTGCCTTTGTAGTTGCCCTTGCCGGTCACGGTGATGGTCTTTTCGCCCGCATTCACCATGTCCGTCGGGTAAGTCACGGTGAAGTCCGCGCCCTCGGTGCAGTTGGGGATGGTCACAGCGGGCTGATGCGCCTCGCCAGTATACACGCCGTCGGCCAGTTCATCGGGCTGGCCGATCTGCACCGGGGCAATGGTCAGCGTTCCGGTCACGAAAGCTGCATCTGCCACATTCATCGTGACTTCATAGTCGCCTGCGTTGTAGGGATTGCCATCCTTCAGCTTCGCATTTTCCGAGACGATGGAATAACTGAAGCCATAGACCGCCGCGCCGCTGGCATTGGCCGGGCTGATCCCGCAGGTGGCGGTCTTTTTGTCCACGCCGCTGTTGAAGTCGCCGCCGGTGGGAATGACCAGCGTGTAGGTGATGGTCTCATTGGGGCAGGTGCCGATGGTGCCGCTGCACTTTGCGGTGATGGTATCGGTCGCATCATCAGCCGTGTACGTCCACTCGTGCTGGTGGTCGATGGCTACCAGCATCACAGAGCCCGTGGTGGCCTCGTAGTTATCGGCCGTCGCCTTGTAGAACAGGGTAACATTCTCACCCTCGGCCAGGGCGCTGATGGCCGCATCCGTGGCCTCGGTCTGCAGGGTCTCATTGGTATAGAAGGTCACGCCGGTGGGTTCCACCGCCTCGCCGCCAATGCCCGTGCCGCTGGCCGGGAGCGTGATGGCGCTCAGGCCGCTGCCCACAAGCACATCCTGGGGCGTGGCAAGGGTGTAGCTCCACTTGTCCGCCGCAGCCTTGTTGATGGTGGCTCTGATGAAGGTCACCGCCGCGGAATCAAGGGTGTAGTTGTTCGCGTCCGCGCCGGAAAGCTCAGGCTTGCCCACGACCGTAGCCGTGGTGTATTCGCCCACGTTGCTGCCTTCCAGCTGGAAGTTCGCCGTGGCCGTCACAGCATCGTTGCCCACCAGGCCGGAAAGCGTCAGCGAGGCAGTCCAATCGGCCGTAGCATCGTAGGCACGGGCGCCTTCCGCAGCAGAAGCCGTCAGGGGCTTGGGGTCGATGATGGCCGTCACCGTCACCTTGTCGGTGTTCAGCTTGTAGTTCGGCGCATCTTCGCCCATCAACTCAACGCCGATCTCCGCATCATAGCTGCCCACAGCGGACTCAGGATAGGCCGGCGGAGGATCCAGCGTCAGCTGAACGTACGCACCAGGCAGCAAATCGCCTTCCAGGCCGAGCGTCTGCTTCCAGATCCAACCCTTAGTGCTGGTGGTGCCGTCGTAGGTCTTGGCATAGGCAGCGTCGTTGGCGTTCACTTCCAGCTCAATGGGCTTGATCTCCACCTGCACGGAAGCCTTTTCGGTGTCGTCATAGTTGTTGCCGCCCTGCACATAGTACCACACGGTGTAGCTGCCCGCGTTGGTAGCCACGGGGATGGTAGCAGCGTAGGTGCCGTTTTCCTCCGTGCTGTACACCAGCGTGCCAGCGCTGACGGTGCCAGCGGTGACCAGGGGCTGCTCGGTGCCGTCGTAGGTGCGGTTGTTAGCGGTGGGCGCAGCAGTCAGGCCAGCGATGGCCTTGCCGATGGTCACCGCCAGGGTCTTTGCTTCCACACTCTCGTAGTTGGCGCCGCCGTCCACCTTGTAATACACGGTGTAGTCGCCCGCCTCAATACCAGCAGGCTCATTCTCGCTCCAGGTCTGGCCGTCCAGGCTGTAGAGCAGGGTGCCGCCGGTGGTCGTTCCGGCGGTGACCAGCGCCTGTGCCTCGCCGGTGTAGGCCAGGCCAGCCACGACGGTGGGCGCAGTCACTTCGGGCGTGGCCTTGCCGATGGCAAAGCTGCCGGTCACCGTGCCGGTGTAGTTACCCACGCCGGTGATGGTCACCGTGGCGGCGCCTGCATTGGTGTTGTTGGCATAGCCCACGGTGTAGTCCGTTCCCTTCGCCAGCTCGACCCCGTTCAGGGTCACCACGGGCGCGGGGGTGATGGCCTCGCCGGTGTAGGTTTCGTCAGCCGCCGTTACCGCAGCCGCAGCAAGGGACGCAGGCTCGATGGTATATTCCACGCTCACGCTCTTCCCGCCCCAGGTCATGGTGGCGGTGTAGGTGCCAGCGTTGATGGCCTCGGTCACGGTCTCGTCATTCAGGGTGTAGGTCACCACCGGTGCGGATTCGCTGGTGGACGCCTCCACCGTGGCAGGATGTGCCGCGCCGTCATACACCAGGGTGCCCGCAGGCGCAGTAAGCTTCGCCGTCTGGGTGCCGAGGCCGCAGGTGCAAGCGTAGGTGATGGTGTTGGTCTCCTCATCTGCGGTATATTCGTAGCTGTGCGTATGTTTCGTGATGGTGGCGAACTCCTCCACCTCCAGGGTGGTAATGGCCTTGCCATCAGTGTCGAACAGGTAGTAATCGTAGGGCAGGATGATCTCCTTGCCGACGGTAATAACTGCATCGCTCTCATTCCAGACAACCCAACCATCACAGCAGTCATCGGTAAAGGTGAGCTTGCCGTCGCGGAAATCAACTTCATACCCAACCTCGGTAATCGTGCAATCCGCAATGGTAGCTTCGCCCCGGTTTACGATGTAGGTGAGAGTGGTGCTGGTCAGCTCAGCAGAAGCACCGATATCGTTGTCAAGGCCTATGGCGCCGTTGAGCGTACTGTTCCTGGCTGTCAGTTCGCCACAGTTATGCACGGCAGCGTTCTCCGTGTTGATGATGGTAGCGTTGATGATTTCCAGCGCACCTGACATATCGTTATAAATGGTGCCGCCATCAGGTACAGAAGAAGTGATCGTGCCGCCTTTGATGGTAAGTGTACCAGCATTGTGTATATTACTGGAGTCGCTCAGCTCCAGCTTGTAGCTGCCACCCACCAAAGTGCAGGCCACGCCTGTATCAATGTAGATGTAATCGCCGTAGCTCACATCATCCAGCAGCGTCAGGGTGGTGCCGTCCGTCCAGGCAGCCAGGGCCTTGGCGAAGTCGGCATAGATGGCGCTCCCCACCTGCGCCACCTGCGTGGCACCGCAAGCACACGCACCATCGACGAAGGTGTGGGTCACGTTGTTCTCGCCCTCGCCGCAGCCCACAGAGCAAGTCTTGTTGTGGGTCAGGCCGTCGGTGTTGATGGTGTAGTCATAGTCGTGGGAGGTGTGCGCGCCGATGGTGGCGAACTCCTCCGCCTCCAGGGTGGTAATGGCCTTGCCATCAGTGTCGAACAGGTAGTAATCGTCGGGCAGGATGATCTCCTCGCCGACAACAGCTGCGTCGGCATCGTTCCAGACAACCCAACCATCACAGCAGTCATCGGTAAAGGTGAGCTTGCCGCCGCGGAAATCAACTTCATACCCAACATCGGTAATCGTGCAATCCGCAATGGTAGCTTCGCCCCGGTTTACGATGTAGGTGAGCGTGGTGCTGGTCAGCTCAGCAGTAGCACCGATACCGTTGTCAAGGCCTATGGTGCCGTTGAGCGTACTGTTCCTGGCTGTCAGTTCGCCATAGTTAAGCACGGCAGCGTTCCCTGTGTTGATGATGGTAGCGTTGATGATTTCCAGCGCACTTGACATATCGTTATAAATGGTGCCGCCATCAGGTTTAGAAGAAGTGATCGTGCCGCCATTGATGGTAAGCGTACCAGTATTGTATATATCGCTGGAGTCGCTCAGCTCCAGCTTGTAGCTGCCACCCACCAAAGTGCAGGCCACGCCTGTACCAATGTTGATGTCATTGCCGTAGCTCACATCATCCAGCAGCGTCAGGGTGGTGCCGTTCGTCCAGGCAGCCAGGGCGTCAGCAAAGTCCATGTACTTGGTCACGGTGCTGCCGTTGGTGATGCTGGCCACAGGCACATTCAGCGCCAGCGTCAGCACATCCTTGCCCCACAGCGCCTCCTGATCGTCGTCATACACAAAGGAGATATTCTGGCCGCTGGCCGTGAAGATATAGCCATTCGTCACGTCGCCGCTGGCGGCCTTCGCCATAAACAGCGAGCCATCCGCGCCCACGGTGCCAGCATCGGAGTTGGTCACGTCCACCAGGTAGTTCTTGCCGCCCAGGGAAACGATGTTCCACATATGGGGGCCCGCACCCGTGCCGCCGGTCATAGTGCCGCTGACGGTATAGACCTCCGCCTCGGTGAAGGTGGAAAGGTCGCACAGGTACTGGAACGCCTTGGCATAGCCCTCGCAGACCACGTTGGTGGCGGTGTCCCCGTCGAACACGGAGATCAGCTGCCAGGGGTTGGAGTTGGTGGAGAAGCTGTCGTTTTTCGCAGCATCATGGTCGTAGGAGACCAGCGCCATGATCTGCTCGGCATAGTATTCCAGCTTGGCCTCGTCGTCCATGTCCGCAGCAGCAGCAACGATGGTCTGCGCCTTGGCCGCAGCAGCCGCAGCAGCCTTGGCCTTGGTGGTGTCCACCGCTGTTGTGCTGCCGTCCAGGCTATACGCATACGCCACAGGCAGCGTGATGGTAACGTCGCTGTTCATCTGGGCAGTACCTACGCCGCCGGAGATGGTGCCGCTAAAGCTGCCGCCGCCAATGGTGGACTGCACCGTGTAGTCGCACCAATACATCTCATAGGGGCAGTCACGCAGAAGGGCAGGAAGCAGCAGGTTGAAATCCTCCAGCTCCTTGGAGAAGGCATCACCAATAGCATTGAACTCTGCGTTCGTCGTAAAGCTGCCGGACACAGTAAAGCCCATTGCCCCCAACTGCTCCGGGGTGAAGGTGAACGTGGTGGCAGAGCGTTCGCCCGCCGCGATCTTCTCGATCTCCGGCTTCACGGCATCGTAAAGCTTCTTCATCAGCTCCGGCAGCCGCTCGCGTGCCGCCGCGCCAAAGAAGGATACGTCCTCCATGCCATACAGCTTGCGCAGAGCATATTCGTTAAACAGCTCGTCGTTGCTGGGCATATCCTCGGTTATGCTGGCATAAACCGTCGGGATCTCGATGGTCTCCGCCTGCGCGCCCAGCGCAAACAGGCACAGCACCAGCGCCAGCAGCAGGCTCGTCCACTTCACGTTCTTCATCAGGATACCTCCTTGAGCGTCCACATCCGCCAAATGGGCACAAGAACCCACTTTTGGATGCTAACATTATATCCCACACCGCTTACAAAATCAAGAAAAAATCGCTGACCAACACAGGGTTGATCAGCGATCTGATTTGTTTTAGCCAATTTTGCTGTTCTTCGGCTTGGTTTTGCCCAGGTAGGCTTCCTTCACGCGGGGGTCGTCCAGCAGCTCCGCGCCGGTGCCGCTCATGGACAGGTGGCCGGTTTCCAGCACAAAGGCGCTGTCGGCAATGCGGAGCGCCGCGTTGGCGTTCTGCTCCACCAGCAGGATGGTGATGCCTTCCTCGTGCAGGGTCTCGATGATGGAGAAGATGTCCCTGATCACCAGCGGCGCCAGACCCAGGGAGGGTTCGTCCATCATGAGCAGCTTGGGGCGCATCATCAGCGCACGACCCACGGCCAGCATCTGCTGCTCGCCGCCGGAGAGGGTGCCGGCCAGCTGCCAGGCGCGCTCCTTCAGGCGGGGGAAGAGGTCGTAGACGTGCTCCAGGTCGGCCTGGATGTCGTCCTTGCGCAGATACGCGCCAATGCGCAGGTTCTCCAGCACGGTGAGGTTGGGGAACACGCGGCGGCCTTCCGGCACCATGCAGATGCCCTCGGACACGATGCGCTGGGGCGTCATGCCGGAAATGACCTGGCCATCGTAGGTGATGGTGCCCTGGCTCTTGGGGATCAGGCCGGAAATGGCGCGCAGGGTGGTGCTTTTGCCAGCGCCGTTGGCGCCGATCAGAGCCACAATTTGACCCTTTTCCACGTCCAGGGAAATGCCCTTCAGGGCTTCGATGCCGCCATAGGAAACCTTCAGGTCCTTGATATGCAGCAGGCTCATTCGTCCTCACCTCCCAGATACGCAGCGATGACCGCCGGGTTCTCCTGGATCTCCGCAGGGGTGCCCTCGGCGATCAGCTTGCCGAAGTCCACCACGTAGATGCGGTCGGAGATCTCCATCACCAGGTTCATGTGATGCTCGATCACCAGAATGGTGAGGTTAAACTGATCCTTGATGCGCTTGATAAAGGCGCTCAGCTCGTCGGTCTCCTGGGGGTTCATGCCAGCGGCAGGCTCGTCCAGCAAAAGCAGCTTGGGGTCGGTGGCCAGGGCGCGGGCGATCTCCAGCAGGCGCTGCTTGCCATAGGGCAGGGAGGTAGCGATCTCATCCTGCACGTCCAGGAGACCCACGGTCTCCAGCAGCTTCAGCGCCTTGTTCTTCATGTAATGCTCTTCCGCCAGGTTCAGGTGGAGCGTGGCGGTGAACATATTGCTCTTGCGGCGCAGGTGCATGGCGGTCATGACGTTTTCCAGCACGGTCATGCTGCCAAAGAGGCGGATGTTCTGGAAGGTGCGGGCAATGCCCAGCTTGGTGACCTTGTCGGGCGTCATGTGAACATGCTTGCCGCGGAAGGCGTCGGGCATGGTGCCAGCGTAGGTGAAGTGCATCTTTTTGTGGGGGCTGTTCTGCGCAATGGGCTTGCCCATGAAGGAGATGCGGCCATTGGTGGGTTCATACACGGAGGTGATGCAGTTGAAAGCCGTGGTCTTGCCAGCACCGTTGGGGCCGATCAGCGCCACGATCTCGCCTTCGTTGATCTCCATGCTCAGGTCATACACGGCCACAACGCCGCCGAACTGCATGGTGAGGTTTTCCACCTTCAAAACATTCTGGCTCATGCTTTCACCTCCCGCTTGAGGTTCTTACGCCGCCCGAACAAATCAGGCAGTTCTTTTGTACCCATGATGCCCTGGCGGAAGAACAGCACCACGATCATGATGATGATGGAGAACACCACCAGGCGGAAGCCGTTGCGCAAAAGCGGCACCTCGAAATCGCCGATCATCTGCTTCTGATCCAGGAAGCGCAGCCACCACTCGGAGCAGGCCACGAACAGGAAGGAGGCCAGGCAGCTGCCGGTGATGGAGCCAATGCCGCCAATGACCACGATGAGCAGGATCTCATAGGTCATGGCAGAGGTGAAGGCCTTGGCCTGAATGGTGCTCTGGTACATGGCCAGCATGGCGCCGCCAATGCCCGCAAAGAAGGAGGACACGCAGAAGGACAGCTGCTTGTGGTGCGCCAGGTTGATGCCCATGGCCTCGGCAGCCACCTCGTCGTCCTTCACAGCGCGCAGGCTGCGGCCATAGGTGGAGTTGATCAGCAGCACGATGATGCCAATGCACACGCCTGCGATCAGGAAGGGCACCGTGGTGGAGAGGTACACCGTCACTTCGCCCTGGGCATTCATCAGGTTGAAATCGTTAAAAGTGGGGAACTCGCGCAGGATGTTGGAGCCGTTGGTCAGGGCACCCAGCTTGTTCCACTGGAAAATGGCGCGGATGATCTCCGCAAAGCCCAGGGTGGCAATGGCCAGGTAGTCGCTCTTCAGGCGCAGAACGGGCAGGCCGATGAGGAAGGCGAACAGCGCCGCCACCAGGCCAGCCGCGATCAGCGCGGGCACCACGGGCATGGCAAACTGCACCAGGCCGCCTGCATAGTACTGATACACGTTCATGCGGTCAGCCACAGGAATGGTCAGAATGGCGTAGGTATACGCGCCGATGAGCATAAAGCCCGCCTGACCCAGGCTGAACAGGCCGGTAAAGCCATTGAGCAGGTTCATGGAAACGGCCACCAGCGCATAGGTAGCGCCCTTTTTCAGCACGGTGAAAAGCATGGAGGTGGAAGGCAGGGTCTGCTCAGCAATAAACACACCCACGTACACCAGCAGGATCACCAACGCGGACCAAAGCGTGCTTGAATTGATCTTCTTCGTTCTCATGTCGCTCACCTCACACCTTATCCGTGGTCTTCTCACCGAACAGGCCGGTGGGCTTGACGATCAGGATGATAATCAGCAAGGCAAACGTGAAAGCGTCAGAGAAGGTGGCAAGACCCATGTTCTGCGTGGTAATGCCTGCCTTGAAGAGGATGATATCCAGACCCTTGATGATGTTTTCGCAAATGCCGATGACGAATGCACCCACCACCGCGCCGGGAATGGAGCCAATGCCGCCGAACACCGCCGCCACAAAGGCCTTCAGGCCGGGCATGGAGCCGGAGGTCTGGATCACGGTGTTGTAGTTGGTGAAATACAGCATGGAGCCCACCGCCGCCAGGAAGGAGCCGATGATGAAGGTGGTGGAGATCACGTTGTTGATCTTGATGCCCATGAGCTGGCTGGTCTCAAAGTCCTTGGACACAGCGCGCATGGCCATGCCGATCTTGGTGTGGTTGATCAATTGCACCAGCGCCACCACCAGGATCACCGTGAGGATGGGCGTCACCACCGTGACCATTTTGGTGGACACGCCGAAAATGGTCACCGCGTTGCTGAAGAAGGGGATCTTGGGGTAGAACTGGTTCAGGCCGCCGGTGATGTAGAGCACCAGGTTTTGCAGGGTGTAGCTCACACCGATGGCGGAGATCATGACCGACATGCGGGGCGCAGAACGCAAAGGCTTATAGGCAATGCGCTCCACCGTGAAGCCGATGGCCACGGTGATCAGCAGCGTCAGCAAAATGGACAGCCACAGGGGAATGCCGCTGGCATTGAGGTACACCATCACGATACCGGCCACCATGAACACATCGCCATGGGCAAAGTTGATCAGGCGCAGAATGCCGTATACCATGGTGTAGCCGATGGCGATCAGGGCATACTGGCCGCCCACGGAAATGCCTGTGAGCAGGTAGGGAAACACCGTGTTGAACATGGGTAAGTGCCTCCTTGATAAGAAACGTTGTGGCGTGAGCGACATTGCTCACGCCACAACAATCAGAAATTCTTAACCTTGCGGTAGCATGGGTAATTTAGTTAACGCCCTGCACAGCCACGAAGTCCCAGGCACCGGTAGTGGTGTTGATCTTCTTGATGTAGGCGGTGTCGCGATCAGCGTCGCCGATCTCATTAAAGACGATCTTGCCGGAAACGCCTTCATGGGAAACGTTCCACAGAGCTTCGTTCACAGCCTTGGCATCGGTGGAGCCAGCGGCCTTCAGAGCCTCCAGAGCCACGTAGTAGGCGTCGTAGCCCATGGCGGACACAGCAGCGATCACGTCGTTGCCGCCGTTGTTGGTCATGGCCTCAGCGTCGGAATTCAGCCAGGCCTTGATGCCGGTGTCGAATTCAACGTTGCCGCCTTCCTGATAGAAGGTGGAGATCATGATGTCCAGGTTGGTACCGGTAGCAGCCTCCAGCACCTTGTTGCTGTCCCAGGTATCGCTGCCCATGAGGGCGAAGTTCACATTCTGGTCGGCAGCCTGGTCAACGATCAGGGTGGTGTAAGCGATGGAGCAGGGAGCGAAGAACACGCCAGCGCCATAGCCGGTAGCGTTGTTGATGTAGGAGGTGAAGTCAGAGGTGCCGGTGGGGAAGGTCTCGGAGATGACCATGCCGCCCAGAGCCTCGAAGGCCTGCTGGAAGTAGTAGGCCAGACCCACGTCATAGTCATTGCCCAGCTCGGCCAGGCAGTAGGCCACCTGAGCGCCCAGCTCCTTGTAGGCATAGTTGGCCAGCACGGTGCCCTGGAAGGGATCCAGGAAGCAGATGCGGAAGTAGTGGTTGTTGCCCAGGGTCACCTGGGGATTGGTGCAGGTCACGCCGATGGCGGGGACGCCAGCCTGCTCGAAGATGGGGGAGCCGGCAATGGACACGCCGGAGCCATAGGAGCCCAGCACCACGGAGACCTGCTGGTTCACCAGCTCGGCAGCGGCGGAGGGAGCCTTGTCGGTGGCGGAGCCGTTGTCAGCATACACCAGCTCGACCTTGTATTCGGTATCGCCGATGGTCACGGTGGGGGTCACAGTATTGGCATACTGCATGCCCAGCATTTCCTGCTTGCCGCCAGCGCCATTGTCACCGGAGGCAGGCTCGAACACGCCGATCTTCACAACGGGCATATCTTCTGCCACGGCGAAGGCGGGCAGCATCAGGCACAGAACCATCAAAACAGCCAGAATCTTTTTCATACGAATTCACTCCTTTTCGGAATTGGATGGTATGATTATACGGAAATTGACTGTTTTTTGCAATCCTTTGCGAAAGAAAATGCAAAACAGATACAATTTTGGTCTTGCATTTCCTTCGCAGATGCAAATTTCCCCGGTTTTCCTGCAACGAAAACCGGGGAAAATGCATTTATTCAGCTTCTACAAAGGCCACCCCATAGGCATTGGGGCCGATATGGGGCGCGATGCTGGCGCCAATGGCGCAGCATTCCTCTGCCACCGCCACGTTCAGTTCCTTCAGCTTGCGCACCAGCGCCTGGCAGTTGGTCTCCCGGTAGGAATACAGGGGGATCACCGGGTGCGCCGGGTCGATGCGGGTGCCCGCAATGCGCCTGGCCATGCTGTCGATGGCGCGGTGCCGCCCAAAGGCCTTGCCCCCCAGCACAATGCGCCCCTCCCCGTTCACCTCCAGCAGCGGCTTGAGCTGGGTCAGCGCGCCCAGGCTGGCCAGCGCCTTGGGGATGCGCCCGGAGCGTGCCAGATATTCCAGCGTGTCCAGGCTGGCCAGCAGCCGCACCCGGCCGCGCAGCTTTTCCACCTCGGCAGCCACCTGGGCTGCGGTGAGCTTTCCCCCGTCCCGCAGCTTGCAGGCGTGCAGCACCAGCAGCTTCTGCGCCGCCGCCCCGGTGAGGGAATCCACAATGTGGATGCCCTCCCAGTCGCACATGGCCGCCGCCAGCCGGGCGCTTTGAATGGTGCCGCTCACCCCGGAAGACACGCAGATGCACACCACCTCGTCCCCCGCGGCCTTGGCGGCATTGAACTCATCCAGGTAGGCACCCGGCGCAGGCTGGGAGGTCTTGACCCGCTCCCCACCCAGCAGCCGCAGCCAGAAATCCTCCACGGAGATATCCAGACCGGGAGTGCAGCTTTCATCCCCGAAGATCACCTGGGTGGACACGCAGCGAACGTCCTGCGCTGCCAGCTCGGCAGCGGTGAGATCCGCCGCGGAATCTGTGATGATACGCATATGGTTTCCTCCTGTTACAGCAGGTTATATTGCACACGATCCAGCTGCAGGCTGCGGCTCAGCTCCCGCATGAGCCGGTTGGGCAGATACAGCGCCGGATCGCGCCGCAGCCGCACCGCCTGGGCATCCCGCAGCGCCTGCGCCACGAATTGCGAGCAGAAATACCGCCCCTCCGCCTGATACGGAATGTGGAAGTAGCAGCACAGCACCCCCAGCAGCGAATAGCGGTACGCCTGCCGGTTGGCCTGGAACTCCTGGATGCACGCCGCCAGCCGGTCATAAGCCCTGTCGGACACCCGCAGCTGATAGCTCTTGGTGCTGTACACCCCATGGCGCTTGAACCTGGCCGCATTCTCCTGGGCAAAGCCCTTGAAATTGAAGCTGTACATGGTGGCCATGTCCTCATCCAGGGAGAGGGACACATGGGTAAAGCCGCCGCCGTTGAGGAAATACACCACCTGCGACAGGGGATCCCGGTAGCGCGTCAGCACAATGGCAATGGTCTTCATGGCAGCCTCCGATTTCTTGCAACCTTTTTATCGGTTTTTCAAAAACCGATTCCAGGATATTATAAATCCAAGTTGTCTGTCTGTCAAGAGCGCCCCGTTCTTTTTCTTATATGCATGGTTTTTCCTGTTTTATGTCGAAATTTATCCCCATGCGTGACGATTTGCACCCCTGCACCGTCTAAAGGGTGTAACGTTACAAGGAGATGAGCTTATGGACAAGGACTTCTTCGTGAAGGAGATCGAAGCCCACAGCGGTATGCTCTACCGCGTGGCCTTTACCATCCTCCGCGATGATGACGCCTGCAAGGACGCGCTGCAGGATGCCGCCCTCAAGGCCTGGGAAAAGCGTTTTTCCCTGCGGGAGGAGCGGTATTTCCGCACATGGATCACAAGGATCCTGATCAACCACTGTTACGACTTGCAGAGCAAACGCCGCCGCATTGTGGCACTTGATGCGATCCGCGAGCCTCAGGTGCCACCGCCCGATCTTTCCCTGTCGCTGGCGCTGCAAGCCTTGCCCGAAAAGCTCCGCCTGCCCCTGATGCTGTGCTATTCAGAGGGAATGTCCTACCAGGAGATCGCCCAAACCCTGCACTTACCCATGCCCACCGTGCGCGGACGGATCCACCGTGCCAAAGAAGAACTGAGAAAGGAGCTGGATGCAGAATGAAGCGCGATATGGATAACCTGGATCTCCGCGCCGCCTTCCCGCAGGAGCCCGACGCCTGCCACCGGGCGCTGATGCAGGCCGCCTCCTCCGTGCAGGAAGAAAAGCCCGCTCGCCTTGCCCCTGCGCGGATCATTCTCATTGCGGCCATCCTCATCGTGGCCATGACCGCCGCAGCTTTTGCCGCTGCCCGCACCGGACTGATGGACTGGCTTATGAAAGAATGGAACGTGACTCTGCCCACCCAGGCCCAGCAGATGCTTTCCTCCACGGAGCAGTCCACCTGCCAGCTTGGCCCCCTGACCGTCACCATCACCGAGACTCTTTCCGATGGGCGCACCACCTTCCTTACCGCCACCGCCCGCACCGCCGACGGTTCCCCTGCGGTGATCTTCCACAGCAACAACGATCCCATGATGCCCGTCGGTGAGACCCTGGCCACGGCGCTGAGCCACCCCAGTATCACAGCTGATACGCCCTTCTGTGAGGCCGCCCGCCTCTCCGGCCTGCCTTTCTACGCCGTGATGGCCTGGCTGCAGCTTCCGGGAGACGTGGCGATAGAGACCGAAATGATGGAGGACGACTACCAGAGCGATGGCTCGCTGCTGCTGATCGATATGCTGTCCACCTCTGCCCTGCCCGGAAGCGAAATGCAGGCCGATGTATACCTGCGCGCCTACGAGATGGATCCCGTGAGCCTCGAGCCTGTCAACAGCGAAATATGGCAGCTGAGCGAGCGCCGCACCATTGCCATCGGCAGCGTGAGCGCTGAAAGAACCTACAAGCCGGAGGGCAACACCCACCTGAACGACCTGATGACCGTGACCGAGGTTCGCGCCCGGCAGACCTGCATCGGTATCTACATGACCATCTGTGCCGATGTTGCTCCCGGCGCTACCCTGGATGACCTGTTCGCTGCGGACATCATGGGCATCACCCTGCTGGACAGCGAAGGCCATGCCCTCCCCCTGGGCTTCGAGGCCGCCGTTGATCTCCTTGACGGCAGCGGCCAGCCCTTCCCCAGCCTGGATCCTCTGGAGATCACCGTGGACAGCGTGCAGGAGACCCGCCTTCTCAGCCTTGATACCATGCCGGAGAGCCTGATCCTGGAAGGGCTCACCGGCGCAGTTACTGTGAAATAGACACATTCTGCCTGACAAATGCATAAGGAGGAACATCCATGAACCGCCGCCCGTGCGCCAAATGGCGCATCCTGCTGGTGCTTGTTTGCTGCACCCTTTTTCTCCCCATTTCCGCCGCAGCCGAGGGTTTCACCCTCCGCCATGGCGACCGCGAGACGCCGCAGATCGCCATTACCATCGACGATTGCTACGACCGCAAGCACATTCTTGCCGCCGTTGAGCTGTGCGAGAAGCATGGCATCCCTGTCACCTTCTTCCCCATCGGCAATGCGCTGAAATTTGCCGACAGCGCCCTGTGGCAGCGCGCCCTGGATGCAGGCTGCGAGATCGGCAACCATTCCTGGGGACACAAGGATCTCACCAGGCTTTCTTCCAGAGATATCCGCTACCAGATGCTGCGCACCCAGCAAAAGATCGATGAGATGCTGGGCTACCACTACCCCATGCAGGTCATGCGGCCGCCCTTTGGTTCCACCAGCAGCAAGGTGGCTGAGGCTGTGGCCTCCGTAGGCTATCTCCACGCAGTGAAGTGGGACGTTAGCCAAACCGACGCCGCCAAAGCCATCAAGCAGGTGCAGAACGGCAGCATCCTGCTCTACCACGGCCGCGCCAAGGACATCCGCTGCCTGGAAACCCTGATCCCCCAGCTGCTGGAAAAGGGCTATGAATGCGTCACCGTGTCGGAGCTGCTGGGCTTGGAGGCGGTGGAAACCTCGGAGGATATCTACATCTATCAGTCAGCCCATGCAAAATGAAAAAAAGGCGTGCCTCCCCCCGCCGGGAAGCACGCCTTGCTGTTTACTTTTCACTTTGCTCCATCAATTCCAGGGCGATCTGCGCCATGCGCACCGCGCCGGTATAGCACAGGTGGGTGTTGTCCTGCACGCCCTCCGGGTAGTTGGGATGCCCCGGCTCCTGCCAGTTATACAGCGCCTTGGAGCCCTCGTCCCCCAGGGACTGCACCAGCGCCTCGGTGGCCTTTTCCATGTCCAGCAGGCGCACGCCCCGGTATGCCGCCAGCTCCCGCATGGCAGGGGGATAGTCCCCGTGGGTGTGCTTCAGCTGGCCGTTTTCGTCAAAGTGGCGGCGGGCAATGGAGGTCAGCAGCACCGGCTCCGCACCCTGGCGGCGGGCTGCATCGATGTACATATTCAGGTATTCCGGATAGGTCACCCGCGCCACGGTGGCGCGCTCCACATCCGGCTTTTCGTCGTTGTGGCCAAACTGGATCAGCAGCTTGTCGCCCTTGCGCAGGCACAGCTCCACAAAGCCCAGCCGCTTTTCCGCCACAAAGGACTTGCTGGAGCGGCCGGACATGGCACAATTCTCCACCCAGGCCTCCTGCACCAGCTCCTTCAGCGCCTGACCCCAGCCCGTGCGGGGCGCCTCCTGGGGCGTGTAGTCGCACATGGTGGAGTCGCCGCAAAGGAACCAGGTGGGCTTGCGGGGCGCGGGCGATTCTGCCCGCAGCGAATCTTCCTGGAAGGTGCAGCCCTCGGCATATTGCTCTGCGCCCTCCTGCACCACCGCGCCCCGCACCTGCACATTGCGCCAGGTGGTCTGCTCCCCGGCAGCCTGCAGCGCCTGGCCGCCCTCGCTGCGCAGGGTAAGGTTTTCCACCTCCACGTTCCTGCCGGTGACCTTCAGCGCGCAACCGTCGTCGCCGTTGATCACCGTGCGGTGGGCCGCCTCGCCGATCAGGCGAATGTTGTCTTTGTCCACCAGCACCTGCTCGTGGTACTCCTCCATGCGCACCAGCAGAATGATGGGTGCGGTGCTCCCCGCGGGCATGGCGTCGATGGCCGCCTGGATGGAGGTGAAGTCCCCGCTGCCGTCCTTGGTGATGATATACATGGTCTTCCCCTCCTTACACCAGCTTCAGTTCCCGCAAACCGTCAGCCACCAGGCGGGCATAGAATTCCGCCCCGGCGCGCTGGGTGTGCACATCGTCCTTCTGCCCGTTGGGATAGTCGGCATACACCCCGGCCTCCACGTGCATATACAGCTTGCGGCTGGCCTCCTCACCCATGGCGCGCAGCTGCTCCACCGCCGGATGATACACCTCAATTAGCGGCACATTTTTCAGCATAGCCAGGCGACGAATGGCCTCCGGGTACTCCCCGTGGGAGTCCTGAAACACGCCATCCTGCCAGCAGCGCCCGGGAACAGGCGTGAGCAGCACCGGCACCGCGCCCCGCAGCCGCGCCGTGTCCACAAAAATGGCCAGGTTGTTCATGAAGGAGGTGTTGGCATCGGTGTGCCGCCACACCAGGTCGCTGGCGTCGTTGTGGGTGAACTGGATCAGCAGCAGATCGCCGCATTGCAGCTCCTTTTCCACCTGCACCAGCCGCCCCTCGGACAAAAAGGACTTGGTGCTGCGGCCAGCCATGGCCTTGTTCACCACCTGCACCTGGGGCAGCAGTTCCCCCAGCACCTGCCCCCAGCCCGTGAGGGGCGCCCGCTCCGGCGCGTAGCTGGCCGCCGTGGAATCGCCGCAGATGAAAATCTTCATATAATAAGCCTCCGTTCAGCCTTCGCTCTTTCGTTTCTTCCGGTCCTGCCACCGCTGCGCCAACACCGTGCAGGTGTACGCCACCACAATGCCCGCCAGCACGCCCGCGCTGTCCAGCAGCACGTCCTGCCACATGGCCGCCCGCTGGGAAATGAACAGCTGGTGCAGTTCATCCGTGCAGGCGTAAAGCGTGCCGATCAGCCAGGACACCCGCGTGCGCCGCCCCAGCCCGTAGCTGCCCACCAGCAGCCGGATGAAGAAGCCCAGCGCCGCATATTCCAGGAAGTGCGCGCCCTTGCGCACCAGCTTTTCCACAAAGGCGAACACCTCCAGCTGCTCCTCCATGGGCCGAAGCGTGTAGTCCGGATCCACCACCTCGATCACCGCCTGCACGATCACCGTGCTGATGGAGGTGGACTCCACGCCATCCTGCGCCGAGAAGCCGAAGATCATCACCGCCACAGCGATCACGCCCAGCCAGAGAATCCCGCGATAGACCCGTTGAACCATTCTGTTCTCTCCTTCATCATTCCTGCAAAGGCTGCACATTTCGACATATTTCTTCTGAATGGAAAAAATCTCGTTCCGAAGAACGAGATTAGATGGCTCCCCAGGTAGGGCTCGAACCTACAACAACCCGGTTAACAGCCGGGTGCTCTGCCATTGAGCTACTGAGGAAAATAGAATCCGGCAGCGACCTATCCTCCCGGGCCGTGTCCAGCCAAGTACTTTCGGCACTGAAGGGCTTAACTTCTGTGTTCGGGATGGGAACAGGTGGGACCCCTTCGTCATTGCCACCGGAAATGGTGAGCTATTCAGTTGGTCTCGGTCGCTTTCGCTTCCTTTGACCTTTCGCAGTATAGCAGCTTCGTTTGTTTCTGTCAACTGCTTTCTGCTTTGTTTCCTTCGAACTGTCCTCTCGCGGAGCACTCTCCGCTTTTGCACTCGTTCGTCGGATATGGCTGCGGGCACTGCCCGCCCACACCTTGACAACTGCACAAGATTTGATTCATCGACTGACCGTTTTCCAATTAGTCTCTTTGTTTCGGGAAGTCACTTTCGTTCCTTCCTCAGGACTTTGCGTTAAATCAAGCCCTCGACCTATTAGTATCACCAAGCTACATGTGTTACCACACTTCCACCGATGACCTATCTACCTGGTAGTCCTCCAGGGGTCTTAC
>JAFTPN010000075.1 GCA_017463245.1 Clostridia bacterium
AGGAAGAAGGACATGGAGCAGAATCGTTTGCTTTCCCCGGTGACGCTGGCGGCGATCGCCGCGCAGGTGCTGAGCATCCTGGTGCTGGCCGGTGTGATCGACACCGGCGTGAGTGAGGCCATCGAGGCTGTTGTTGTGGCAGTGTTGGAGCTGCTGACGACCTTCGGTGTGCTGAACAATCCTACCAGCAAAAAGACTTTTTGACGGAAAGAGGAGCCCTGCTGAAAGGGCTCCTCTTTTTTTGTCTTGACAATATTTCGTTGTGTGTATATAATGTAATTACACATAATCAAAGGAGGGGGAAGCGTGAAGGGCGTGAGAGGTCGGCCGAAAATTGCTGAGCCGAAAAGCAAACTGCTACAAGTGCGCATGGATGAAAGGATGATGCAACTGCTGGATGAGTGCGTGGAGCGAAAGCAAGCGACCCGTGCGGAGATCGTGCGGGAAGGTATCGTGTTGGTCAAGGAATCGCTGGAGAGAACGGAAGTGCTAAAAGAAAAATACGACTGATGATGATCTTGGCGGATAGCATCAGTCGTATCGTGCATCAGATGAGCCTCCGATGTACACTGTTATTTTAGCATACAGGTTTCCTTCTGGCAAGACAAAAAGGAGGAATGTATGTGAATGGTAACGCTTTTGAACAAATGAAGAATGGATTCCTGGTGGAGTTGGAGCGGTGTATGCCTGGGCTGGATGGCAGTGATGTGGCGTGCATCCTGGGCGCATTGGAGCGGGCTGCTTTTCCGTATGAGGTGCAGCTGAAGGAGGTTGCGTTGACGGCCTATGTGGATCCTGTGCCGCAGCTGCTGAAGGTCTATCTGGCAGTGAAGAAAACGGAGGGGCTTGCGGCTGGCACGCTGGAAAACTACAAGAGGATCCTGACGCGGTTCTTCCTGTGGGTTCGCAAGCAGCCGGCTGAAGTGGTATCGAATGACATTCGCATGTTTATCTATGAATACCAGCTGCAGCATGGGATCAGCGACAGGACGCTGGACAAATACCGTGAGATTATTTGCTGGTTCTTCAGCTGGGCGCATATGGAGGAATATTTGCAGCATAACCCTGGGCGTGCGATCAAACCTATCAAGCACGAAGTGCGGGAGCGTCAACCTCTGAGCCAGGTTGAACTGGAATATCTGCGCATGGCCTGTGAAACAAAACGGGAACGGGCAATGCTTGAATTCATGTATTCGACTGGCTGCCGTGTGACAGAGCTGACGACTGTTAAGCTGGACGACATAGACTGGCGCAAGGGCACAGTGCATCTGTTCGGTAAGGGGAAGAAGCATCGCACGTCGTTCGTGAATGCAAAGTGTGAAGTGGCTCTGAAAGAGTACCTGAAAACGCGGGATGATGATTGTGAATATCTGTTTGTAACGCAGCGCAAGCCGTATCGCAAGCTAACCAAGTGTGCGGTGGAGAAGGTCGTGCGACTGCTGGCAGAGCGGTCGAAGGTGACCAAACATGTGACGCCGCATGTGTTGCGTCACACAACGGCGACAACGGCTGTAAACGCCGGAATGCCCATCGAGGACGTGTCGAAGCTGCTGGGACATTCGTCGCTGAATACAACGTTGATCTATGCAAAGGTAGCCACGAACCGGGTGCAGACGGAGCACCTGCGCTGCGTGGTATAATGACAACGCTGATCGGAATGCCGATCAGCGTATTTCTATGCGTTGCGGTTCTCATTTTGACGCAGCAGTTTGAAATTGTGGGAATATAGTGATCCCCCGGGTGAAAAAAGTTTGACTTGGGGAGGGTGAAAAACCGGCACTCCTCAATCCAAATAATGGCCCCGGGGGAATGCACGAAAAAACTGGGGGGTCAAAAAAGGTATCACTTTTTTGTTTTTAGAAAAAGTGATACCTAAAATGGGACGGGTTATTTTTTGCTATTAAATTTGTAACCACTTTTTTGATGAATCAAAAGTATCAGAAGTAACAGATAAATAGCAGGGTGGTTTTTCTTTTTTTCGTATTCGCCGTTGGACTATGGCAATTATGTGTGTAGTCCTCATCTCCACATTACAATCGCCAGTCAGGGAAAAACTGTATTCGGTGGAACTGACTGCGATTGTCCCGAATGCCGCTTGCAGAAGGGTTTGCACTTCTGTGGGCGGCATTTCTTTTGCCCGTTGGAGAGCATTGGCGGCTTGGAGAATTGTCCGGGAAGAATACGGCCGTTTCGGCTCCAGGGCGCGCATCCGCTGCCGAATGGTGTTCTGCTCCTGCTCCAAGCGGTTGATCTCGGTGAGGACGGCAGCGGGCGCCGGGGCGCTGGTGCTGCTGAGCGCGTTGGTGAGATTGCCGATCTGGGTGGAGAGTGTGGTGAGGATCTGATTGAGGCGTGAGATCTCCGGCGACTGCTGTTCATCCTGAGTGGTGGAGAGCTGGTTGGCGACCTCGCAGGCGCGCTCGATCAGCTCGGGGGAGCGGGCCAGCTCATCCAGGACGGAAAAGGCTGCTTCCTCGATCTTCTCTTTTCTGGCGGGCGGGACACATCCGTGTTTACAGGTGTAGTACCGCTGCCGGGTTCCGTTGCGATCGGTGCCGCCGCAGTTGACAATCAGCGGTGTGCCGCAGACTGCGCACCGGCATAGGCCGGAAAGCAGGAAACGGGCGCGGGTGGACTGCCGACCGGAATAGATCCGGTTCTCTGCGCGGATGGCGCAGGCAGCTTCCCATACATCCTGGGTGATGATGGCCGGAATGCCGCCGGGGATCCGGATGACCTGAGATGGATCCTTCAGGCGGGAGGATGAGCGGTGGCCGCGGGCATCCGCTGCGGCGAGACGGTTGTGGATGTAGGTACCCACATAGCGCTCGTTAGAGAGAATGTAGTTCAGGGAGTTTTTGCCGTAGGGATTCCCCTTGATGGTGCGCAAGCCTGTGCCGTTGAGATATTCCAGCATGGGGGTGTAGCCGATGCGGGAAATATACATGTCGAACAGCTTGCGGACGATGGGGGCGGTGGCCTCGTCGATGTGGTAGTGTCCATCCACGATGCGGTAGCCCAGGGGAACCGGCCCGCCCAGGAATCGGCAATCTTTGGCCAGGGACTGGTGCACCATGGCGACCCGCTCGGAATCCTGCTCACGTTCAAACTGGGCAAAGGTACCCAGCACGGAGAGCATGGCGCGGCCGCCTGGGGTGGACGTGTCGATGGATTCGGTGGCGGAGATCAGGGTGACACCGTTGGGGTTGAAAATGTCCTCGATGATGGTGAGAATGTCGCGCAGAGATCTGGAAAGACGATCCAGCTTCCAGACCATGACCACATCCACCGTACCCTCGCGGCACTCCTGCAGCAGCTGCTGGATGGCGGGGCGGTTGAGGGACTTGCCGGAATAGCCATCGTCCACGTAGCAGGTGAAATCGTCGTAGCCTTTGATGGTGGCTTGCGCTTCGAGGATCTTCTGCTGCGCTGGGATGGATTGCCCGTTTTTTGCCTGTTCATCGGTTGACACGCGGGCGTAGCCGCGGATGACCATGACAGATACCTCCTTTTGCCGCTGGGGTGTGGATACTTGTCCACACCCCTTGCATTTTTGGTGTTACTTTTGCTACTTTGCTAACCTTGTGCCGGGAAACGCTTGAAAAATCAAGGCTTTGCGGGTGCAGAGAGTGCCACGGGAAAGTGTGACCGGTAGCAAAACAAAAGTGTTACCGGGTAGACATCAATCGCCGGAAAGGCTTTCGACGTAGTCCTGCGCTTGTTTGGTCGCTTTCTGGAGGTAGGGCTCTTCGGCGTCGCTGATCATCCCATCTTCCAGGTATTGTTCAGTGAGGAAGGTGAGGCGTTTAACGGGGTCATTGGGGTAGTATTCCATGGCAAAGTCGTAATTGGCTGCGGCCTTGCCCTTTTCAATGCCTTCGGATACTTTCTGGTTGGATTCTTTGGTCGTATTGCCTCCCAGGTTTCCAAGAACTCTTTCCATTTGTTGTGCATCATTCTCCTGTGTGGCGTTGATGACGAGGCCGATGCCGAATACGAGCAGAATGAGGATGATAATGCTGAAGACGGTGTTTTTGGTGTTACTATAGTCTCTCATGGTGTACCTCCTTGTGTGTTGAAGGGTGTTCCAGGGTGTGAAAATCCGCGACGTCGCGGAAAATGGTCACCGGCGATCCAGCTCGGCGACGGCCTTGCGCAGGTATGGCAGCATTTCATCCAGCA
Organism: Clostridia bacterium; assembly: GCA_017463245.1. GTDB lineage: Bacteria > Bacillota > Clostridia > Christensenellales > Aristaeellaceae > UBA11524. Next base: position 4,183 of record JAFTPN010000075.1, read on the forward strand.
GCGCCTCGGGCATGTCGGCCAGGGCGCGGATGAAGTTCTTTTTTACTTCGCTCTTGCCGGACATGATGGCTTCCAGCTTCTCCATGTCGGTGGGTTGAGCCTCAGCAAAAATCGGGCCTTCCCCTGTAAGCAACCATTCTTTGTTGATGGCGTATGCGTGACACAGGGCGTTTAAGAATCTGTCGGTAGGGTTGTTGCTTTTATCCTTTTCGATCTTTGAAATGTAGCCATCGGAAAAACCAATTTTTTCAGCCATTTCATCTTGCGTAGTTTTGAGAACATTTTTCCGAAGATGTCGCAGCCGTTTTCCAAATGTGTCCAAAATGTTCACCTCCTTTCAATGAGAATATAGCACAAAAATTCTACTCAGTCAAGAATTGCAGTTGACAAAACTGAATGAGTAGAATATAATGATGACTGAGTAGAACGGAAATGGAACATTTCGCAAAATGTGCTGAAAACGTGGATAAGGAGGTGAGGATGTGAAAGCGGCGGTTTCGGTATTCATCGATCAGGGGAGTGAGCGCGCCCTGAGCTTGCGAGATCCAGCCGGCATAGAGCAGCACAAGGCAGTTTTTGTTCACAACTTGGGTGTGCTGCTGAGGCAGACCATGGTAGACGTGGCTGGCTGCGAACTGCTGCCCGGTGAGAAGGTACAAGTTACTTACTCCAATGGCGCGAAAAAGATCGTGGATGTTGAAATGGACAGTTGCTTGGCGATCATTTTGGACGTCGCCCGGCATGTTTGAGGAGGTGAACAAAAGAATGGACAAGCAGGATCCTCGCATGGATAAGCTAAGCGAAGCTGCTGGCCTGGTGGAGCTGCTGGACGACGCCGATGTTGAAGTTGCTGAGGCTGTGGCCAGGGCGCTGCAGCTGGGCTACACCCTGGGCAAGCTGGCGCCGAAGGCTGTGTAAGGAGGTACTGAGGATGGACGCGATGGATGCGATGGTTTACGCCCATGCCCGGCAGATGGGCGTGCGCCGCCCTGGGATGCCTGAGGGTGTGGTGCTGGTGCCGGTGAGTGTGGAGGGCCGGGGCGGACTGAACGCCTTCATGGTGACGCCGGGCGCTGCGGCGCCCTGGTCGCCCACAATGGCGGACGTGATGGCCGATGACTGGCAAGTGGCAGACTGGCGGGGTGCCTGTGGCTGAGATTCCCGTGAGTGTGACCGTTTCCCGCAAGGACGGCAGCGCACAGATCCAATGGGCAGAGGGCAGCGATGCCGATCTGCAACGGGTGGTGCAGCTGTTGATCCGTGCGGGAGAGATGGTGCTGGCATACGAAAAAACCGGGCGCAGCTGCAACTGCGACCCGGCAACAGAGAAAAATAACCGACCTGATTATAACACAAGGGAGAACAAAAAACAATGGCAGACAGAGCTTTGAGAGTTAAAGCGGATCCTGTGAGTACCTGGGCGCAATGGAAGATCCGCGAATCGGTAGACATGGAGGCTGATACGGTGCTGGTGAGCGCTGTGTGGGCTGACGGTGACAAGCGCCAGGTGCAGGTGCACCTGATCGGCGATGCGAATGACCTGCTGTTTTGTGTGAGCAGTGCGGTGCTGGGTTTGAATCGCCATCAGAAATGGGCGCTGCTGAAGATGCTGCTGAACCGCGGGCGGCGGGCAATGATCCGCAAGGAGGTGCAGTGATATGGCTATGTGGCTGGAACTGACGGAACAAAGCTGCAAGAACTGCGGACTGTTGACCTGCTGCCCCTGTATGCGGCAGGGAACATTAACGGATCTTTCTGAGAGGAACCACGCCGATCGGCCAGGGTGGTGCAATTCCTGGCGGCCTGACCATTTGGCACCCGTGGACGGCGCCCCGGGGTGCTGCGGGGATTGCCATTACTGCGATGGGGGTATCCGCTGCGGGAAGCTGGTGGAGATCGCCCGGGAAGTGATCCCCACCCGTGTGTATGTGGGGACGGACGCGGCGCTGCCTGGTTGCAGCATGTATGCGACGGGCGGTGCCGGTGACGACCTGGATGCTGTGTTGGAATCAGATTTTGATGATTTTGATTCTTGTGAAGATGTGGGGATCCCGATGATCGAGGATGAGGCCAGGGAGGCCCTGGCAGCTGCCCAGGCGGAGAACGCGCCGGCGATCGCCGATCCTGAGCGGCTGGCGGTGGTAACGGCTGAGGTGCAGTTGCTGAGCAGTGAGGTGCTGCGGAACATCCTTCAGATCGGTAAGAGGCTGATTGAGATCAAGCAGCTGGTGGGGCATGGTCAATTCGGATCCTATGTGAAGGAAAACTGTGGATATAGCCATGATGTGGCGAACCGGTTTATGAAGGTGGCGGAACAGTACACGGAAGAGACGCTGCCTGTTGGGCTGAGCGTGAGCAAGGTGTATGAGCTGCTTTCGTTGCCTGAAGCGGAGCGTGCCGCCTTTGTGGAAAACCATGATGTGGAAAACATGACGGTGCGGCAGCTGCGGGCGGAGCTTGCGGCGGAGAAGCAACGCACCATGCAGCTGAGCAGCGAAGCTGTGCAGCTGAGAGCGGATGCCAGAGACGCGAAGGCGCGCGCTGCTGGCGCCGAGGCCTCGCGTGAGCGTGTGTATGATATGCAAGCGGCGCTGCGTGGCGAAAACGCCGACCTGCGGGAGAAGCTGAATGCTGCCCGGGCTATGCGACCTGAAACTGTGACGGTTGAGGTGGAAAAGGTTGTACCGCCGGATGACTATGAAGCACTAAAGGCTGAAAACGAATCCATGCGGGAGCAGCTGCAGGCGCAGAAATATGACCCCTTCGACAAGGCTGATGAGCTGGTGATGGAAGATCTACAGGAAGCCTGTGAGAAGATGGATGAAACGCTGGACGCCATTGTGCAGAGCTTTGCAGCGCTGCGGATGCGGGCGCGGGAAGATCTTCAGTTGCTTCATACGATGAAGCGGCTGGTGGGCAACATTGTCAGCTATGCCGGCAACATCGACCTTGAACACACGGTGCTGATGGAGGAAGCGCGGAAGGAGGCGGGCGAAGGTGATGAGTGAACGTTGCCCGTACTTTGTGACGGCAGTGAATGCTGCAGGTGTTCACGCGATTATGTGCTGTGATGGGAAGCGGATGGCTGCCCAGCTGGTGAATGGTGAATGTACTGGTGACATAACCGACCATGTGCATCACCGGTGCGACGGCCCAGGTTGGCGGGAGTGTGTGTATGCGAGGGAACTGGCGTACACGCCGGACAGCCTGGGTGTGACCGTTGTGAGTTTGCTGCGTGCTTGCCTCCAAGGGCAGCCGGCTGTGGGTGGGGGTGCGCAGCGTGACCGATAAGGAGTACAATCGCCTGCGCTCCAAGCTGTGGAACGAGGCTCACCCCGATTATGGGCGGCTGCGTGCGCGGCAATGGCGGAGGGAGAACCCTGAAAAGGCGCGGGAGATCCGGCAGAGGTACTATTGGGGGCATCGAGAAGAGATTCTTGCGCGGAAGCGGGCCAAACGGCAGGAGGCAAAAATGCAATGTATACCCTGACAAGTGATTCTACCGGAAAGGTTTACCTGGATACTAAGCAGGGTCGGGCGCAGCTTGACCGGGATGAAGGACGGGAGCGGCTGACAAATGACGCGCTGGAAGCGCTGATTATCATTGATGCTTGTCAGCAGCTGCAGAAACAGGCTGTTAATCGGCTGGCCTCTTTTCAGGCGAAGGTGGGGCGAGGCAAGATGCTGAAGGCGCATGTGGCGGGGATTGGCAAAGAGATATGCGACATGATGGAAAAGGTGAGCTGTGGCCAGGTCAAGACTATGCAGGCGAATACCCACCGGGTTTCTATAACGGTGAGTAGTGCGCGGGTACCGTGCAAGGTTAACATTGACATGGATCACCTGGTTGCGATTGCCAATCAGGCTGTTGAGACGTGTGGCCTGGGTTGCACGAAAACGCCGAAAGAGATGCAGCAATGCGCTGTGCGCCGGGCATTAGAGCAAGTGCCCAGTATGGCGATTAAGACCGGGCGGAGTGCTGAATGCCCGTATGCGGATGTGTGGCCCGAATGAGTAACGGAGGAATTTACCGATGACATTGCAGGAGTTTCTTGCCAGACTTGAAGGCGTGAGGGAGACGGGCGGCGGCCAATATATGGCACGGTGCCCCTGCCATAACGATAAAAAGGCCAGCCTGAGCGTGCGGATGGGAGAAGACAAGATCATTTTGCAATGCCTGGCGGGCTGTCAGTATGAGGATATCCTTCACGCCCTGGGTGTTGACTGGAAGGATCTGTTGGTGCCTGAGAAGCTGGCGGAGATCCAGAGCGGCACCCGGGGCAAAGCCCGCAGCAAGCCGAAAAAGGCAGCAGCTGGGGCAGGGTGTGAAAACCCGAAAGAAAAAAAGCCGGTTGACCTGGACAAGCTGGCGGTGGGCAAGCCTTATCGGCGGCGTGAGAAGCAGCCGGACGGCACAGAGGCTTGGGTGGAAGAAACAATCACTGCCTGCTATGAGTATCGTGACAAAGCAGGCAATGCACTGATGCGGGTTTTCCGGACAGATGGCAAGAGTTTCCCCACGATTCACCAAGCCGATGGCCGCTGGTATTGGGGCGATGGTGGACACACAAACTGCTTGTATATGCTGCCGGAGATGTTGGCAGCGATTAAGAAGGGCAAGCCGATCTTCCTGGTGGAAGGTGAGAAGGACGTTGAAAACCTTCGCAGCCTGGGTTTTGCGGCCACAACGAACAAGGGCGGCGCGGGAAAATGGCATGAGAGCATCAGCGATCATTTCAAGGGTGCAGTGGTATACATTGTGCCGGATCTGGATGAAGCTGGCCGGAAACATGCTCGGATTGTTTCAAAGGCGCTGCGGGATGTGGCTGCGGAAGTCAGGATCGTAAACCTGAGGCGTCAGGATGAATACACATTGCCGGATAAAGGGGATGTGAGCGACCTGATCGCCGCTGCAGGAACTGCGCAGGCGCGCCGGCTGCTGGGTGAACTGGTGGCCCAGTCGCCTGTGCTGAGCCGTGTGGTGGGCGACGGTGAATATGCTGACTGGTTTGAAGGAATCCCTGGTTGTGTAGTGCGCAGTGCGTGTATCTGCAGTGTGGCTGCTGACGGCGGCCAGCGCCAGCTGAGCAACTTTGTGGCCTTGCCGGTGGAACAGGTGCTGGTGGATGACGGCAGCGGCCAGCCGCGGTATCAGCTGACGGTGGAGGGATGGAGCGCAACGGGGGCGCGGCTGAAGACGCTGAGCCTGCCAATGAGCGAATTCGACACTATGCGCTGGCCGCTGGCACGGTGGGGAATTTGTGCCAATGTGACCGACGGCAACGGTGTGACGGCAAAGCTGCGCAGGATCATTCAGGAAGCTGGCCTGCGAGCAGCGGTGCACCGGACGCTGTATTGCCATACAGGTTGGCGCAAGATCGACGGAAAGCTATGCTATTTGCATGGCAGCGGCGCGATCGGCGCGGAAGATGTGCAGGTGAAGCTGGACTTCGGCCTGGAACGATACAGCCTGGAAGGCCTGCGCAGTGGCCCGTTTGCGGAGATGCCGCGTGAAGCAGCGTTGCCTGCCTGCCAAGGGGCTACGCTGAGTGTGATGCACGTGGCTGGCCTGCGGATCGGCGTGCCGGTGGTGGGCTTCCTGTTCCTGGCACCGCTGCGGTACTTCCTGGAACAGCGTGGCCACAGGCCCAGCTTTATCCCGTATCTGGTAGGCGGGACGGGCATGGGCAAAACAACCTTCATGAGCCTGGCGATGAACCACTATGGTTATGACTTCCATTTCGAGGGGATGCAGCCTGGCTCGTTCGACGATAGTGCGGCAGCTATGGCGCAGAAGCTGTATGAGCTGAAGGATATGCCGCTATTTGTGGATGATTACAAGCGTGAGAGCGATCCTGCCCGGCAGCGGGCGCGCAAAAGCCTGGAAGAGATTGTGATCCGTATGATTGCCGATGGTATGCGGCGCAGCCGAATGAACGGCGAAATGGACGCCCAGCACGACCGATATGCCCGAGGACTGTGCATACAGACGGGTGAGGAACTGCCCGACGTGACGCTGAGCAGCTTGGCCCGCCTGTATGTGATAGAGCTGCGCCAGGGGGAGGTGCCTGTGCCTGGGCGCAATCAAGGCGCTGTGCAGGAGAAGCGGGTGGATGAGATGGCCAAGCTGTGGCGGATGGCCAGGGAGGGAGTGCTAAACGAAAGTATGCGGGGGTATATTGAATACCTGCAGCAAAGGGCTGATGAACTGCCGGAAGCCTTGGAAGCGGAACTGGATGCGCTGCGGATGGAAGCTGTGAAGCGGGTGAAGGGTGACCATGCGCGTATGCCTTCGGCTGTGGCGTATCTGATGCTGGGTATATCGACCCTGCTTGACTATGTGACGGCAGAGGGTGGCCTGATGGCGGGGGATGCGGATTATAAGTCGCAGATGATGGAACGCTGCTGGGCTGCCATGGTGGACAACAGCGACCGTCAGGAAGCCGAAATGCGCAGAGAGAAACCCACGGCGGTGTTCCTGACAACACTGCGGGAAGTGTTGGCCAGCGGGCGCTATGTCATTGAAACGCTGGGGCATGTTTCGGGTGTTGTGCCGCGGGACGTGATCGGCTACAAGGATGATAATTATTATTACTTGATACCCGGTGAGGCATTTGGTGCGGTGCAAAAGAGCCTTGCTGCCCAGGGCAGTGGGCTGGCCATTGGCAAGAACAGCCTGATGGGGGCGCTGAAGGACGAAAAAAAGATACTGCCCAGCAAGGATGGATCCACGTGTCAGCAGATTAAGCGAGGCGGCATCCATGGGCGGTATATGGTGATGCCGCGCTGGGTGCTGGATGAGACTGAGCCGGTGGTACGTACATCGCAAGGAAATTTCCTGATGGTGGATGATAAGGACGACCCATTTGGGAAGGAGGGCGGACAGTGACAAGTAGGGCGATCGTGGAGGCCAGCCGCAGGGCGCTGGAACTGCACAAGAGGCAGGTGGAGGCCAATGCGTGGATGGCTGAATTAAGTCGAGACCGGCCGGATGCGCTGAGCGACGCCAGGGTGCTGCTGGATGAGCTGGCCGCCTGTGCTGACAAGTGGGGAGAAGCTGCTGTGCAGGTGCTGCGGCGAATACCTCCTGGCCGGGAATGTGTGGTGCTATGGCAGTATTATCTTTTGGGATTGAGTGTGAATGAGATCCGCAAGGGTATGCGTTGTGACCTGCGGACGGTGACGCGGGCAAAGGCCCGTGGGCTGGAAATGCTTGACGAATTGGATAAGGAGGAAGAACCATGAACAAGCTGACGATTATCGGTAATCTGACAAGAGACCCTGAAATCCGTGACTTTGGTGATAGCCGGGTGTGTAATTTTACGGTTGCGGTGAACCGGCGCACCCGCAGCGACCATCCTGAAGCTGATTACTTCCGGGTGAGTGTGTGGAATGCGTTGGGCGACAACTGCATGAAGTATCTGGGTAAAGGCAAAAAGGTTTGTGTGATCGGCCCGGTGAAGGCCAGTGTGTATTCGGATCCGAACGGGAAGGCGCGGGCCAACCTGGAAATGAGGGGGGACGAAGTGGAGTTCTTGACGCCCAGGGGGCAAGGTGAACCTGCGCCGGATGAGCAGGTGGATGCGCAGAGCGGTATGACCAGGGTGGATGATGAGGATTGTCCGTATTGACGGAAGGCGGGCGCGTGAGTACGCCCGCCTTTTTTTATTGCCATCTTGCTGCCATGCGATATGGCGGTGGTATCAATGGTACGAGGGGCATGGGGACACCTCCTAACCTGCCGATCCGGCCGCGTGCCGGGGAAGCAACACTCCTTTCTCGCCGGGATCCGGTCGTTTGCAGAGAGGCGGACGGATCCCGGTTTTTCAAAAATCCGCGACGTCGCGGAAATTGGAGGCAAGCATGGGGCGGTATACGGGAAAAAAGGCAGATCCTTTTTACCTGAGTGCGAACTGGAAACGCTTGCGTAAGATGGCGCTGGAACGTGATCATTACCTGTGTCAACGATGCCGGCGCCGGGTGGCGGTGGTGGTACACCATATCGTACCCGTGAAGGAGTGTCCTGAGAAAATGCGTGACCTGAGCAACCTGGAAAGCGTGTGTGCCATGTGCCACAACCTGCTGCACCCGGAAAAGGGTAGGGCAGTGGCTGTGAGGGATGATCTGCCCGGGGATGTGCGCATTATTGACCTGAACGCCCGGAGAAAGGAGAAGGGGACATGATGATCAGTGAACGGCAGCTGCGGGATGAGCGTATTCAGCGAATCACCCGGGAAGCCGCGCTGAAGAAGGCGGAGATCGAGAACCAGCTGATGGAAAGCTATGGTGCGATCTTGCCGGCACATGCGGCGCTGCTGGATGCGCTGCTGGATGTGGAGATCATGCGCCTGGAAGCTGCTGAATGCGTGGCTGAAAAAGGCCAGAAAGAACGATATTCCAATGGCAAGCAAACGCTGGAACGCAAAAACCCGGCTGTGGACACCATGCTGCGGGCCAGTGCAACGGAGGCGAAACTGATAAGCGCGCTGGGATTGAACCGACGCAAGCGGCCCGGGAAGGCCGATGCGGAGCTGGACGATCCGCTGCCTGAGGATGATGTGAGCGACCTTGACGATTATTGATGCGCAGGGGCGCAAGGAGATCTTCGATCAGTACCCTGGGTGTGACAGCCGGGTGTTTGAGTATGTGGAGGGTGTGCTGAGCGGGAAGATCGATGCATGTGAGGCTATCCGCCTGGCGTGTAACCGGACGATGCAAGATTTGGCTGACGGGCTGGATCCTGCCTGCCGGTGGACGTTCGACACGGAAAAAGCCTGCCGCCCGATACGCTTTGCAGAGAAGTTCATGAGGCCTTCGGGTGACTATGACCGCATGGAGCTGCTGCCATGGCAATGCTGGGTATACGCCAGCATTTTCGGCTTTGTGGACAGGCATGACGGCCGCCGCAAGTACTTGCAGGTGCTGCTGCTGGTGGGCAGCGGTAACGGTAAGACGCCGCTGGTTGCTTCCATGGCGCTGTATCAAGTGAGCCAGGAAGGTGTGCGAAACGCTGAGTTTGACATCCTGGCGAACAGCAAGGATCAGGCTGGAACGCTGCTGAACGACTGCCGCGGCATGGTGGAAAGCAATCCGGCACTGAAGCGGAGATTCAAACCGCTGCAGAACCGGGTGGAGTACTTTGCCGATGGCGTGAAGGGCCAGAGCCGCAGCGCGGTGCCTGATGCTGTGATACGGACGCTGAGCAGCAATGCCCGAAGCCTGGACGGCCTGCGACCGACCACGGCGGCCTTTGACGAAGCGCACGAAATGAAGACCTATGATCAGATAAGGCAGATGCGCCGATCGCTGGATAAGAAGGCTGCTGCGGGTGAACCGCTGCTGATCATTTTTTCCACAATGGGCTTTGTGCTGGATGGCCCGCTGATCAGCGAATACCGCAGCGCGAAGCAGCTGCTGAAGGGCAATGGTAACAAGCAGGTGAATGAACGCAGGCTGGCGATCATTTACGAACTGGATGAACACCTAAGCCCGGACGACTATCAGCACTGGGGGCAGGCGAACCCCTCGCTGGGGGTGCTGCTCTCGCTGGAAAGTATGCGGCTGCGATATGCTGAAGCTCAGCTGGCGCCTGACCTGCTGCTGGACTTCTACACGAAGACGCTGAACCTGTTCACGAAGGTTTCGAGCCTGAGCTACCTGGATTATGAGCTGATCCAGCGCAACCAGGATGTGGTGCCGCTGGAGGGTGTGCTGGGGCGTGAGGCTTTTGGTGGGTTTGACATCTCTACCAGCTACGACCATACGGGCGTAGCGTTGGAGATACCGCTGGATGACGGGCGATTCCTGTTCCTGTTCCACTGCTTTGTGCCGCGGCGGGTGGCGGATGCGAACCGGGAAAACCTGGACTATTATGCCCACGCCATGGCGGGCGAGCTGACCATTATTGATGGTGACTATGTACACCAGAGCTATGTGCTGGCGTGGTTTGAGAAGTGGGCGAAGGTGTTTGACATCCGTGCGATCGGCTACGATCCGGCGAACGCAACGCTGCTGGTGCAAAGCCTGAGCAGCTGGCGAGGGGAAGACAAGCCGGTGTTTGTATGCGACCCGGTGCGCCAGGGTGCGCTGACGCTGAACGCACCTATGAAACACCTGAAGGAACAGTTTTCGGACGGCAAGATCGTGTATAACCGATCGACGTTGTTTGAATGGTACTTGAACAATGTGAAGTTGCGCAAGGATTTTGCTACCAGGGACAATGAAAACTGGGTGCCGGTGAAGTTGGACAAGTATAGCAAGATCGACGTCTTCATGGCGGCGCTGGATGCGCATACGACATGGATGCGACGCTGCCCGCCGCCTGGCGCGGAGGTGCAGGAAAGCGCGGTGGCCGTATATGACCTGGAAGACTTGCCTGGCTACCTGGCTGGAAGTGACTATGCACAAGAAACACCCGTGAACGATGACCTGTGGAACTGGGGGGACTGAGATTGTGGCCATTTAACAAGGTGAAGAAACCTGACGCCAGTGTGCAGGTGCATAGATTGGACGCTGGTGTGGGCATATTCCCGCAGCTGGGGGATGTGCAGCTGGAAAATAGTGAGCCGGTGTTTTCGGCGGTGACTCTGCTGAGCAATACGCTGGCCAGTATGCGGCTGAGGTTGTACAAAGGATGGGATGAGTGCACGGATCACCCGTTGCACAAGTTGCTGTGCTACCGGCCGAATCCGCGGATGACGCCATTTGAATTCTGGCGGACGATGGAGGCCTGCCGATCGACAAACGGCAACTGCTACGCGCTGAAGGTTCCTGGCTATGACGGTTTCCCTGTTGCCCTGGATGTGCTGGATCCGCAGAGGGTGACGCCTTGCCGGGACGTGGAAACCGGTGACATGTGGTATGAACTGCGGCCGCAGGAAGGCGGCTGCTTGTATGTGCCTCGCAGCAGTATGCTGCATTGCCGGCATGTTTCCACCAGCGGCGATGCGGGCATATCGCCCATGGACGTGCTGAAGTCCACGCTGAAGTATGATGAGCAGATCCGCCAGTTTTCGCTTTCACAGGTCAAGGGCATCAGCGGCGCGGTGGTGCTGGAAATCCCGTCGGATGTGGGTAGCGAACGGTCGAAGAAGATTGTTGACGCCTTTATGGCGCAGTACCAGCGCAGCCATTCCTCGCTGCTGGTGGCCAGCGGCGGCGCAAAGGTGACCAGCATTGCCCGCAGCACGGTGGACGCCAAAGTGTTGGACGTGGACAGGATCACGGTGGGCAAGGCTGCCCGCGTGTACACCATCCCGCCGGCGCTGCTTGGTGATTACAGCAAGGCGGCCTATAACAGCCAGGAGCAGCAGCAGCTGGAATTCCTGGAGCGGACGATGATGCCGATCAAGGCCATGTATGAGAGTGAACTGAACACGGAGCTGCTGAGCTACAGGGATATGCAGGAGGGCTGGCACTGGGCCTTTGATGTGGAGGATCTGGTGCTGGCGGACAGTCTGACCCGTGCGCAGGTGCAGCAGATTCAGGTGCGCAGCGGGCTGCGCAAGCCGAACGAGGTGCGCGCCAGAGATGGCTTCGGCCCTGTGGCTGGCGGCGATCGTGTGTATTGCAGCCGTGACCTGTATCCGTTGGACAAGCTGGAACAGCTGAGCAAAGGAGGCGTGACCAATGAATGATTTTTACCATTTCGCCGATCTTGAAGGCGATCACCCGACGCTGTATATCGAAGGCTACATTTCGCCCGGTGAGCCGTGGTGGGATGCGGATTTGCGCTGCTTTTGCAGTCCGAGCAGCTTCAGGGACGCGCTGAAGGAATGCGAGGGCAAGCAGCTGACGGTGGTGATTGACAGCGAGGGCGGCGACGTGGCTGCAGGTGTGGCCATGTATGAGAGCCTGCGTGCCCATAAGGGCGATGTGCAGGTGAAGATCTACCGTGCGTATAGCTGCGCCAGCCTGATCTGCCTGGGTGTTGACAGGGACAAGCGCAGCATTTCCGCCGGCGGTAGCGTGCTGATCCATAACCCCGGCGCGAAAGCGGAAGGGGATTGGCGTGATATGGAGAGCGCTGCGGCTTTCCTGAAATCCATCCGTGACGCGGCGGTGGGCATCTACACCGAACGCCTGGGCGTGACGGAGGACGCGGTGATCGACCTGATGGACAGGGAAACCGTGTGGAGCGGCCAGGCCGCGGTGGACGCCGGCTGGGCTGGAAGCCTGATCGGCGATGAGGAGGCCCACGCTGAGAACAAGCGCAAGCTGAAGGCCAGCATGGCTGTGAGTATGGCAGCCACGGAAAACATGATCCGCGCAGCGCTGGAACGTGCTGATGAGGATAAAGAGCGGGCGGAGATCATCCGCCAGCTGGACGGCAAGTAAACCCAACGACCTAAGAAAGAGAGGACGAGAAAATGCCCGCATTTGCCAACATGACTGCGCTGATGGAAGCGATCAACGAGATCCAGCGCGACATTCCCACCCTGCGCGACAACGCGCTGAACCTGGCCAAGGATAAGAACGCCGACATGGCGGCTGTCCGCAAGGCCAAGGCGGCCTATGAGGACGCCAACACCCGCCTGTCCATGCTGAACGAGGAAAAGGAACGCATGGAAGATGAGGCCACCTTCCGCCTGCGTAAGAAGCCCGGCGGCGCTGCTATGAGTAAGAACGAGGCCCGCGGCCTGTTCTACCAGATGGCCTTCAACGGCGGCGACACCACCAAGATGCCCAAGATGGCCTATGAACAGCTGGGCCTGATCCCTGCTGACAATGCCGATCAGGGCCACGGCAGCCTGCTGGTGCCTGAGACCATGGCCAATGAGCTGCTGCTGGCTCCCCAGGTGACCAACCCCCTGCGTGAGCTGATGACTGTGACCATGGTGCCCAACCTTGAAATCCCCCGCCTGGGCTTTGAACAGGATGATGATGGCTTCCTGGACAAGGACGGCGCCAGCGCCAAGGAACTGGCCCTGAAGGGCGACCTTGTGGGTTTCGGCAATCATGCGTACCGCGTTCGTGCTTCTGTTTCTGAGAGCATCATCCGCACCACGCCCCTGAACATCCAGTCTGCGGTGGACGCTGGCCTGGCCAGCAGTGCTGCCCGCAAAGAACTGAAGATGATCTTCGGTGAAGATCTGGCTGCCAATGTGAAGCACATGAGCCTGTACCAGAAGGGTGCTGACGGCGAGTATGTGATCGCTGCTAAGGAAGGTGGCGACCTGTATACTGCCTGGTGCGCTGCCTTCGGCGATCTGGAAGATGAGTACCGTGAGCGTGCTGCCGGTGTGCTGCGCTTCAGCGATTACCTGAAGATGCTGCGTGCCATTGCCCCCAACGCCAACCTGTTCGACGCCGCCCCTGAGAAGGTGCTGGGCATGAAGGTGAAGTTTACCGAGCGTGCTGCCATGCCTGTGGTGGGTGACTTCAAGATGCTGCACCTGAACTTCGCCTGCGCTCCCTGGTATGACGTGGAGAAGGTGCACGACAAGGGCCTGCGCCGCTTCTACCTGAACAGCCTGTACGACATCCAGGTGAAGATGGCCAGCGCCTTCCGCCTGGTGAAGGTGACCGAGGGCGCTGCTGACGCTGCTGACGCGGAGTAAGGGGCGGGTGAGCAAGCATGGCTGATTTGCCTGGACTGATGAAGCAGTATGGCTATTTTGATGACGGCAACTTTCAGCCGGAAGTTGCTCAAATGTGCCTTGATGCTGCGAAGGAATACCTGACGGGTGCAGACGTGCGGGAGCCTGCGGGCGGAAGTGCGCTGTATAACCTGGCGTGCTATATGCTGGCCAACCACTGGTATGAGAACCGTGGTGTGGTGGCGATCGGCACGGTGCAGGGCAATATTGCCATGGGCGTGCAGAGTATCATCTGGCAGCTCAGCGATGGCACAAGTGAAGGTGAAGGAGGCGGCTAATGTGCGACACACGGGCGACCTTAACACCCGGGTGAAGCTCTACCGCCGGGACACCGAAACGGCGGACGGACAGAGCGTGGACAAGCTGGTGGAGCTTTTGCCCGGTGGGGTGTGGGCTGAGGTGTACAGTCAGAACGACAAGACCTTTGCCGCGGGCGACGCCAGGTACATGGAAAGCGTGAAATTCTGCACCGTCCGCCGTCCGGTGGCCTTTGAACTGGCGCCTGGTATGCTGTTTGAGCACAAGGGCGCCCTGTACGAGGTGAAGGAAGTTGTGCCGGGTGTTTTCCGTGGAACGGTGAAGCTGCGCGGTGTGAGTGTTAAGACGCTGGGCACGGGGGTGATGTACGATGGTTGATGTGAACGTATACCTGGCTGAAGCATTGGAGGCTGGCGGCATTGAATGCCCGGCCTGCGAATCGCCCATGCGAGGTGACGAACCTGGCCCGTATATCACCTGGGAGCAGCGAAACCGGACGGATATGTATGCCAGCGGTGAGGTCTACATGCGCCAGCGTCTGCTGGTGCTGAATGTGTATTTCCCGCCTGAAATGCATGGATGGCGGCAGCTGCAGGAGCATGTGGCCTGGTGTGTGAACAACTTCCGCCAATATGCGCCGCAGATGGTGAGCGCAGCCTATGGGCTGAGCGGTGCGCTGGATGTGCCGGCCATTAACCGCCGCAGGGCGCAGATGATGATCACCGTGCGTGAGGTGCCTGACGATGCCTAAAGATTGGGACAGGGGATTCGGTGCGGCGACTGATGGCGCTGTGCTGACACCTGCCGACATCGCAACGGTGTTGCAGGCCGGCGTGGATGCTGTGATCGATGGCGTGCAGAGCGTGGTGCGAACGACTGCCGAGAACCCCACCGGCCAACTGGAAAAGAGCATCACGGCGCAGATCTACCCCCGCGTAAGCGGCGGCAAGGCTGTGATGGGCTGGGATGAAGCGCCGATCCCGCAGAACCGGAAACGAGGGTACGTTGACGGACGAGGCCGGGCGCGCAAGGTGGACACGGTTGACGATTATGCGCGCATACTGGAATATAGCGAACGGCGGCAGCTGCGCCACATGGAAGTGGGCTATGACGCGGTGAGCGACATTGCAGAAAAGCGCATGGAAGAAGCGGCTGATGCGCTGCTGGCCAAGATGGCCAGGGACGCGGGGCTGTAATGAAAGGAGCGAAACAAAATGGCAGATACTGTGAACAATGTGAAGCCTACGTGGGAATTGACGGTGCGCGATTTCTTTGTGCACTTCAAGGCCAATGAGGATGGCGGCATTGAGACCGACATGCAGATGCCGGTGATTAAGGAACTGCGGGTGCAGCCCAATGAGAACACCCGCAGCATTTATGCCAGCGGCGTGGTGTATGACACCGTGACGCAGCTGGCGGAGAGCAAAGCCGGCCTGACGGCCGTTGCTCTGCCCCGTGAGTTTACCGACCGCGCCCTGGGCGCGAAGAACAAGGGCGCGGTGAGCTATGACACCGTGTTGCCGGTGAAGGAGGAATTTGCCTGCGGTTACTGGTGCGAGAACCAGGACGGCAGCGCTACCTACTACTATCACCCCCGGTGCAAGCTGGTGCAGAGCGATGCGACCCACCGCACCTATGATTCTGCACAGACGCCTGATCCCAGCGTGGTGTATGACATCCTGCTGCTGGGCACGGACGAAAAGGTGTGGCGTGTGCGGTACTTTACCGCCAGCGTGGAGGAAGGCAAGGTACCGCTGACCCCTGCGGAGTTCTTTGCGCTGCACCCTGAAACGATCGAGGATATTGAGGCTATTCCCGGCACTGAAAAGGCCGCGGCTGCCCAGTAAACCGAGAACAATGATGAGGCCTGTGGCGGGGTGCCGCGGGCCTCATTTTGCAATATGAGAGGTGAAAGGAGGTGGCGGAGTGATATGCGTTTATGACGGGCGGGACGCAGAGCGCGGCGGGCATGGCCTGGGAGTGATCCATCCGAGCGAATGTATCATTACGGAGGAGACCGGCGGCAGCTATGAGCTGAGTGCGACGCTGCCCCTGGGTGGTGAATGGCTGCTGATGGAGCGGGGCAATGTGGTCCGTGCGCCGGGCGCGCCGCACCGGCTGAGCGGACAGGTGCAGGACTTCCGCATCTATGGGGTGGAGCTGGCGGAGGATGGGCGATCCATCCGGGTGCAGGCCAGGCACGTTTTTTATGATGCGGCAAATGCCTTTGTGCAGGCGCCGGTGGAGTTTGACGCCGCTGGTGTACCGGCTGTGCTGGAAGCCATGGGTGCGGCAGGCGAAGGTGTGCCGTATGCCCTGGATGTGCAGACGGGGGATGCGACCTATACGGGGAGCATTGACCTGGTGAACTGGGTGAATGCGCTGCTGGATCCGGACGCGGGTATCGTTGCTCAGGCGCGGTTGCGGCTGGAAAGAGACTGCCTGACGGTGCGCTTGCGGCCTGAAGGTGGCGACGACAGCAGGCTGACGGTACGCTGGGGGCGAAACATGGCCGGGCTGACCCGCAGCACGATGATCGATCAGGTCGTGACGCGCCTGCAGCCGGTGGGCGAAGATGCTGAGGGCAATCCGGTATACCTGCCTGAAAAGTACGTTGACAGCCCGCGTATTGGCGAATATTGGCGGCCGCTGGTGAGTGTGTGGCGTGTATCCGGCGCGAAGGTTGGCCAGCGGACGCACGATGCGGACGGCAACACGGCGGAAATGACGCTGGAAGATGTGCACAACATGCTGCGCAAGGCTGCCCAGGAGCGCCTGCAGAGTGGATGTGACCTGCCTAAGGAAAAAACATCGCTGGCGTATGTGGATATGAACCGGATCGGCGCTGCGGATGCTGCATGGGCAGCGGCGCATGTGTGCTTGTATGACTGGTTGACGATCGTCCACGGGCCGGCTGATGTGCGTGAACAAGTGCAGGTGACCGGGTATAGCTGGGACGTGCTGCGGCAGACGTATACGCAGTTGGAGGTGGGTGATGCCTTCCGCGACCGGACGGACACGGTGATTGTGACTGCGCCGCAGCTGAGGAAAGAGGTTGCGGCTGCGAGGAAAAACAGTCTTCGGGTGGAAGATCTGATCGATGTGGAAGCAGAAAAGATTCGTTTGCAAGCGCGGGATATCGAGCTGATCGCTTATGACGTGAAAGACCTGGATAGCCGTACAAGTTCAGCTGAACTCCGACTGGATGGCATGGATGGGCAGATCACGGCTTTGGGTACGGATATAAGCGACCAGGGCGATGTGATCAGTCAGGTGTTGCTGGATCTTAATGCAGCGGAAGCGGATATTCTGCTGAAGGCGGAGCGGACGGAGCTGGATGCGCTGGCAACTCGGGTTAGTAGTGCGGAGATCTCACTGGATGCTGTGGAAGCTGAGGTGGTACTGAGGGCGCTGAAGGATGACGTGGAGGCGGAGTTTAAGGTGCAAAGCGACCTGATCTCTGCCAATGCGGCTGCCATAGCGCTGAAGGCTGACAAGATCGACTTGCAGGGTTTTGTGACCATGGAGGAATTTGAATCCTTTGAGGGCAGTGTTTCGGATCTGTGGGCAGATGAACTCAAAACGCTTTATGTCGGCGCTGAAAGTGTCGTAGCCGGATATGGTGATTTTGATAATCTTGTATTCGGTGCAATCAATGGCGAAAGCTCTGATGTGTGGGTGGGTGAGATTGTTTCGGGCTTGGGCTATGCCACCCAGGCCTGGGTGAATGGCAAAGGCTACGCCACGCAAAGCTGGGTTAATAGCCAGCAATTCGACACAGTAGGAAGCGTGAATACCAAGGTCAACAGCCTCAGCAATTGGGTGCTTGAAAACTACCCCACGAAAATCTGGGTCAACGCGCAAGACTATATGCCCAAGAGCGGCCTGACCACCGCCACCACCAAGGTCTGCACCGGCACCCAATACACCACCGCCACCACGCCGCCCTTCTTCAACGCCAACGGCACCCAGGTGTCCGGCGGCATCACCTACGTCAAAAGCGTTACTTATAACACTACCGAACTGACCTATTTGGTCTATGCATAAGGAGGCGCCTATGAACGAAGCCATTATGAAAGCCCTTGGCTGCCTGAACGAGCTGGAAGTCCACGGCGAGCGCAACTGTGTGCTGCTTGTCACTGCCATACGCGAGCTGAAGCCCTTGCAGACGGCGCAGCTTGTAAGTGCGAACGATGCAGCGCGGCCTGTTAATGAGAATGAGGAGGAATGACCATGGGTATCAATGTTACGAACGATCAGCATCTTTCCAAGTATATTACCGTTCCGACTGAAAACGGTCGCCCGCAGCGCGTGGCCACCATGATCGGGCGTGTGGCGCCTGGTGTATCTATGAACCTTTCTCTGATGGTCGCTAACGCTGAGCTGGCGGGGAAGTATCAGGCTGAGATTGCCACTGCGTTGGATGAAATGTGGAATGATCTGCGCGCGAAGGCTGCGGAAGCTGGCTTGCCGGTGTGAGACTGCGGAGCGGGGTGTGACGGTGCGCTCCGCTCTTCTTTTGTGTAAGGGAGTGAGAGAATGGGCGTAAGACTTTCTAATATTGTGCTGAGGGTGGATGGCGGCGATAAAGCGCAGAAGACGCTGAATGACGTGAGTCGCGCGATGAGCCTGAACCAGATGGAGCTGAAGAAACTGGAAGCGGCCTATGGCCATAGCAGCAAGGATATGGACTACCTTGCCCAGCGCAGCGACCTGCTGAAGACCCGTTTGCAGGAGCAGGAAAAGGCTACGGCAGCCCTGCGGGAGACCCGAGAGAAGTACCTCGCGACCGGCAAGGCGAATCAGGATCAGCTGGACAAGCTGGACAAGCAGATCTTGCAGGCGGAAACCTCCGAGGCTCGGCTGGGGCGCCAGATCAGAGAGTGCGAGGGTGAGCTGAACAAGCAGCGCGCTGCGGCTGCGCAGGCGTCTCAGGCGCAGGAGAAGCTGGGGAAGACTGCCCAGGTGGCTGCTCAAGGTCAAAAAACGCTGGGAGAGGCTGCCAAGGCCGCGGGAAACGATGCAGACAATGCTCGGGCAAAGTGGAACAGCTTTATGGACACGCTGGAGAAGCGCGGCGCCAAGGTCGAGAAGGTTGGCAAGGCCATGACGAAGGCTTTGACCATTCCAATCCTGGGAATGGGCGTGGCCAGCGGTACATATGCGGTGCAGTTGGAAGATGCGCTGTATGAGACGGCTACGCTGCCGGGCTTTTTGAGCGGAACGGCAGAGCAAAAGCAGGAGCAGCTGGATGCGTACCGTGCGGCGCTGCTGGCAGGCAGCAACCACAGCCATACGGATGTGAATCAGTTGGCCAGCGCACAGTATCAGGCGATCAGTGCGGGCGTTACTCCGGAGGATAGCGCCTACTGGGCGGAGCGGGCTGCCATGGCTGCCAAGGCGGGCAAGAGTGACGCCCTGACGGTGGTGGATGGCGCCAGTAGTGTGGTGAACGCCTGGAAGGAGGCTTCTGGCGGGCTGGATCATGTGCTGGATGTGATGCTGATTGCACAAAACTTTGGCAAAACTGACGTGGGTCAGCTGGCCAGCCAGGTGGGCCAGGTGACGGGCATGGCGCCTCAGGTGGGCGTGGGCATGGAAGAAGTGTTTGCTTCCATCGCTGCCATGACGCTGGGCGGTATGAGTACCAGCGGCAGCGTGACCGGCCTGAAGGCCGTGATGAGCAGCGTGATCAAGCCGACGGCAGAGGCCAGAGAAGAGGCAAAGAGGCTTGGCTTGGAGTTTAATACTACCGCAATGCGAAGCAAGGGATTGACCGGCTTTTTGGCTGATGTTGCGGAGAAAACCGGCATGAACGTTGATAGCCTGGGTAAGCTGTTTGGCTCTGTGGAGGGCTTGAATCAGGTGCTGGCGCTTGGAACCAGCCAGGCAGGCGCCTATGCGGATGTACTGGGGCAAATGCGGGCTGCCAGCGGTGTGCTGGATGAGGCTTTCGAGACCCGTGTGAGCAGCCGGGCGGAGAGGCTGAGTGGATCGTTGAATCGGCTGAAGAACGCTGGGGCGGAGTTGGGCGAAGCCTTCCTGCCTGCGGTGGACATGGCTGCGGATGTGCTGGGCGGTGCTGCGGATGCCATCAGCGGTATGGACGAAGGCGCACAGAAAACGGTGATCGGGCTGGGGCTTGTAACGGCTGCGGCCGGCCCTGCCACCCGGGCAGTAGGCGCGCTGATGAAGAATATCAAAACCATTGCTTCCCTGGCGTCGAATCCCTGGGTATTGGGTGCGGTGGGGATCGGAGCAATCGCGTGGGCGCTTTCCAGCGTCGAAACGGATGCGGAACAGCTGGAAAGGGTGTTGGGAAGCCTGAATGCGAACCTGTCGCCCGAAGCGCAGCAGAACATCACGAATGGGATCAACGCTGGCATTGAGGCGGCCAGGAAAGACTTTGAGATCGAAGCGAAGGCCAAGGTGACGATGGACGGTGAAGCCATGCGCGCGGAACTGCAGGGGCTGGTGAATGATACCCTGGATGATGGGGAGCTGAGCTTTGGCGAATACAGCAGCTGGCAAGCCTATGTGGAAGGCAAGCTCACGCCGGATGCGGCTGCTGGATTGAAGAGTGAAGCTACGGCGGACATTGCTGCAGAGTTGACCGCTGCGATCGGCGACATGAACAAGCTGCTGGAAGTGGTGTACCGTGCCGGCAATACGGCTACGGCGCAGGAGATTGCTGATCTTCAGACGGCCATTGAAAAGGTGCGTTCGTTGCATGAGGAAATGGATGCGCTGCGGGCTGAGATCGAAGCCGGTGAAGCTGCGAACGTTGACACTCAGGGCGATGCAGGTGAGGTTGTGGCTATGGGTCTGAGTTTGGCAGGCCAAGCAGCTGAGGCTGTGGGCTATACTTCCGAAAAGTCTACCAAGCTGCAGGAGGCGATCGAAGCGGAGCAGAAAGAGGCGGAAGAGATCTACACGGCAGCGGTACTTGCTGCTGAGAATGAAGAACAGATCCAGGCGGCGAAGGATGAATTGGCAGCTGTGACTGCTGCCCATGAAGCTGCTCGTGAGAATGTGACTGCTTCTGCTACGGGTAGCTATGCGGCGCAATGGGCAGGCCTGGTGCAGCAGCACCCGGAAGCCTGGGCGCAGCTGCAGCCAATAGCGCAGATGCTGGACGTGCTGAGCGCCCTGGGTGCATCGATGGACAGCAACAGGCCCGCCAGCGATGCTGTGCAGCGCATTCCGGCGGGCCTGTTGGGGTCACTGGGCTACGACTGGCTGCAGGATGAAAATGGCCTGATGGATGTGTATATGGTTAATCAGAGTGGCGGCCTCACTATGCTGTATGATGCGATGATGACGCAGATGGATGAAGCGGCTGCGGGGGTGGATGCAAACCACAATCCGCTTATTGAGTGGATGCAGGCGATGATTGACCAGGGCGTGGATCCTGCAAGCCTGGACACGGGTGCCTTGAGCCAGGACATGGCGGATGTGCTGCGATTGGTGATGGCCATGCAGGACAAGGACAACATTGGCACCGAGGCCATGGAGAGCCTGAGCGCCGGCATGAAGGAAGGCGCTGAAGGTGTGGAAGAAACGGCTGATGAGATCGGCGATGGGGTTGAAAGCAGCCTCGCAGCGCCTGCAAAGGTGGCCAGGGGCGCCGGACAGGGCGCAGCTGACAACCTGGCGCAAGGCCTGGCCGCCGGTACGCCTGCAGCCGCTGCAGCTGCTGCAAGGTTGGCCGGCGCGGTGAGCGCTGCGCTGCAATTTGTGATGCCGGGCGCCGGGATCGAGACTGGTGTCGGAACGCTGGCGGCCGGGGCTGTGACGAACAACAACAGCACCGACAACAGCGTGAACGTGACCATTCAGAGTGCGACCATGGGCAGCACGCAGCAGGCGAATAACCTGGCTGATCGGCTGGCCGCCTATGGCCGGATGAAGAATGCAGGCGTGGGGCTGAACGGCTGACGCCTTGCCATAGGAACAGCCCAGCGGTTTGTGCCGCTGGGCTGTGTGTTTGTCAGTATTTCTTTCTTGTGGGGAGAAAACGACAGAATCACCAGGATAGCGGTTGTCGTGTGATGGAGAGGGTGGTGAAAGCTGCCCTCTTTTTCTTTTGCCATCTTGCCACCATAGCGCATGGCGGGGCTATTGTAATGGCATGAAGGGAGGATGACCCCATGCAAGAAACGACTTTCTACGACAAGGCTGCGCCCAGTGAATGGGAAGTGGGCGGGAAAACCTACAAAATGTTCTTCTCGTTGAGGGCTGCGGCGAAGCTGGAAAGCTTGCTGGGCAAGCGTTACGACGCGATTGTGCTGGAAATGTTGCAGGTGGCGCCGGATGGTGACGGCCTGGCCCCGGCGATGAGCGTGGAGCGGCAGGCGACCATCGTGAAGGTGCTGCTGGAAGAAGGCGGCACGCCGGTGCCCATGGCGGAGCTGATGGCCATGCGCATGATGGACTTCGCCGCCCTGGCCAGAGCTGCCCAGGCTGAAATGCTGATGAAGCAGCCCCGGGGCAGTAAAAAAAAAGCCTGACGGAAGATGACGGTACACCCTGGAACTGGGCGCAATGGCTGCTGACCGCCCGGAAGGTGCTGAGCCTGAGCGTGGAGGAATTCTGGCAGACTACGCCAGCTGCCCTGCACGATCTGCTGAAGGCTGCAACGCAGCCAAGCGCACCGCTGGTGAAGAAAACCAAATATGCCGATGTGGCGGGATGGTAAAATCCGCGACGTCGCGGAAAATGCTCTCCAAATGTGGAGGGCTTTTTGTTTGCCACCTTGCTGCCATGCGTTATGGTGGTGGTAGATTGAGGCAAAGGGAGGCGGCGCTATGTGGCGGCGGCAGATCGGCCGGGAGGGATATGTGCGCGCAGTGGGCATGGCGCGGTTTGCAGAAAGGGCGCTGGGGCGGGATCCGTATGATCCGGCAAGGTTGAGCACCAGGCGATTAAAAAGGATGCTGTGTCCCCGGGCAAAGTGTAAAAAGTGCGAGGATCAGTGTGGATATGGCCGTGAATGGCTGAGACGTAAAGCGACTGTAACGGGCGGTGAAGATAATGCTGGAAAATGAATTTATGTGGCGGGGCGTGCCTTCGCGGGACATGGGTGTGGTGGTGCAGGAAATGCCTGGCTACAAGCGCCCGGCGCGGCGGTTGGACAAGGTGAGCATCCCCGGCCGCAGCGGCGAAGTGGTGCAGGACTTGTTTGGCTGTGATGTGTGGGAGGATGTGCAGTACACGCTGAACCTGGCGGTGAAGCCTGGGTACGACCGCGTGCGGGTGTTGGAATGGCTCAGCGGCGACGGGGAGCTGGTGTTGGGCAGCGTGCCGGACAGCGCGTTCCACGCCCGGATCGAGGCGGAGACGCCCAGCAATGAGATTGCACCCGGGCACCCAGGCAGCTATCTGCAGTTGGCACCCACCTTTGTGTGCAGCCCGTGGAGGTATGAACTTTTCCCGCGGGCTGCGGTGCAGCTGCTGGGTGGGGCTGCTGGGTGCAATCCCTTTGGCTTCCCTTCGCTGCCGCTGCTGCGGGTAGAAGGGACTGAGGGCGCGGTGCTGAGTGTGACGGTGGGCGCCATGACGCTGGATGTGCGGTTGACCGCCAGCAGCGCGGTGATCGATTGCGATCTGGAAACAGCCGTGGGCGCCACTACAGGTGGCGAATTTGTGCAACTGCCGCCGGGTGACTGGACGGCTGAGGTTAGTGTGACGAACGGGGAAGTTGCAAGTGTGACGTTGGAACACCGTTACAGGAGGGTATAAAAGGCAAAATGCCGTGTCAATGACGCATGAAAAATACGTCCGAAATGACTTTGAGTGTCGTTGCTTGTCCATTCAAAACGTTGTAAAAGGATAGTGCCGGAAATGGCCATATGAGAAGAGGAGTGAAGAAAATGATTGTTGCAAACCTGAAATTTATTACCGACTTGGATCGGGGTGTGCGGATGACGATGTTGCGGAACGCCTTATTTGTAGGCGACCAGGACGCTCACCGCTTCATCGTGAGCTGCTTCCGCAACACCTCCCGTCAGCCTGTTGACCTGACCGGCGCAGGCGTGACCGGCTACTTCATCCGTGCTGATCAATCCACCGTTGTCATTGACGGCAAGGTGGAAGACAACTGCGCCGTGTTGACGCTGCCTGCCGCCTGCTATGCTAAGCAGGGCCGATTCGGCCTGGTGATCAAGGCCAGCCTGGGTGACGTAATCCACACCATCCTGTGGGTGGAAGGCGCTGTCAGTGTGAGCCACACCGGCGCCATCATCGACCCTGGCGAGGTTGTACCCACACTGGATGAGCTGCTGGCGCAGATCGCCGCCATGGAGATTGCTACCAACAACGCCAACCAGGCGGCACAGGATGCCGTCACCACCGCCAACGCCGCTGCCCGGGCCGCACAGAAAACGGCTTCGGATGCTGCCACCGCTGCCCAAAAGACCGCAGCCGATGCCGCCCAGGCAGCAAAGGCCACCGCAGACGCAGCAGCAGCCAGGGCCGACAAGGCGACAGGCGAACTGCAAGGCTTTGCGGATTCTATCACCGCCCAGCAGCTCCTCCAGTACGACACCATCCCCGATACGGTGCAGCAGTACACCTACAACGCTTCCGGCACCCTGACCGCCATCCAGCATATGCAGGACGGTGAACCGGTGCGGACGGATGCGTTTGCCTTTGGGGATGCGGAGATCGTGGAAACCCGTACCCTGGCAACCGGGGAAACGCTGACCATCACCACCAACCTGGACACCCTGGAAACGACTGTGGAGTATGCGGCGTAAGCCGATACGGAAAGGAGAATAACAATGCCTGTATCTATTTTCGAGGGGAACAAAGCCGAGCGTGTTGCTAAAGCCCTGGAGCGTCTGGCTGGTAACTCTCGTATCGACCAGACCTTTGAGGCCCTGCTGGACGGCACCAACACCAGCAAGATCTTCGGCCAATGGTGGCCGATCAGCGGCGAGGGAACGGATAGCCGCTACACCCGCCTGGAACGCTGGTTTTCCATGCTGGCGCGGTGCTGGGCTGGCAAGACCTACACCGTGCGCTGGAATGACTGGCGTGTGAGCAACGACCCCAAGGGTACGCCCCTGGCCGACCTGGCCGACAAGGCTCCGGCTGGGTGCTACACGGAAACCGATGCCAACACCCCCGAATGGTGCGACGAGGATCCCATGACCTGGTACGTCCGAGCCAATGCCATCAGCTTGGCAGATGGCACCATGCACATTCTGGCGGTGGAAGGTGTCGATCCTGGCTTTGATGTCAGCGGCAACATCGCCCCTGTGTACACCTTTAGCCTTGCGCTGTGGATGGCGCACTACACCGACGGCACCCATGAGTACAAGACCTGGGCGACCACCCAGCAGGGCGGTATGCGCCCCATGGCCTGCGACGTGGCTCCCGACAACAGCAAGCGCATCATGACCTGGCACGCTTCCTTTGGCGGCAGCATGACCGCCGACGGCAAGCTGACCTCCGGCGTGGGCAATCAGCCCGCTTTCCGCGTGAGTGCCACCGCTGGCCTGACCGCCGCCCGTAAGTGGAACGCTTATGAGGGCACCTACTCCGATACCGACCGCGATCATCTGCTGAATATGTGGCAGCTCCGGCACTTTAGCCTGGAGAACTCCGGCGAGCTGGAGGGCTGCCTGAGTTACACCTGGCAGTATACCGTGGCCATGGCCGAGGATGGTGTGACCAGCGTATTGGTGACTACGGCGCAGGCGGCCTCCATCCTCATTGGCAGCTCTGTGGAGCTGGGCAGCCATCCCGATGGTACGGACAGCGACCGTAACACCGCCGCAAACCGTGACCTGATCGCCTACGCCAAGGTGGAACGCATCGAAACCGTGACCATCGACGGCGCGGAGTACGCCCGTGTGCATCTGGGCATTGTGGAGCCGGTGGACATTCCTGCCACCGCGCTGCTGTCCAGTATGCCGTGGGAACCTGGCAGCACCGAGCGACTGCCTGGGCGCAAGGATGGCAGCTTGTATAGCTGCACCAACGGCAAAACGCCTGCCCGTATCGCTGGCATTGAGGTGCTGGACGGTGCCTATGCGGTCGGCCTGGATCCCCTGTGGATGAGCGACTACGACGAAAGCCGTACGCCCCAGAGCATCTACACCGTATACCAGTGCCGTGATAGTGAAAAGCAGTCCTCCTCGACTACCAACTATGAGGAGGTCGGCACCTTCCAGAGCGCGACCGCTGGCTGGCACTACGTCAAGCGTTTTGCCATCCGCAAAGACGGAATGCTGCTGCCGGAAGCCCTGGGCGGCTCCAGCACCACGGGCATGAAGTCTGCTTTCCGCTTCAACGCGTCCTCCGGCGTTCGCTGCCTGTGGTGCTTCGGCGCTTTGAACTTTGGCGGCAATGGCGGCGTTGCCTACGCGTATGGCAGCTACGGTCCTGGCACTGCGCACTGGTACGGGCGGCCTCGGCTTTCTGGTGCTGGGAAAAAGCGGGGTGAATGGGCGGCGTAAGCCGCCCAGAGGGGCGAAGGGCCCCTATATTGACTGAATCTCCTACCTGTGAATGAAAAGGAACCCGAAAGGGTTCGGGGTTTTATGGCATGGTCTGCTTTCAACTTCAACACGTCCTCCGGCGTTCGCTGCCTGTGGTGCTTCGGCAATTTGAACAATGGCGGCAATGGCGGCGTTGCCTACGCGAATGGCAACAACAGTCCTGGCAATGCGAACTGGAACGAGCGGCCTCGGCTATCTTTGGCATTACCAGCCTTTGGGTTGGTAACGCAAGGCAGGAAGTCCTGTCTAATATGCCATAAAGTCCTCCGCGTGAAAATCGACTAATACCAGCACGGCCGAAAGGTCAGGCGCGGCGCATCGGCGACCGCGTGGGGTGAGTAGTAGAGAGGTCTGCCTGATTCGTAAGGCGTGATCTAACCGAAAGCCCCTGAGTCCAAAAGAAAACATCAGGAGGTGTATCGAGATGGCGCGGTTATACAATCACCTTACAAGCGATCTGGCCTACTGCGCTGTATCGAAATGCCTGGAGCATAAATGGCGCAGGAACGATGTCCAGACCTATATCGAGGAATGGACGGGGTATTCCAGAAAAGAGCTGTACGCAGATGAGATCGCCCACAAAGGACTGTCCGTCGGCATGAAGTACAACATCATCTGTGAGCTTGCCTGCGCTGCGGAGGATATGGTGGACGGGATCATGCACGGCATCGACCCAGATCTCGACCCCGTATCCGTCCGCGAAAAACCTGATGGTGCTACTGGTAAAATACGCCGCATTGCATATCTGTGTATGCGGCATCAGGTATTAGGGCATTTGGTCAAATTGGGGATCGAGCCGCTGCTGAATGCGCGGCTGCTGCCCACGCAACACGCCAGCATACCAAGCAAAGGCCAGACGGGCCTTGCAAGGCAAGTCGAACGGATGCTTAACCGCAAGCTGGGCATCAAAATGTATGTGAAAACAGATTGCACATCGGCCTATGCGTCGGTGATGTACAGCCTTTGCATCGACCTCATCAAGAAAGAGATCCCACGGGCGAAATGGATCCTCGCTTGTCTGCGAGTGCTGGAACGCTATGCGCCCGACGGCCACCTCATCATCGGTGGTTATCTGGACGCATGGCTGTTCAACTTTGTAATGAGCTATGCGCTGCGGTATGTCCTCAGCCTCAGTAAGAGCCGCAGGGATAACAAATACCCTCTGGTGATCCGCGCTGGTACCTTCATGGACGATATGGTGCTGATGGGACGGTCGGAAACAGCTTTGCGGCAGGCGGTGAAAAGCCTGACCGACTGGCTGCAACGAACATTCCACATGACCATGCGCACCACCACGGCCATCATCCGGCTCTACACCGTGGAGGAAGAGAAGGAACATAAGCGCAGAGCGAGGCCGGCGGCGAGGGGCTGCCCAAGCATCGACATGGGCGGCTACCGCATCCACCGCAGCCATATCACCATCCGCAGACGCAATGTCAAGCGCATACTGCGCTGCTTCACCCGTGCCTGGACGGAGCTGCAAGCCACCGGCACCATCAAACGCCAGAGGGCTATGCAGATCATCAGCCGCAACGGCATGGTGAGCAACACCGATGCTTACAGGCTATGCCATCAATACCATGTATACGAGTTACTTAAGGTCGCCAAGCGCGTGCAAGCCTATTGGCTCCGCGTGGCCGACCGAAATAGGAAGGAGAGATTGAATAATGCTGTTAATCAACACCGAATCCACCGTGAAGCCCTCTGCCGTGTTGCTGGAGCGGCTGGGTGACGGAAGTGCCAATGTGCGTCTTGCCGACAACATCCGCGAGGAGGCACGTGAGGGTGAGAAGGTCATCGTCTACGATGAGGTGGTTTTCACCCTGACCGCCGACCGCAAAGAAACCGCCGCTGACATCGAGGCCGAGTTTGCCGCCTGGTGGGCGTATGGCTCCGCACCG
The DNA here is from genome assembly GCA_017463245.1 of Clostridia bacterium. Classification (GTDB taxonomy): domain Bacteria; phylum Bacillota; class Clostridia; order Christensenellales; family Aristaeellaceae; genus UBA11524. Next base: position 32,446 of record JAFTPN010000075.1, read on the forward strand.
GAGGAGGCCGAACCCACCACCGAGGAACGCCTGGAGATCGTCGAAAGCGTCCTGATGGATCTGATTGGAGGTGCTGTGTGATGTTTGCACTCATCAAGCTTAAGTATCGTATGCGCCAGCTCACCGCCGCCCAGGTGTGGGCGTTTGTGGATGACCGCATGATTACCGCCGCCCAGGCTGTGAGCATCTGCGGCCCGAGGCCGGTGGAATGAGCATGATGGAGGAGCTGTGCCGCCTGCTGGAAGAGTGCGCCCACATCATCCGCAAGCAAGCGGAGTTGCTGGCAATGCACGGGATCCAGACGGAGGATGGGGAGCTGGAGAGGGCAAGGGCAAGGATGCTTTCCAACCCGATTGGTGACTCAAAAATCGGAGCCATGGTTAGTCCATGACTCCGATAATCCCCTCTGCTCTGAGTCTAAACTCAATGAGGGATAGTACATAGGGTGGGCAGCTACGTTTGCCGGACAGCCAATCTTCGAGGGTGCGCAAGGGGACACCAAGATGGTCAGATAACTGGCGTTGGGTAAAGCCGGATGCGGCTTTGATTTCGGCGATGGTCATTACAGGGAAATCTCCAAGTATCGTGCGAAATGGGCGCGGGTCATAAAGGTATAGTCAAAGCCCTCATCGACGGCGAAAGAATCTTTGTCGGTGTAGTACGTTGCCATGATCGTATTCTCGGCATTGTCTGCGTCAACGTACACGCGATACTTGCCACCACGGCCTGCTGCAAAATCAGCGGCTTCGGCAGCCGTAGCAAATCCATTGTGGCTATCAAAGATGCAGCTATCATTGGACAGGGAAACGTTGTAAAGCTTCATGGTGTACCTCCATACCCGGCAGCGTTTCCTGCCTGCGGCTATCTCTTGACTATATAATACCACGCATTGCGTGGTTTATCAACAGTATTTTCAAAAAAATTGGAAATAAATCGAAAATCTAATAACCCAGATTGGTGACTAAGGAGGCATGACCATGTGCAATGATAACCGTTGTATCTGCTGCGGCGCCCCGATCCCGGAGGGGCGCCAGGTCTGCCCGGAGTGTGAGGGAGGTGCGGTGTGTGAGCAGGATCCTGATGGATACATTCCTTCGGAGCGTTGACGCCATCGCCGATGAGCGGCCTGAGTATCAGCTGGGGCATGATGGCAGCGACGGCAAATGCGACTGCATCGGCCTCATCATCGGCGCGATCCGGCGCAGCGGTGGCAGCTGGGACGGCATTCATGGCAGCAACTACGCCGCCCGGAATGAGATGGACTATCTGCTGCCGGCGACCGATCCCGACGACCTTAACGTGGGCGAGGTGGTGTACAAGGCCGCCATGCCCGGGCAAACCAACTACAACCTGCCCGACCGTTACGATAAGGATCCTGACAAGCGGGACTATTTCCACATCGGTGTGGTGCGCAGTGTGGATCCACTGCGGATCGTCCATTGTACCGGTCCAGGCATCGTGGTCGATACCAAACTGGGCAAGTGGAACTACCGCGGATGGCTGCGCAAAGTCAGCCAGGAAGGAGAAGAAACTGTGAGTGAGATCCGTACGGCCACGGTGGCCGCCATGGAGGGCAGCACCGTGAACCTGCGCCAAACGCCTGGCGGTGCGCTGCTGGATCGCGTGCCGGTGGGCGTCACGGTCACGGTGGCAGCCCAGCAGGATGGGTGGAGCCGCGTGCACCATGACGGCCTGACCGGCTGGATGATGAGCCGCTTCCTGCAGATGGAGGGCGAACCCGCTGCGGCGGACAAGCCCGCCGGCGACATGGTGACCGTTACCATGCCCAGGGAAATGGCCGAACAGCTGCGGGATCTGCTGGCCGATGGCGTTGGGTGGGGGTGATACCAGTGGGGTTGACGGAAATTGCAACATTTATCGGTGAAGTGACCATTCTGATCGGCGCCATTGCGCCGGTTTGGGCTACGATGCGCAGGATCAAAGAAGGCACGAAATGCCAACTGCGCAGCGAGATGCTGCGGATCTACTACCACAATCGTGAGAGGCGGGTCATACGCCAGTATGAGTATGAAAATTTCATTCTGCTGTATGAGGCTTACAAGGCTCTGAAGGGTAATTCCTTTATCGACAAGATCTGGGCTGAAGTGCAGGAATGGGAAGTTGTTTCCTGAAAGGAGGAAGAAGGACATGGAGCAGAATCGTTTGCTTTCCCCGGTGACGCTGGCGGCGATCGCCGCGCAGGTGCTGAGCATCCTGGTGCTGGCCGGTGTGATCGACACCGGCGTGAGTGAGGCCATCGAGGCTGTTGTTGTGGCA